>NZ_JAGGNA010000001.1:3056501-3364376 GCF_017875765.1 Flavobacterium sp. CG_23.5 | reverse complement strand
ATTATATTGTTTCAGCGAGAGGGCCATATAACATGCAATACGGTGCTTATGCGTGGTATGCTATCAATTTTGATGCTGATGAAAATAAATTTTCAGATCATGAACAGGCAAAAATTTCAAGGGATTTAATAGCTCAATTTATTGATGAATTAATTCAAACCTATCCAATAGATTCTAAAAATGTAACTTTGGTTGGCTTCAGCCAAGGTTCTATTTTAAGTTATGCCATAGCCTTATCGCATCCCGACAAAGTACAAAGAGTAGTTGCATTGAGCGGTTACGTAAGTGAACCTATTTTAGAAGAAAACTACTTGCGTAATGATCTTTCAAAACTAAAAATATTCCATTCACATGGAACAGTTGATCAAGTAATTCCAGTAGAATGGGCTCGAAAAACAAAACCATTTTTGGAAAAATTAGGTATCAATGCTACTTATAAAGAATATCCTGTAGGTCATGGTGTAGCGCCACAAAATTTTTATGATTTTAAAAATTGGCTCCTTGAAAATTAGTATTCACAATTGTATTGCAGTTTTCGGTATTTTTGAACACTGAAAACTGCAACGGAATACTAGACTTTACTTTTGATAAAGTAACGATTGATTTACTTCAAAAGCAATACTTTCATCATCATTGACAAAGTATTTTAATAAAACTTCTCCCCAGATTTCTCCATCACTAAAATCCGCAATAATCCATCGGTGATTTAGGATTTTTACTTTATTGATAATAAATTTATTGGCTCCAATTTGATCTTGGCCAACATAAGGATTCCCTTTTGGATTTGAATTGTAGTCCAGTAATTTTTCCGTTACCACTGGAATTAGTTTTTCGTACTGAATCGTTTTTTCTGCACTTCCTGAGTCAAAATAATTTTGAGCATTTTCGTTTTTTTCCAAAGAAAAATAGTTGGCATCAGCTAATTTATTGGTCACTGATTTCAAACTGTCTTTTAGCTTGGTCGTTACTCTGCTATATCGATCCTGTTCAAAAGTTACTTCCTTACTCAAAAACATATAAGTGTAAACATTAAATAATAAAGCCAGAATAAGAGCATAAAGCATTAATGATTTTTTCATTTTAAAAATTATTAAATTGTGATTTCTAAATTATCGTAAGCCAAGAAAACGTTTTCCGGCAGTTTTTTTTGAACTTCTTCATGAAAACCAAGAATATGGCTAATATGAGTGAGATAGGTTTTTTCCGGTTGAACCAAAGCAATAAAATCTAAAGCTTCCTCCAAATTGAAATGCGTATTATGTGGCTCCTCGCGTAACGCATTCACCACCAATACTTTTAGACCTTTTAATTTTTCAATTTCGCTTTTTTCAATCGTTTTCACATCAGTCAAATAAGCAAAATCATCAATCCTGTAGCCAAAAACCTGAAGATCGCCGTGCATTACATTAACAGGAATTGCTTTTTTATTGCCGATTGAAAAAGGCTGATTGTTGACCACTTCAATTGTTTTTACAGAAGGTGCGCCTGGATATCTATTTTTGGTTTCAAAAATGTATCCAAAGCGACTTTTTAGATTGTCAATTACGCGTTGATGGGCATAAATAGGTATCTCGCCTTGCTTAAAATTGAAGGGGCGAATATCATCTAAACCTGCAGTATGGTCAGCATGTTCATGAGTAAACAAGATTCCATCTACTTTTTGACAGTTTGATGTAAGCATTTGCTGTCTAAAATCAGGTCCGCAATCGATTACGAAAGAATGATCCTCCCAAGATACCCAAACGGATACTCGAAGTCTTTTATCCTTAAAATCAGTACTTTTGCAAACCGAATGATTGCTCCCAATAACAGGTATTCCTTGTGATGTCCCTGTGCCTAAAAAATATATCTTCAACGGTATCATAATTTTTTACAAAAATAGGATTAATTCTCCTTCATTAAAAACCATTTTAACTAACTTTGTAACATATTAGCCATATTTAAAATAAAATGGGTACTGAAATAAAACTAAAAGGTGACAAAGTCATCGAACAAATTCCTTCTACAAAAGACAAGGCACTTCGTATAAACTTGAATGAAAACATCTACGGAACTTTCGCCGAAATTGGTGCAGGACAAGAAACTGTTAGGCATTTTTTTAGAGCTGGAGGTTCTTCGGGTACAATTGCAAAAGCGATGTCAGCCTATGACAAAGATTTTAGTGATGCCGTATATGGTATAGAAAAAGACGGCCGTTATGTTACAGAAAGCCGACTTAAAAAAATGCTTACCTTCGAAGGTCAATTAATGGAAGACCGCTTAAGTAGAGAGAAACATCCCAATAAAATGTTTTTCAGTTATGCCAATACTGTAGCAACTATTGATTTTGCCAAACAATTTAAAGGACATGGATGGGTTGGTATTCGATATCAAATCGAACCGGATGAGGATTATAATGAAATTATAATTCATATCCGTTTCAAGGAAACCGATGTACGATTGCAACAGGAAACCCTTGGTATTCTTGGTGTAAATTTAATTTATGGCGCCTATTATAAATACAACGATCCTAAACGCTTGTTGCGTTATTTATACGACCATTTAGATAAAGATCAACTGGAAATAGACACAATCAATTTCTCAGGACCTCGTTTTGCAGATGTAGATAATCGCTTGATGAGTTTACAACTGGTTAAAAACGGAATGACTGATGCAGTTATGTTTAATCCAGATGGAAAAAACATCCTTCCTGCTGCCATATTGTATAAAAAGAATATTCTTGCTTTTAGAGGAAGTTTCCGTCCAGTTACAAAAGTAAACATGGACATGTATGAGAAATCATTAAAAATGTTCCTGAACGAGAATAAAGTGGATGTTGACAATACGCTTGTAGTTTTCGAAATCACCTTATCTAACTTGCGTTCAGATGGTGAAATTGACGAAAGAGATTTTATGGATCGTGCCGAATTACTTTGTTCTCTTGGACAGACGGTAATGATTTCTAATTTCCAAGAATATTATAAAGTGGTCGAATATTTTGCTAATTATACCAAAGCAAGAATGGGATTGGCCATGGGTGTAAATAACTTAGTGGATATTTTTGACGAGAAATACTATCGTCATTTAAGCGGTGGAATTCTTGAAGCTTTTGGAAAATTATTTTACCGAGATATGAAAGTTTTCTTATATCCAATGCTTGGTGAAAACGGGGAGATTATCACGTCAGACAATTTAAAAGTACATCCACGAATGAAAGAATTATACAAATTCTTCAAATTCAATGGAAAGGTTGTTGATATTGTTGACTACGATCCTGAGATTTTGGAAGTATTCTCTCGTGAAGTATTAAACATGATAAATCATGGAAAACCAGGATGGGAAAATATGCTTCCTGCCGGAATTGCGGAAATCATCAAAGAACATCAACTTTTTGGTTATGATCCAAATAAAATCTTAAAAATAAGTAATTAGATTTTTTATAAAATCGAAAGAAAGAGTCAAGAGCAAGATGTAATTTCAACCTGCACTTGACTCTTTTTCTTTGTAGCTTACCCCAATATTTGAGCAGCATGCGCTTTAGTTTTCACATCAGAAATTACCTCATCAATAATTCCGTTTTCGTCTATTACAAAAGTGGTTCTATGAATTCCATCATATTCTTTTCCCATGAATTTTTTGGGGCCCCACACTCCAAAAGCTTGAATCACGGATTTATCTTCATCAGCCAATAACGGAAAAGGAAAATCATACTTTTCCTTGAATTTTGCTTGGGCTTTTGCCGCATCAGCACTTACGCCTAGAAGCTCGTAGTTATTGGCTTTGAAACGTTCAAAATTATCTCTAAGATCACAAGCCTCAGCGGTGCAACCCGGTGTGTTTGCTTTTGGATAAAAGAAAACCACTAATTTTTTTCCAGCATAATCGGATAATTGATGTGGCTTTCCGTCTTGATCAAGACTTGAAAAATTAGGTGCTTTATCTCCTTTTTTTAATGTTGTCATATTTTTAGAATATTAGATTGATTAAATAAATATTAATTCGCCAACTGATTTTTGTCCCATAATGTAGTTGAAACCAACCAGTTTTAATAGCTATTTTTTAATGTAATGACAAAGCGACCAATTGAAGCTCTTGTGATTTTAAAAAAAAACTTAAAAACGAGTCCATAAGTTTCGGGATTACAACGTAAAACAGGATTAGGCACATAATAGAAATTACACTATTTTTACACTTATAAAAATACAAAAATGAACAAACAGGAACGGGTAACATTTGTTATAAATACGTTAAAAGAATTATACCCAACTATTCCAATTCCTTTAGACCATAAAGATCCGTACACCTTGTTAATTGCCGTTTTGTTATCGGCACAATGCACAGATGTTCGCGTGAACCAAATCACTCCTTTGCTTTTTGCGAAAGCAGATAATCCGTATGATATGATAAAATTATCTGTGGAGGAAATTAAAGACATCATTAGGCCTTGTGGCTTGTCGCCAATGAAATCGAAAGGAATTCATGGTCTTTCTCATATTCTAATTGACAAACACGGAGGAAAAGTACCTAAAAGTTTTGAATTTTTGGAAGAACTGCCAGCAGTTGGTCATAAAACAGCTAGCGTCGTGATGTCACAAGCCTTTCATGTTCCTGCTTTTCCAGTCGATACGCACATTCACAGATTGATGTACCGGTGGAATTTAACGAACGGAAAAAATGTGGTTCAAACAGAAAAAGATGCTAAACGACTTTTTCCAGAGGCAATTTGGAATGATTTACACCTGCAAATAATTTGGTATGGAAGACAATATTCACCCGCTCGTGGCTGGGATTTAGATAAGGACATCATCACCAAAACAATTGGAAGAAAAAAAGTCTTAGACGAATTTTATACAAAACATCCTCTTGGTAAATAGAAAATCTCACTAATTAAAAAACTAGTGAGATTTTGTCAAACCATGTCAAAAATTAAGACCTGATTTACTGACTCCAAAAGCATCCAAAACACTAATAGGTCGTTTTAATTAGAAATAATCTCGAAACTTTTATCTTCAATTTTTATTATGCTTAACGCTTTTGAATAATTTAAGATAAAAGAAACGATTTCTTTATTGGGTTTCATTGTCTTTGTAACTAATGATTTTTTAGAGTAAATTTTTGCCATTTTATAAAATAATTTGTTTTTATATAATAACGTGGCAAGTTTCAATATATTGTTAATTAGTCAAAACAATTTGATGTTTATCGATAACTTTTCTCATATTCATCAATGCATATCGCATTCTGCCTAAAGCAGTATTTATACTTACACCCGTTACTTCAGAAATTTCTTTAAAACTCATATCCTGATACATTCGCATCACTAAAACTTCTTTTTGATCGACCGGGAGCTCTTCTATTAATCTCTTTATATCCATCTCGACTTGCTCTGTAATTAATTTATTTTCTATAGAAAGAGAATCATCAGACATAATTGAAAAAATAGAAAATTGCTCTGTTTCTCTGAACATTGGCATTTTTTTAGTTTTTCGATAATGATCAACAATAAGATTATGTGAAATGCGCATTACCCATGGTAAGAATTTCCCTTCTTCGTTGTACGAATTTGATTTTAAAGTTCTAATTACTTTAATAAAAGTATCTTGAAAAATATCATTCGAAATATCTCTATCCGAGATTTTGGAATATATAAAACCATAAATTTTTGATTCGTGTCTTTTGATTAATGTTGCTAAGGCATTTTCATTACCGGAAACATAATCCTGAACCAACAAAGCATCGGGAAGTTGTGTATTAGCCATAGTTATACTTTTTAGTTGTTAATTAAAATTGGAGAAATTTCTCTAAAAAGTAGTTTTCTATTATAGGCTAATAATGATTAGTGGTTATTATATTTTTC
Source organism: Flavobacterium sp. CG_23.5 (assembly GCF_017875765.1). Classification (NCBI taxonomy): domain Bacteria; kingdom Pseudomonadati; phylum Bacteroidota; class Flavobacteriia; order Flavobacteriales; family Flavobacteriaceae; genus Flavobacterium; species Flavobacterium sp. CG_23.5. The sequence goes on along the minus strand of NZ_JAGGNA010000001.1, from coordinate 3,358,540 downwards.
AAAAATATGACTTTTTTGTTGGAACACACAAGTAAAATTAAGAAAAATTAACATATCAAGATGAAAATTTGTTAATTTTTTTCATCTTTATTTCACATTAATAGTACAATTAGCATGCCGTTACATAATACGGTTGCTTTTTGTCAAGGAATTCTTAAAAAATAAAAAAAACTAAAATAAAGCTTGATTTTTAATGGATTAGCATCAAACCTTATTTTAGCTGCAATCATTTTATCCGTTATTACAGAATTATTGATAGACTCTGATATAATCTATAATGAAATCTTGAGGAAGAATGGCATCATCTACTTCAGGACCTCCAAAATTCCCTCCAATTGCCATATTAACAATGAAATAGAACGGCTGATTGTAAGGCCAAACCGCTTCTGTTTTATTTTCTGGTTGAAATGTGTATACTAATTGGTCATCTACATAGAACACAATTTTATCTTTTGTCCAATCTATCGCGTAAATATGAAATCCTTCCTCTATATTGTCAAATCTTGTTTTCTTAGTATTAATGGTGTTCCCATGGCTGTCTTGCGTATGCAAAGAGGTAAAAACCATGTTGGGTTCTTTTCCTACATATTCCAAAATATCGATTTCACCGCATTTAGGCCAGCCAACTTCACTAATATTTGACCCTAACATCCAAAAAGCAGGCCATACGCCTTGACCAACAGGCAGCTTTGCTCTTGCCTCAAAACGGCCGTATTGAAATTCTTTTTTGCCTTTTGTTGTGATGCGTGTCGAAGTGTATTTCTCCCCTACTTTTTTGCCAGTAATGACTAATTTGTTGTTAGCCACTTTATGATTTTGTTCTGTATACAATTGTCGTTCGTTATTTCCCCAACCACAATTTGGACAACCATCGCCAAGCTCAAAATTCCAACTTTTTTCATTTAATTTTTTGCCATCAAAATTTTCTTCCCAAACCAGTTTTCGTTTGTTATGTTGTGCAAAAGAAAAATTGACTACAAGTACTAGTATTAGTATTTTTTTCATTTTAGTTTAATTAGAATATTGAAAATCTCCTTCCAATTTTGTTACTGAACTTCCACCTATGAATACTTTAAAGTCTCCAGCTTCTGCTTCCCACTTTCTATTGGCAGTGAAAAACTCGATTGTTTTTTCATCGATTGAAAAAACCACTTTTTTTGTTTCGTTTGGTTGTAAAGTAATCATTTCAAATCCTTTCAACTCCTTTACCGGACGGGTAATGCTTCCTATCAAATCTCTAATATACAATTGAACGACTTCTTTTCCTGTTACTTTTCCTGTATTTTTTATAGTTACGGAAACTTCTATTTTGCCCTTTTTTGCAAACGATTTGGACGACAATTGCAAATTGGAATATTCAAATTTAGAATAACTAAGCCCGTGACCGAAAGGATATAAAGGGGTGTTTTTTTCGTCGATATAATGAGACCAAAACACACTTTCAGGCTCATTCATTATTGGTCTTCCGGTATTTTTATAATTGTAATAAATGGGAATTTGACCTACATTTCTTGGAAAAGTCATTGGTAATTTACCACTTGGATTATAATCTCCATACAAAACCTGTGCTATGGCGTTACCACTTTGTGTGCCTAAATGCCAAGCTTCAACAATTGCAGGGATATTTTCATCTGCCCAAGGAATTGCTAACGGACGACCGTTATTCAAAACTAAAACTATATTGGAATTGACTTTATAAATTGCTTCTAACAATTCTTGTTGAACACCCGGTAAACCGATATCGGATCTACTTCTTCCCTCTCCAGATTGTAAACCATGCTCTCCTAAAACCATAACTACGACATCGGCTTGTTTTGCAACCGCTATGGCTTCTGCAAATCCACTTTTGTCCGTCATATTAATTTTAGTTTCCCAAATGAATTGTGTTCTTCCTGCCGTTACATCAGCTCCTTTTGCATACGTTAGCTTATTTCCGGTATACTTTTGCAGTCCTTCCAACACTGAAATTGCCGTATTATCATCAGCAGCAATTCTCCAACTTCCCAACGGACTTGTTTTATCATTTGCCAAAGCACCAATTAATGCGATTTTTTGTCCTGATTTTTTTAGAGGCAATAATTCTTTTTCATTTTTCAAAAGCACAATCGATTTTTTGGCTACATCCAAAACTCCTTCTTGAAATTCTAATTTTCCTACAGTTGCTAATTCTCTATTTTCATCACAATATTTATAAGGATTATCAAACAAACCTAGTTCGAATTTCACTTTCAAAATACGTCTTGCCGCATCATCTACAACACTTTCTTTAACTTTACCTTCCTTTACTAGAGCGACTAAGTGATCCACGTAGGCACTGGATTCCATATCCATGTCTGAACCAGCATTAATCGCTATTTCAGCTGCCTGTTTACTGTCTTTAGCATAACCATGCGAAATCATTTCATTGATAGAACCCCAATCCGACACTACGAAACCATCAAATTTCCAATCTCCTTTTAAAACTTCTCTTTGTAAATAGCTATTTCCAGTTGCAGGAATGCCATTCAATTCATTGAAAGAGTTCATAAACGTTCGTACACCTGCATCAACAGCCGCCTTAAACGGGGGGAAAATGGTGTTTTGCAATTCTGTTTCACTAATATCAACCGTATTGTAATCTCTTCCAGCTTCTGCAAAACCATATCCAGCAAAATGTTTGGCGCAAGCCAAAATAGTATTGGTAGCTGCTAAGTCTTCGCCTTGAAAACCTTTTACACGAGCCACGGCAATTTTACTTCCTAAAAAAGCATCCTCACCAGCGCCTTCCATTACACGACCCCAGCGCGCATCTCTAGCTACATCAACCATAGGCGCAAAAGTCCAGTTTAAACCTACTGAAGAGGCTTCTTCTGCTGCGATTGCGGCTGACTTTTTTATAGCTTCCATATCCCAACTTGCAGCTTCAGCAAGTGGAATTGGACTTATGGTTTTGTAACCATGAATAACATCAAATCCAAAAATCAATGGAATCCCTAATCTAGTTTGTTCCACGGCTATTTTTTGCAATGCTTTTACGTCTTTTACCCCTTTTACATTCAGCATAGATCCTACTAATCCTTTTTTCAAGTCTTCGTATTTTTTTGCGGCCTGACCTTCTTTTGGGGTAGGACCTGTAATTTCCCAAAACCCATTATACTGATTGAGTTGCCCTACTTTTTCTTCCAAAGTCATCAGTCTAAGTACAGAATCCACTCTAGTTTCTAAAACATTTTCTTTGGAGAAAGAAACAGGCGATTTTAAAATTTTATTGCTGCAACCTGCAACTATTAGAGCTGCGATAGCAAATGATGCTAACAGGGATTTATTTCTCATCTTTATCCTTTTTGTTACAATTAAAAGAAAAGGCCGGTAAAAGAACCGACCTTCTTATATTCATTCCCTTATTTTCGGGTTTATTGGTAGATTCTAACGTAATCAATCTCCATGGAAGATTGCGTAAAAGCAGGATCAATAGTTCCTCCAAAAGTACCTCCCATTGCCACATTCAAAATCATGAAAAAGTCTTTATTGAATGGCAAGCTGCTATCATTTGCTACAGTATGAAACAACACATCATCTACGTATATTTTTACAGATGCTGGACTCCAAATGGTTTTATAAACATGAAATTCAGTAGAAGCATTAGTGATTGTTTTAGTACTTCCATTTCCGTTTCCGCCAGAATGGTTAGGGTAATGCAATGTTCCATAAATAACATTGGGCTCATTTCCTTTATGTTCCATAATATCTATTTCTCCGCAACCTGGCCATGTATTGGTTGCATAATCTGAACCTAACATCCAGATAGCTGGCCATGTTCCACCGCCTGATGGCAATTTGGCTCTTACTTCTACTTTACCATAAGTAAACTTGTATTTACCTTCTGATTTTAATCTAGCTGAAGTATATCCCGTTCCTGCTTTTTTCGCAGTAATTTTTAAATTTCCACCAGCAACAATCACATTATCAGAAGCGCTGGTAAAGGTTTGTGCTTCACCATTTCCCCAACCGCCAGCGCCTAGGTCATATCCCCATTTTGCAGGATCGGGTGCACCATCCACATTAAATTCATCAGAAAATTTTAAAACCGTGTAATCTGCTGCTGGAGTAACACTTGCTCCTGGAGGGGTTGTTGTAAAAATATGATACCAAGCCAAAAATGGATTGCCTGATTGAATCACTCGTACCACCATGCGATTATCGGTGATAGATAAAATCTCATAAGAACTAGTTCCTACAAAATAACCCATAAAACCACCGTCTGCGATATTTAATGTGGTTCCTCTAGTTTGAGTAGCACTATCCGGATTCTTTGTAACGAAAGAATCAGACTTGCTTAAAGTTACTGTTTTGGCACCACTAGTGTTTAAATCATAACAAGCATCATCACCTCCGCCTTTGAAAGCACCATTGTAATAGGTTTGTCCTTTGTTATCCAATTCAAATTTCATTTGAGTTCCAACTAAAGAAAAAGTCATGACACTTTTGTACAAACAAGTAGCTGATTTCTCATCAGCTTTAGCTGCGTAAAAATCTGGATAATAATTTTTTGTTCCAAAAGTAGGATCAGACCATGCAACGTTTGGACCTACTCCTAAATGACCAGTTTCCTTTTGTGCCCAATACCATTTTTTGCTCGATCCGCCAGTTAAGAACTGCACAGCCGCTTCATCTTTAAAATTACTAAAGACGGTCACTTCCATTGTAACATTTGTAACAATTCCTCCTGTTCCTGAAGCAATAACAGTCACAGTATAAGTATTTACCCCAGGAGTTGCAAATGTATTATCTAAAACTCCGCTCGGAGAATTCTTAGAAGTTCCATCACTAAAAATATATTTATATGAAATAGCATTTTCAGCTGTACTCGTAAATTTTACTTTTCCAGAACCATCACCGTTAGGAAACGCTGCTGATTTACCAATTATTTCAGCCTTTACTTGAAGACCTGTTGGAGCATTCAATGCTCCGAAAGCTAGATTATCTTCCTGACAATTGACCATCAAAAGAAGGGCAAAAACCGTCACTATATTTATTATTATTTTTCTCATTTTAAATATTTTTTAAATGCATTTATGACAAAAAAATCATACGAATCCGTACTAATTTTATAATCAATTGATTTTATATACTTTAATCGTTAATTATGAAAATAAACATTATCAATATAAACGGTGTTATTTCCAGAAGGTGCACCTACATAAATTAACTGTGCAATATGTGCTCGCGTGGTCAAACCGGTAAAAGTATTTAACGGAATATCTAGACTTATCCAAGTTCCTTTCGCAGGAGACGAAACTGTAATTTCATGTTCCTTGTCATCACCACCACCAAAAGTACCATTAGCTCCAAAATCGACTAATTTTATTTTGAATTCTGTAAAATCTGATGACCAAACGTCCGTGTGAAAATGTGTCATTGCAGTAGCATTTATAGGAGTTGTAGTTGCTTCTATACCTACAAAATCCAATGCACTGTATTTTTTGGTTGCATTTCCATTGATGCTCAAATCCGTCAATGTGGCATTTGACCAAGAAGTTCTCCAAGTATCAACCGCTACATTTGTATAAGCGTCACTAAACATAGAAATCACTTTAGACGCTGCTACAGTAGGAGTAGGGGCTGCTGTAATAGAGCCAACTTTATTGTAAAAGAATACGTTATCAACATAAACTGTTGTACTACCAAAAGGTGCACCTACAAAAATTAACTGTGCAATATGACTGCGTGTCGTCAATCCTGTGAAATCACTTAATGGAATATCTAAACTCACCCATTTTTCCTTTGCGGGATTAGAGATTGTAATTTCATGTTCTTTATCATCACCACCACCAAAAACACCATTAGCTCCAAAATCGACTAACTTAACCTTAAACTCTGTAAAGTCTGACGACCAAATATCAGTATGGAAGAATGTCATTGCAGATGCATTAATTGGTGTTGTAGTAGCTTCAATACCAACAAAACCCAATGAACTGTACTTTTTGGTTTTGTTACCACTAATATCAATATCTTCCAAAGTTGCTTGAGACCAAGAAGTTCTCCAAGTATCTACTGCAACATTTGTATAACTGTCGCTAAACATAGAAATCACATTTGCAGCCGGAATTGTAGGAACGGGTGCAGCAAATAAATTAGTAACAGTTACACTTTGAATTTTTTGTGTAGTGGCTGCCCCACCACTTAGTGCAACAACTCTCACTTGGTAGGTTCCCGCATTTTTATAAGTATGTGTAATTACTTCACCTTGCATAAAATCTACTGGAACTTCATTCGCTACATCGCCAAAATAGACTTGAAAGAAAGTTTCCAATTCCGCTTTAGCAGTAACACTGATTGATAGATTGCTACCAATAGTTATGGTTGGCTCAAAACCTGTTGGAGCCAAAAAAGAAACGGTCACCTCTTGAATTTTTTCGGTTCTTTTTCCATTAATAGTTACACCTACAATTTTTGCCTGAAATTTACCTTCTTTATATTTGTGCGTAACAGTACTACCCGGATTTACATAGGCTGGTGTTGAAGGTGCATCACCAAAATAAATTTCGAATTGAGTAACTCCTTCCCCTCTAGGCAAAAAAGTAACATTTCCTGAATTATCCTGAGTAATGGTCGTTAGAGCAGATATATTTGAAGGAGCGCTTACTCCATCCAAATTCACATCATTATTTTCGGCTGAACATCCTATTAAGATAGTTAGAACAAAAATACTTAGTATTAATTTTAACTTTTTCATATATAAATAATATTAGTTTTTAATAACCGGGATTTTGTTGCCAATTTCCATTTGCAAATTGAATTTCCTCAATTGGAATCGGAAACAATTCATTTTTGCCAGCGGTAAATCCAGTAATTTCCTGAGCTGCTTTTTTAGTGCGGACTAAATCGAAGAAACGGTGTCCCTCACCAACTAACTCCACTCTTCTTTCTGCTAAAATAAAGTCAGTCAAAGCAGCTCCAGAAGATGAAATATCGTGATTCAAGTCTCCAAAAGCACGTCTTCGAACTTGGTTTAGGTAGCCTCTTGCTTTTGCATCATCGATTCCACCGCGATTGTATGCCTCAGCCGCCATCAAAAGAACATCCGCATAACGAATGGCTCTGTAATTATTAGGATTCGTAAGATTCAAATCCCCTTGTGCAGCGGCGCTTCTTTTTCTTGGAATGTATTTTCTGTTAAAATAACCAGTATGCTCGTATCCTTTCCCATAAGTTGCTCCTGATGAAGCTGCCCAAGCTTGGATATCTAGTATTGCCACGGCTTTTCTTCTGTCTCCAGCTTCAAACGCATTTACCACTTTCTGAGTTGGAACATTAAAACTGAAACCTGAAGTAAATAGCGGCCCTGAATAATTTCTTGGTCCACTAAAACCCACAGCTACATTTCCTTCGCTACATTGTAAACATCCAAAACCGGCACCTTCTACATCTGTGTATTGCACTTCAAAAACGGACTCGGGACCATTTTCTCCTGCATCCTCAAAAATAGAATTATAATCACTCACCAATGAATATTTATTTAAAGCAACTACTTTATCTAAAGCCACAGCTGCGAGGGCAAATTTCCCGTCATATAAATACGCTTTTCCTAAAAGTGCTAAAGCGGCTCCTTTGGTAACTCTTCCTTTTTGAGCTGCAGTTGCAGATAAATTATCGGAAGCAAAAATTAAATCGGCTTCAATTGAGGCATATACTTCTGCCACTGACGAACGTGGTAATTTTTTCTCATCACCTGAACTGAATCTTGCGTCCCCTTTTAACGGGATTCCACCAAACCATTTTACTAATTCAAAATGGTAATACGCTCTAAGAAAACGAGCTTCAGCAATAACCTGGTTTTTACCATCAAAAGCTGTTTTGTCTTTGAATTCTAAAATGTAATTCGCTCTTTGAACTCCAGCGAACATCCAATCCCATAGATTTTTTAAGTTGCTGTTCACAGGAGTGTGAATCATCTTGTCAATTTGCTGGAAACCGGGAGTATCAGATTGGCTTTCCCCTCCTGCCAAAGTATTATCTGAAGCTATTTCACCCATTAATGCATTGAGATACGTGGATTGTAACAAATCATAAGCGGCAATTAAAGCATTGTCATAATCTGATTTTGAGTTAAAATAATTCTCAGAGTCAATTGAATATTTTATCGGTCGATCAACAAAATCATCACTACACGAAATGGTAAGTGCTGAAAAAATTGTTATCGTTATAAGGGTAATAAATAGATACTTTTTCATTTTAATACGAATTAAAAATTAATGTTTAAGCCTAATAAATAGGTTCTTGGGATCGGATAAAAACCATAATCTATTCCTCCGCCAATTGGAGCTCCATTAGAAGCACCCGGATCAAAACCTTTGTATTTTGTGAAAGTGTAGAGATTATTTACACCTGCATATAATCTTAATTTTGTTATCCCTGCTTTTTCAGAATACTTAGGATTTATAGAATATCCTAATTGCATATTTTGGATTCTCAAATATGAAGCGTCTTCAACAAAATAGCTCGAAAAAGTAGAATTTCCTGTAGCACTTGTGGTCACTCGTGGAGTAGTATTACTACTTCCTTCGCCAGTCCATCTGCCAAGAACATAATTTAAACGATTGACGTCTGTAAGATTTCTTTCGTAATTTCTAACCATATCATTTCCTACAGAGGCAAAAGTGTATACTGCAAAATCAAAGCTTTTGTAGTTCATTTGTAAATTAAAACCCATTGTAGCAGCAGGAATAGGATCTCCTATGTTTGTTCTATCTTTTGAATCGATAATTCCATCCCCATTAATATCTACAAAACGAAGGTCTCCTGGACTTGCCTCTGCACCTAAGGAAAGTTGCGATGGATGGGCACTAACTTCTGCCTGATTTTGAAAAATTCCATCGGTTTTATATCCATAAAAATAACCAATTGGTTGGCCTACTTCCATTCTTGAAGGTGCTTGCTGACCTACGCCAAATGAGCCTCCTTCAATAAATCCTGTTCCATTATCAACGGCTAAAACCTCATTTTTAAGAAAAGTAACATTGTAACCCACACTCATCGAAAAATTTTCTGTAAATTTATTTTTATAATCTATTGAGAATTCCAAACCAGAATTCCTTACCGTTCCTGCATTTATTGTTGGTGAACCAGCGCCTGGAGCAGCCGTTCCATTTATTCCTGAAACGGGTATAAAAGGGATTAACAAATCAGCTCTCGTATCAATAAAATAATCTGCTACGATGGAAACTTTATTATCTATTAACTTAAGGTCTAAACCAACATCAAATTTCTTGGCTTCTTCCCATTTCAAATTTGGATTCGGAATTTGTCCTGTTGCTAATCCATTCACTAAAGCACCATCAAAAACATAAGTTGCTTCACCACTTAATTGAGAAACATATCCATTATTTGGAATTTGGTCATTTCCTAACGTACCATAACTTCCTCTTAGTTTCATAAAGTTTATCCATTTTTTTTCTCCAAAAAATCCTTCATCAGAAATCACCCAACCTGCAGTAAAAGAGGGAAAATAACCTACTTTGTTTCCTGGTCCAAATTTCGTCGAAGCATCACGTCTTATCATTGCTGAAAAAAGATACTTTCCTTTATAATCATATTGCGCTCTTCCAAAGTAAGAAAGCCTTCTTTCATCATAATTATAAGATCCGTTCGGTACTGTTGCAGAAATTCCTTTGGTCAATGAAATATCAGCAAATTCCCAAGAATTATAAGGAACATCATACCCAGTTGCAAACAATCCGTTTCCGTATTCTTTGAAAATAGTATTTCCTATTGTCGCGGTAACATTATGATTACCCGCAATTTTTTTAGTATAAGTCCCAAATACATCAAATGAATAATTATTATCATTAATAGCACTTTGAGAAACTGAACTTCTCAAAACATCAAAAACTTTATCTGAAGGATTTATCCAATATAAGATCTGTTTCGCAAAAGATTTAGATTCGCTGTTTGATGTATTAAAACCAATCGAACTCGAAACTACAAAATCTTTAAAAACCTTATAATCTAAACCAAAATTCCCATTAATTTTTTTAAAATTATAGTCATTATAGGTATTGGCAATCTGAGCCAATGGATTAATAATTTCGATTCCTAATCCTGTGTTTGTAGGCACTTTTGTAAAATCACCATTTGCGTCAAATGGTGTCAATGTGGCTGGTGTATTTAAGGCATTGAACAAAACAGATCCTAGTCCACTTTCATTTAATGCTTTTCTATTAAAATAGGTATAAATTACGTTTGTTTTTAATTTTAATTTATCTGTAATATCAGCACCTAAAGAAACTCTTGCTGTGTTTCTTAAGAACCCAGATTTACTTTGTCCTATAATCCCTTCTTGATCCAGATGAGAACCACTTACAGCATAGGTAATTTTTTCAGAACCGCCAGAGAAGGAAAGGTCGTGATTAATTATAGGAACACCTTTGCTGAAAACTTCATTTTGCCAGTTTGTACCTTTACCTAAACCAGAAACATTAGGAAAAGGAATGGCGTTGCCACCATTTGCATAACTTTCGTTTAATAATAGAGCGTATTCAGTAGCGTTCAACACAGGTAAAGTTCTTGAGGTTTCCTGAAAACCAGTGTAAGTATTATAGCTGATTTTTGGCTTCGAATTCTTTTTTCCAGATTTAGTGGTAATAAGGATAATACCATTAGCACCAATAGTACCGTAAATTGCTGCTTGAGCATCTTTCAAAACAGTAATTGACTCCACATCATTTGGATTTAATAAACCCAATTCTCCAACATATCCATCTATTATAGTTGTAGGTCTGTTTTCACCATTAGTAGCTATCCCTCTAATTCTAATATCCAAAGCAGCACCGGGCGCACCTGAAGTGGTAGTGACATTCACACCAGAAACGGTTCCTTGCAAAGCTTGTTCAATTTTAACAGGTTTTAAAGCTTCCAACGTTTTACTGTCTACAACAGAAACAGCTCCTGTAACCTCACGCTTTTTTTGGCTTCCATATCCAATTACTACAACTTCATCTAACATCTTAGAATCCTCTTGCAACGAAATCGAAAGTGCACTATTGGTCGATACTACTTTATATTCTAAATTTTTATAACCTAAATAAGTAAAGACTAGGGTTGCGCCAGCAGAAACTCCTTTTAGAGAGAAACGACCATTTATATCTGTTGCTGTTCCTGTTGTTGAATTTTTAACTTGAACATTTACTCCTGGTATAGGTAAACCAGAAACTGCTTCTTTAACAACTCCTCCCACATCATATCCTTGGGCATAACCAAAAGAGGACAGAAATAGAAAAAGGATTAGTAGATAGTTTGACTTCATAATTTATGTTTTTTGTGAATCATAAAATTAATCGGAAGAACTAATAATAAATTAAAAAGAACCACAACAAAAAACATACAACGCAAAAAATTGTATGTTTTATTTAGAATACTAAAAAAAAGACTGCTAATTAAGAAGAAATTAAGAGAGATATATTTTCTACAGAAGGGAGAAACCGCAACAATAACGTTAATGTTGTGGTGATGTATGGTTTTATTTAAACGATTTTCACAAAACTATACAGCTAGAATATACTCAACAAGTCCTTGTTCATGCGATAACTCCATTTTTTTACGCAAACGATATCTTTTTATTTCAACACTACGTACCGAAATATTCAGCAAAGGAGCCACTTCTTTTGAAGAAAGGTTTAATCTTAAATAGGCGCACAACCTCAAATCGTTTGGAGTTAATAAAGGATGAGCCAATTTCATTTTTTTAAGAAAGTCTTTATCGGCATTATCAAAAGCTTCCTTGAAAACATTCCAACTATCACCTTCGGTTATGTTCTTATTAATCGTAGATATTACTGATTTTATACTTCTGTTTCCATCATCAGTAGTTTTCTTCAAGTCATCTTTAATAAAAGCCAACAATTCATTTTTACTATTTAAACTCATCGTGGAAACCGCCAATTCTCTGTTTTTTGTATCTACATCTTGAGATAACTGTTCGTTTCTAATTCGCATTAATTCCTGCTCATTTTCAAGCTCTTTAATCTCCAATAATAGATTATTTTCTTCTATCAATTTTTCTTTTTGTTTTTGGTAATAATTTCGATACGTTTTATGAATAAATTGAGCCATTACAATTATAAAAATGAAATAGACAAAAAGCGCAAGGTTGGTTAAATACCAAGGTTTTTCCACTCTAAAAGTATACACCACTGCGTTATCCACTATAGAATTAGCAAATTTAGCTCTCACTTTAAAGGTATAATCACCTGGCGGCAAATTTTTAAAACTTATGGAATTTTTTGCGTTCCACTCACTCCAGTCGTCCTGAAATCCTTCTAAAAGAAACTGATAATCTGCATTGATGTATTTGTTATATTCTGGCACCGTGTAACTGAATGTGATGTTGTTATCATCATACTTAAAACTTCCACTTTCTTGAATAGATCTATTAATTAAGTTTTCATTCAACTTATTGGTGGCAATTGTAGATATAGAAACATTATAATTTTTAAAACTTAAGTCATTAATATTCATCGTATAATACCCGTCGGTTGTACCAATAAGATAATCTGAATTTGAAATTTGAGAAATATTTTCAAATCCTAACATAGAATTAGTCAGTGATGCAGGAATTGGAATTACATTTTGCTTGAGTTGATTACTCAATTTACTTAATGAGAAATAATAAATGTAATTTTTTGAGAACAACCAGATTTTATTGGAATTATCAACTATTAATTTCCCTGATGTATATTCATCTTTTTCAAAAACAGAACTCAGCAATTTATCCTTTTCAAACTGTTTCGTTTTAGTATTTAATTTAAAAATACCCTCTTTATACGCGTAATAAATTGCATTATTAAACTTTGTTAAACTCGCGTTTTTCCCTTTTTGAGGAGTTACATAGGTCGTAAAACCATTCGTTTTCTGTAATTTATTATCTAACTGTAATCTGAAAACACCTTTATATTCATGGCTTACATATACTTCCAGAGCATTGGTTATTTCGAAATATCTCGCGGAATAATTAAATCCAGCAATTTTATTTCTAAAAACCCATTGATTATTAACTTTTTCCAGAACGGAAATTCCATAGTAATTCCCCTGAAGCAAAAGCTCTTTTTGATTGGGAACGGTTTCAAATTTCCAAGTTCCCGATCCCGAGAATATATTTTTTGCAACAGCATTATCAATTGCAAATGTTCCTGAATCATGTCCACAAAAGAGCGTTCCATCGTATTCAAACAAAGACCAAACTTGTCCTTTGGTTCCATTTATAAATTTGAACTCATCATTAGTCTGGTAATTTTTATAAAACAAACCTTGATTGGTTCCTACATACAAGTTCCCATTGTGCAACTTGGAAGTATATACGGTTCCTAAAATTCCGGTATCATCTACAAAACTTTGAATTGGAGATTGCAGGTTAATGCAATTGATTCCGTTGTCCAATCCAACCCAAAGATTTCTATCCGCATCTTCATACAAAGACAGTGCAGTATTGTTGCTCAATCCTTTGTTTTGACTAATATGATATTTAATTTTCCCATTATTATTTAATATAAAAATCCCATTAGAAACGGTGCCCAATGCAAAACTTCCATCCGAAAGCAATTGACTGCTATACACACTGCTAGCTGCTAATTCCGAATCAACTTCTGTAGAAAATTTAGTCACCGCATTTCCTATAAGTTTATAAAAACCATTTAGCTGCGTCTGGATTAATAGTCCTTCATCAATAGCGAAAACGTTGACAATCCGATTGTTTTGTAAGATAGGATTACTAGAAACCAAACGTCCTTTTCCACTTTCAATTTCAAAAAGTCCTTCTTTTATAGTCTGAAAATAAATTGAATTTTTTGTGCGGAACGATTTGGTAATATTGTTTTTGGGTGCAATAATTTTAAAACCACCCGTTTTAGTGTCATAAATGTAAATTCGGTTCAAAGATTGGAAAATAACCCATTGGTCGTAGTTTAATATATTCCAAAATTGTTCGTCATCAAGAATTTTATTTTTTATTGTTTTGCTAAGCGAAGTATATTTTAGTTTCCCATTTGCCTGTCGTGTCCAAAAACCAAATTCCATATAGCATCCCGTAAAAATTTTACTTCCAATCACTTTTACAGAACGAACAATGGTTTCGTTTGGGGATGGATATAATTCCCAATTTGAACCATTAAATTCTAATAATCCTTCATTGTTGGCGAAGTAAACATAATGGTTTTGGTCTTGCGAAATCATCCAATTCTGGTTTCCTGCTCCATAAATGGAAGAGGCGTATTTGACAATTGGTGGCAATTCTTGAGAAAAAGCATTAAATGACATTAAAAAAAGAAAAATGTATAGTTTTGTTTTCAATGGTGTAGCGATGTTAGGTATTTCAAAAATAAACTTAAAAATAGTATTTATTTATTGGATAGAAAACATAAAAACTATACAACAAGTAAAAAGATTATTTCTGCTCCTTTTTTAATCATTATTTGTGATTCGTTCAATCCTATTTCTCCGTTGAAAATTGATTACTTTTGTGAAAATTATTGTTTTATGCAAGTTGACCTTTCTACATTAGATCCAAAGAAAAATATCATCATAAAAGGCGCACAAGTACATAACTTAAAGAATGTAGATGTCGCCATACCCCGAAATAAATTAGTGGTTATTACAGGACTTTCTGGCTCCGGAAAATCGAGTTTGGCATTTGATACTTTGTATGCCGAAGGGCAACGCCGTTATGTAGAAAGTTTATCTTCTTATGCACGACAATTCCTTGGACGATTAGACAAACCAAAAGTAGAATACATTAAAGGAATTGCGCCTGCTATCGCTATCGAACAAAAGGTAAACACGACTAATGCCCGATCCACAGTAGGAACTTCAACAGAAATCTACGATTATATAAAATTATTGTTTGCCAGAATAGGACGAACGTATTCACCAGTTTCCGGACGAGAAGTCAAAAAAAATACCGTTACTGATGTTGTAACGGACGTGAAAACTTTTGAACGTGACAGTAAATGGTTGCTCCTCGCTCCTATTCACCTAGAAGAAGGAAGAAAACTGGAAGACAAACTAAAAGTTCTTTTGCAGCAAGGATTTGCTCGAATTTTAGTTAATAATGAAATGGTTCGTTTAGACGACTTACCGGATTCACTAAGCAAAAAAGATATTTTTCTAATTGTTGACCGAATTGTGGTTAATCCCGAAACTTCGGGGGAAGAAGAATTCTATAATCGTCTCGCTGATGCAGTACAAACGGCTTTTTTTGAAGGAAAGGGAATTTGTTATCTTCAAGAATTAAATTCAGATAAAAAATATTCTTATTCTAATAATTTTGAACTCGATGGCATTACTTTCTTGGAGCCAAACGTTCATTTGTTTAGTTTCAATAATCCTTATGGTGCCTGTCCAGTCTGCGAAGGTTACGGAAATATTATAGGTATTGATGCCGAATTAGTGGTGCCAAATACTACTTTATCTGTTTTTGAAAACGCTATTTTCCCTTGGCGAGGCGAAAGCATGAGTTGGTTCCGTGATGAATTGGTAAACAATGCTTACAAGTTTGATTTCCCCATTCACAAACCTTTCTTTCAATTATCTGAAGGCCAAAAAGAATTGATTTGGAATGGAAACGAATATTTTCAAGGACTCAATGGTTTCTTCAAAGAATTAGAAGAAAAAAATTATAAAATACAAAACCGTGTGATGCTTTCGCGCTATCGCGGGAAAACCAAATGTTATGCGTGCAAAGGAAAACGCTTGAGAATAGAAGCTTCTTATGTGAAAATTAATTCTAAAACTGTTTCTGATTTAGTTGATTTACCTATCAAGCATTTGGTTCGTTTCTTTGACAGCATTGATTTAGATGTTTATGAGAAGCAAATCGCGAAACGATTATTGGTTGAAATTAATAATCGATTGGCTTTTTTAACAGAGGTTGGTTTGGATTATCTTACTTTAAATAGAAATTCATCAACGCTTTCAGGTGGAGAATCACAGCGTATTAATTTAGCGACTTCGTTAGGGAGCAGCTTGGTGGGATCGATGTATATTCTTGATGAACCTAGTATTGGTTTGCACCCAAAAGACACGGAACGTTTAATAAAAGTATTGCTTTCACTTCGAGATTTAGGTAATACCGTTATTGTTGTGGAACATGATGAAGATATAATGAAAGCAGCTGATATGATAATCGATATTGGTCCGGAAGCGGGAACATTAGGTGGTCATTTAGTTGCACAAGGAACATTTGATGAAATCCTGAAATCGACATCGCTAACCGCAAAATATTTGAACGGAGACTTAGAAATTTCGGTTCCTAAGAAACGAAGAACATTCAAGAATTACATCGAAATAAAAGGTGCCAGAGAAAATAATCTTCAAAATGTAGATGTTACTTTTCCATTGGATGTTTTAACCGTAATCACAGGAGTTTCCGGAAGTGGCAAAAGTACGCTTGTTAAGAAAATTTTGTTTCCAGCCATGCAGAAAAAACTGGAGAATGTTGGCGAAAAAGCGGGACAATTCACTGAAATGACAGGTTCGTTTTCACAAATAAAACACATTGAATATGTCGATCAGAATCCTATTGGTCGAAGTTCTCGTTCTAATCCAGTGACCTACATAAAAGCATATGACGACATTCGGGAATTGTATGCCAAAGAAAAATTATCAAAAATAAGAGGTTATCAGGCCAAACATTTTTCTTTTAATGTTGATGGAGGAAGATGCGAAACCTGCAAAGGAGAAGGTTCCATTAATGTAGAAATGGTTTTTATGGCCGACGTACAATTGCCTTGTGAAACATGCAACGGAAAGAGATTTAAAAAAGAAGTTTTAGAAGTGGCCTTTGAAGGCAAAAACATCCATGATATTCTAACTATGACTGTTGATGATGCCATCGCTTTTTTTACTGCAAATAAGCAAGCTAAAATCATTCAAAAACTGCAACCGCTACAAGATGTTGGATTAGGATATGTGCAATTGGGTCAATCATCATCTACACTTTCCGGTGGTGAGGCGCAACGTATCAAACTCGCTTCTTTCTTGGTAAAAGGAGCTACAAAAGATAAAGCACTTTTCATTTTTGACGAACCTACAACAGGATTGCATTTTCACGACATCAAGAAACTATTAACTTCCTTTGATGCCTTAATTGAGAAAGGACATTCAATAATTGTAATTGAACACAACCTTGACCTGATAAAATGTGCGGATTGGATTATCGATTTAGGACCTGAAGGTGGGGAAAATGGCGGGAAACTTCTGGCTGCAGGCACGCCAGAGCAAATAGTTAAAATAAAAGAATCAGTTACTGGAAAATATCTTAAAGAAAAAATATAAAAATCTATCCAATATAACAATTTTCTTCAAATGTGTTTCCATCTTCATCGATAGCGACTAATATCTTTTTTTCTTTGGAAGTCACATACGTTTTGTAAATCCAAGGGATAGACCATAAGCCTAATGTAAGACAACAAATTACAAAATTTAAACTGTGATCTACGGCTTTACCATCTTTTGACAAAACGGCAAAAGGCAGTTTGTCATTTCTTTCTTCAACTACAAATCCGTTGCTAATTTTATCAGCAATAATATTTGAATATTTTTGAAAATTATCTTCGTTTGCAATTTGGGAAATTACCATACTATTGTTTTTAATTTGACTAATTAGTATTTTTTTTTTAAATCAGTTTAGACAAATAATTAATACAAAAATAAGTGTTACATATAATTCGTACAATACCCACTTTTAGTGATTTTTTGATTGTAATTTAAATGATGTATTATTTTGCAATTAATTAGATTACAAATATATTTTTAAAAACCACGTCAAATATTACATAATAGCGGAATAGAGTTACATAATTCACACTTTGAAAACGGCTAATCAACTTACAGTCAACTAGAAAATACCTATAAATTTGCCATATTTATCTTGAGAAGATTATTACAATTATTAAAGAACAATAAAAAACCAGTATTCATTTTCTAATTTTAAGAAAATGCACACCAGTCATTATATAATTTTAAAAAAAGTCTTCCGGATTAGGTAAAGAGGAATTTTGAACTATAACAGCAATTTATTTTATTTTTAATCTTTTTAAAACAGTGTCAAGAACTTGGTTAATTTCAGGAGAAACAACAAATTTATAATTGATATAGACATATAACATAGCTACTAATACCGATTTCATTCCAATAGCAACAATGGGATGAAAAGGAAACTCCCAGAAATAAAACAATATAAATAGAATAAAAGTAATCAACAGCGAATAAACCGTTTGATTTGTAAAAGGGTACAAATGCATTCGTTTTACCACAAAAAGTAATTTAGCCAAGCTATATAAAGTTACCGATAATAAGGTCGCGAATGCAGAACCTATAATTCCATATCTAGGTATAAAAAACATATTCAAAGTTATTGTCAGAAAAACCAACATAAGTCCTAAAAACAATACCATGCGATAATATTTTGAATTAAAAATTATTGCATTGTTATTGCCTAAAATTAAATCGAAATATTTAGATAATCCAATCATAAATACGACCAAAATACCGCCACTATATTCTTTTGGCACCATTTCATATAACTGATTGATATTGACAAAAATGCACAACATCACAAAACCACCCACTATCTGCAGGTTAATCGATGTTTTTTTATACAACACATTTAATTCTTCCTGTTTATTTTCGTGCATTAATTTAGCCGTAATGGGATAAACAATCTGATGCATGGCCCGGCTTGGAACCGATATTACTAAAGCAATATAAGTTGCTACCGAGTAATACGCAATGTTTTCAATTTTCATGTATTGATTAAGTATCATTTTGTCACCATCCAAAAGCAAATTAGCTACACTTCCGGATAAAATTATATAAAAAGTGTACTCTAATATATGTTTTAAATTCTCCGGAATCGAAAATTGAAAATTAGGTCTTTTTATATAAAATGCATAGAACATCGTAATCACAAAAGCGAAGAAATAGATGCCTGCCATAACATAAACAAACTCTATTACGGTCATCCATTTATAATAGACGCAAATCAAGGCAAATAGACATAGTAATCGCAAACCCACTTCTTTAATAAAATTACCAAAAACAGAATGCATATGTACTCTTGCCCAAGCGTAAAAAATTTCGAAATAAGCCATGCTCAAAGCTGTAAATGGAATAAGCCATAAAAATTCTCTGACAACCGCATTCTTCTTTGACACAAAATAAGCAATGTCATCATAGAAAAATAAACCTATCAAAATTAAAGGGATACACAATAATAAAGGAAACAGCACAGTAAAAGACAAAAACTGAGATTTTTCATCTTCAGTTTCATATTGAGAATAGTATTTTACTAAAGTATTCTGCATTCCGATCGCGAACAAAGGCATAATTACATTAGCTGAAGATGTGATATAATTTGTTAGCGCGTAATACGTGGCTCCAAGAAAAACAGGATATAAATAAATTGTATTTATGGCTCCAATTCCAAATCCAATGTAAGTGATTACCGTATTCTTTAAGGACTGATTTAAAACTATTCCCATTTTTTTTTCATTGCGAGGCACGAAGCAATCTCACTTTTAATTTACATTTATTTAAGCAATTCCACCAATTCTCCTGTGAGACTTTTTCTTGAATATTTTTGTAAACCTACTCCATTTGACTGCAGTCTACCCTCCAAAAATTGATAATAAAATGCCAAAATTACACTTTTTAATCTCATTTTTTCAGAATAGTCAAAGAACGCGCCAGTATTAGTCGCGGTTATGATCTCAGCAAAATCAGAATTCTTTGGACCAATGGCAATAATAGGTCTGTTAGAAACCATATATTCGAATAATTTTCCCGGAATAATGCTTTTAGTATCTTCTGAATTTATTTCGATAAGTAACAAAACTTGCGATTTTCTTTGATGCGAAATCGCTTCACTATGAGAAACATATCCTAAATTATTCAAATACGGATTCAGATCAAATTGCGAAATGGTTCCCAAAACTTCCTGGCTTACCGCTCCTATTAATTTAATTTCCAAATGCGATTTAAAATCTGGAATTTCATTAATTAGTTCCACCAGACTTTCCCATAAGATCAAAGGATTCCTCTCAGATAGAAAAGAACCAATGTGTGCCAAACTAAATTTGGTATCCAAAGTTTGCTTCTCCACATTCTCATCATCATAACCGTTTGTAATTACCGCAATAGGTTGGCGCGTAATCGCTTCAAATTCGGTTTTAGTAGTTTTACTGGTTACGATTATGGTATCGGCTGTATTCAAAACCTGATGTTCTAACGCTTTGTGCTTTTTGGCGGCATAATTAGATAATCGCAATGATTTATGATAGCCAATAGTTGTCCAAGGATCCCGAAAATCAGCAAACCATTTTACATTTAATTTTTGTTTTAATTCCAATCCAATAAGATGCAAACTGTGTGGCGGTCCAGAAGTAACAATAGTATCGATATTATTTTCTGTGATGTATTTTTCTAAAAAAGCAACCGATGGTTTAACCCAGAAAACACGGGCATCCGGAATAAAAAGATTGCCTCGTATCCAAAGAAAAGTTTTATCCAGAAAAGATTGTTTTTTTTGATTTGGGATAATTCCTGAACTGATTTTCTTAGTTTTATTCTTCGAAAAAAAAGAAGCCAATTGATAGGGTTCGAATATTTTATGTTTCAGAATGATTGCTTTTTCTGAAACTTCTTTAACTAAATTTTCATCAACAATGGGATAGGTTGGATTCTCCGGAATATACACAACAGGCTGAATTCCAAAATCAGGTAAATATTTTACGAATTTCAACCAACGCTGCACGCCTGGACCTCCAGCTGGTGGCCAATAATAGGTGATTATGAGGATTTTCTTTGGTTCTGGTTTCAATTTAATTGTTTTATGTTAGAGACGCACTGCAGTGCGTCTCTACGGTGTGTCTCTACTTTTTTTTCTTTTCAAAATAAATCCCACCAACTAAAAGCAGCAACATTCCAAACGAACTAACCAAGGTAATCGTGCTTCCTGTTTTTATCACCTGCGGCTCAAATTTAAATTCTATCGAATGTTTCCCCGCAGGAATTTCCAGCGCTCTCAAAACATAATCCACACGAATGTGATCTATTTTTTTTCCGTTGATATAGGCATTCCAGCCTTTTCCATAATACATTTCAGAGAAAACAGCTAAACCTTCATTGGTGTTATTAGACGTGTATTTTAAATAATTTGGTTTGTATGAATCTAAAATAATTGTTGCCGAACTGTCTTTGGCGAAAGCCTTATTTTTAATTTTAAACTCCTTGTCATTTACAACCGCAACATTTTTAGAATCTAAATTATCCAAAGCTTTCATTTCGTCATCTGCCGTTGAAACTGATTTCACTAGGCTCACAAACCATGCATTGCCGTTGGCGTTAGGATTCAAAGTTGGAAATTCTTTGTTCTCTTTATCCGTTTGGATAATGTATTTAACGTCTAACATATTGATGATTTCCATGTTGTTTTTAGCAATTTGGTAATCAAATAATTGCTGCATTCTTCGAGGTTTTGCAGCGTGATATCCTCCAATAGAATTATGAAAATACGAAGCTCTAGCACTTGATAAATTTCCATTTACTTCAAAAACCCTGTAATGAGTGGTGTCTTTTAAAATCTGCGCATCCGAAGGAGTTTCCTGAAAAGGAACTTCAACTTCTCGTCCGGAAACAAAATCTTTACCAGAAACATATTTTTTATCGACAAAAAACAAGTCAAAAATCATCAATAACCCAACAAGAATTATAGTTGTATTTTGAGCCAATTTATTCTTTATATACAGCCATAAAGCACTCGCTGAAAGCAAAATAAAGAAACCAGAACGCAATAAATCAGCGCTATACAAACTCATCCTATCTTCTTTCAACGCATCTACAAATCCAGGCCCGTAACTTTTAAGAAAATAGCTATCACTACCGCCTGAGAAACTGAATGTGCCTTTTGCTAAAAACAAAATTACAATGGTTCCCAAACCGATGGAAGCCGTTTGCCATAAAGCTTTCCATTGCTGCTCTTTCTCAGATTGCAAAAAAGATTGTAATCCCATAATGGCTAAAACCGGAAAACACAATTCAAGAATGACTTGAATAGAAGAAACCGCCCTAAACATATTATACATAGGAACATAATCGATCATAAAGTCGGTCAGTATTGGGAAGTTTTTTCCCCAAGAAAGTACCAATGAAACAATTGCTCCCGTAAGAAATACATATTTAATTTTTCGTTTATCAATAAACAAGGCCAAAATTCCCAAAAAGAAAACGACCGCACCAATATAAGCCGGTGCTGCGACAATAGGCTGATCACCCCAATACGTTGGCATTCCAGAAACAAAATCATTTGCCTGTCCTTCCGGAACTCCTTGACCAATCATGAAATCATACATCTTACTGTCCTTACCTAATGCTTCATTATTTGAACCTCCAAAAAGTCGAGGAGCAATAAGATTGAAACTTTCGGCAATACCGTAACTATATTCTGTAATATAATCTCGGGATAGCGCACTGTCACTAGTATTTTTTGAACCGTCGGGATTATACGTTAATTCCGTTTTTCCACGAGTACTGAATTTAGCATATTCTGATGTTGCCATTAAATTAGTAGCATTAGCACCAATCGCAAAAATCCCTGCCACTGCTAAAACTCCAGATGAATATAAAAGCGATTTGTAATCCTTGTCTTTAACTCCTAAATAAATAAAATAACCGGAGAGAATCAATAAGAAAATCAGCAAATAATAGGTCATTTGAAAGTGATTCGCATTGATTTCTAACGCGACAGCAAACATCGTTAGCAATCCACCCCAAATGTATTTTTTTTGGAAAACCAAAACAAAACCAGCAATAACAAGTGGCATGTATGCAATGGCATGCGCTTTGGCATTATGTCCGACTCCTAAAATGATTATCAAATAAGTAGATAATCCAAAAGCTAAAGCACCAAAAAAGGCTTTTAAAGGATCAATTTTCATGGTTAGTAACAAACCAAAAAAACCTAAGAAGTATAGAAATAAATAATCGGCAGGACGAGGTAAAAAACGCAAAGCGTCATCAATCATTCCAATATAATCGTGTGGGTATTTGGCTCCTAATTGATACGTTGGCATTCCGCCAAAAGCAGAATCCGTCCAATACGGTTCTATATGATTTGAAGCTCTAAAATCGTTTTGCTCCTTCGCCATTCCGGTGTATTGAGCAATATCCGATTGGAAAATTTGTTTTCCTTGTAATACCGGATAAAAATAAATTAGGGAAATGAGTACAAAACCAACTATGGCTAAGGCGTGTGGATATAACTTATTAAGAATTTTCATTAAAAAAGTTTAGAGTTTAAAGTTTACTGTTTTATTTGCAAAAATCCGATTGCTGTCAACCAAATAAACTATATCGTGCAAACTTAATCAATTTCTTCATAATCCACATAATCTCCTACTTTTTTGGTTTCGCGAGGTTTTTTAGAATTGCCTGAATTGAATATAACCTCATCCTTATTTGGCGTTTGATTCCATGAAGTATCTTGTGAACGTTGCTGCTGTTGCTGAAAATTTTCTCCAGCTTTCTGCACCACTTTTTTCACCAATAAAGGCAATAATAATTTTGCCAAAAATCTAAAAATATAATAAAAAGCCAAAATGTAAAATATGGTTTCTATAAAACCTGTAAAAGAGGCTGTTTGCATAATCAAAATATTTTTTTTACAAAATTAATAAATCCATCCCAAAATTCGGGACAAAATTAAAATATCATTCTTAAATAAATGATAAAATATAGTACATTTGAAATGCGTTATTACTTTTAATCTTAAAAAAATAATATGTCCAAAATCAAAATTATACTTATCCTAGCCATTTTCATGTTTCCAATGTTACATTATGGACAGCACACGGACCAAATCAATTCAAACAGACCGGGAGAAACCATGTCTGCTTTTGCTGTTGGTAAAAAAGTGATTCAAGTGGAAACAGGAATTTATGGCATAAAAGAAAATCATAGTTTATTGAATTATGATGCCAATGGATTTGGTTTAGACTTCACTTTACGATACGGATTATTGTTGGAAAAATTAGAATTAGTAGCCGATTTACAATACCAAAAGGAAACATTCACAACAAATTTAACCAGTGCTACTAAATCAGCTCTAAAGCAAACCGTAGTGGGAGTAAAATATTTGGTTTATGATCCATTTAAAAATTACGAAAAAAATATTAATATTTACAGTTGGAAAGCCAATCATGCGTTCAATTGGCACCAATTAATTCCTGCCGTTTCTATTTTTGCAGGAGCCAATTTCACGATGGCTGACAATCCTTATTCTTTTTCTCGACAAGCTAGTATTTCTCCAAAAGTCATGTTAATTACCCAAAATCATTTGGGAGACGGAAAATGGGTTTTTGTAACTAATATCATCGCCGATTATATTTCTACTGATTTTCCAAGTTACGGATATGTACTAACTTTAACAAGAGGATTTAACCGAAAATGGTCTGGGTTCATTGAAAATCAAGGTTTCAAAAGTGATTTTTACAGTGATGCCATCGTAAGAGGCGGTGCTGCCTATTTACTAAATAAAGACATGCAAATCGATGCTTCCATAAGTAGCAGTTTAAAGACCACACCTTCTATTCTTTATGGCGGAGTTGGTTTTTCTTGGCGCTATGATGCCGGTTATAAAGAAGTACGAATCAACATTGACAGCGGTGACAAATCCAAAACAAAAGCCGAGAAGAAAGCGGAGAAAAAAAGCAAAAAACGTAAAGACGAAATAGAAACTACACCTTTAAATTAATAATGATTACAATAAAAGAAGCGAAAACAAAAAGCGAATTAACGGATTACATTAAATTCCCTTTTTCTTTATACAAAGACAATAAATACTGGGTTCCACCTATTATTGCTGATGAATTAGAAACATTTGACAAGACTAAAAACCCTGCTTTCGAGGATGCCGAAGCCTATTTTTTCCTAGCTTACAAAGACAATTCAATTGTAGGGCGAATTGCTGCCATAATAAATTGGAAAGAGGTAAATGATCAGCATAAAAAGAAAGTCCGTTTTGGCTGGTTTGATACCATTGATGATATCGAAGTCACACAAGCATTACTCGAAAAAGTCTATGAACTGGGTCGAAAAAATAACTTAGAATATGTGGAAGGTCCAATGGGATTTTCAAACTTGGATAAAGTAGGTGTACTTACTGAAGGTTTTGAGGAAATTGGAACCATGATTACTTGGTACAATCATCCGTATTATGCGCATCATTTTGAAAAACTGGGTTACATTAAAGAAAAAGAATATATTGAAAGTAAATTCCCTTTTTCAAATGTAAAACCTGAATTTTTCAAAAAGGCGAATGAACTGGTAAAGAAAAGGTATCAATTATCACCATTAAATTTTAAAACCACCAAAGAAATAATGCCCCATGTGGATAAAATGTTTGATTTATTCAATGAATCGTACGCTTCTTTATCGTCTTTTGTGGCAATTTCAGATACCCAGAAAGAATATTTCAAGAAAAATTACATCAGTTTTATTAATCCGGAATACATCAAATTCGTAGAAGACAAAGACCATAATATTGTGGCTTTTAGTATCGTAATGCCTGATTTTTCGGAAGCTTTGAAAAAATCAAAAGGAAAATTATTTCCTTTTGGATTCCTGCATTTGCTAAGGGCTAAAAAACAAAGTAAGAATGTGATTTTTTATCTGATAGGCGTTCATCCTGATTATCAAAACAAGGCGGTTACAGCAATAATTTTCAATGAATATTACGAAACTTTCACAGAAAAAGGAATTGTAAATTGCTTCAGAACTCCTGAATTATCTGATAATGCTGCCAGTATCAACTTATGGAAACATTTTGATCCCGTGATTCACAAAAGAAGGTGCACCTTTACAAAAGAATTGTAATAGAGTTTTGAGTTTAGAGTTTAGAGTTTAGAGTTTAGAAAGAATCCCATTTGCCTGTGGCAAATGGGATTTTCTCATTCCATTATATTTACGGTTTCAGCTCCATCTCCTTTTAATGATTTTATTAAGCGAAGCGTATTACATTTTACATTCTACTTTTGACAAAACGGTTTTCCCATCGAATTTTAATTGCTTTCTGTCTTTGAAAGCTACTTTCCCTTTATTATCGTCAACAACATCTCCAAAACCTTCCACATACGTGTTTCCTTTTTTCAAGAAAACAACTTGACGAACGGATGAAACACCTTCGGACATAAAAGTATAATCAGCAAGAAGTGTGTCGCCTTTTATTTCCCCAACAAGTGTTCCTTCATTTTTATCTTTTTCGTAAAAATTGTAGCTTAATTTTCCTGAAGTTACTTGATTTCCTTTAACTATCAAATTCATCGAAATAGTGTCTTTTTTAATAGTGCCACTGTAACATTCTTCGGAAATAGATTCTTCAACAGCTATTTTTTCTGGAGCGACTGGAACTACTTCAACTTCTTTTTCTTTTTTACAAGAAACAAGAATGCTCATCAACACGAGACTTAAGACAAGTACTTTTTTCATACATTTTTATTTATCAATTTCAATAAATATACGATATTCCCATTGGATTATTTCGCCAAAAAAAAATCCATCCGCAAAACGAATGGATTTTTCTAACTCAAAACAACAAAAACTAGGCGTCTAAATCAACTTTCGTTCTTGATGCGATTTCTTTGTACGTTCCATTTTCAAGTTTCTCACGAATTGCTTCAAAAGCAGTTAATGTTTCATCAACATCTGCTAATGTATGAGACGTTGTCGGGATCATTCTCAATAAGATAATTCCTTTTGGAATAACAGGATAAATTACAATTGATAAGAAAATTCCGTAGTTTTCTCTTAAATCGTTTACCATAATCATTGCTTCCGGAACACTTCCTTCAAGATATACTGGAGTTACGCAAGTATTAGTATCTCCAATATTGAAATTACGTTCTCTCAATCCGTTTTGCAACGCATTTACATTTTCCCACAATTTATCTTTCAATTCTGGGTGATTACGCAACAATTCTAATCGTTTTAAAGATCCAATTGTTTGAATCATTGGCAATGCTTTTGCAAACATTTGAGAACGGAGATTGTATTTCAGATAATCTATAATATCTTTATCAGCGGCAATAAAAGCACCAATGTTAGCCATAGACTTTGCAAAAGTAGAGAAGTAAACATCAATTCCGTCTTGACAACCTTGCTCCTCACCTGCTCCAGCACCTGTTTTTCCCAGTGTTCCAAAACCGTGCGCATCATCAACC
This sequence comes from Flavobacterium sp. CG_23.5, assembly GCF_017875765.1. Lineage (NCBI taxonomy): Bacteria > Pseudomonadati > Bacteroidota > Flavobacteriia > Flavobacteriales > Flavobacteriaceae > Flavobacterium > Flavobacterium sp. CG_23.5. The sequence goes on along the minus strand of NZ_JAGGNA010000001.1, from coordinate 3,331,298 downwards.
AACAAACGGAAATTATATTTTTCCTTCATGGCAACAATTTCTTTCAATTTTCCTTGTTGACCACGCATTCCAAAAACGCCTTCTGTAATGAAAAGAATTCCTCCTCCTGTTACTTTAGCTAATTTTGTAGCACGTTCCAAGTTTTTTTCCATACTTGCAAGATCATTATGACGGTAGGTAAAACGTTTTCCCATGTGCAAACGAACACCATCAATAATACAAGCATGTGCATCTACATCATATACAATTACATCATTTTTAGTAACCAAAGCGTCAATTGTTGACATAATTCCTTGGTAGCCAAAATTCAATAAATAAGCCGATTCTTTCATTACAAAAGCAGCCAATTCATTCTCTAATTGTTCGTGATATTTAGTATGACCACTCATCATGCGCGCTCCCATTGGATAAGCTGCACCGTATTGTGCTGCTGCTTCCGTATCTGCTTTACGCACTTCTGGGTGATTAGCAAGACCTAAATAGTCATTCAAACTCCAATTCAAAATATCTTTTCCACCAAACTGCATTCTTGGACCCAACTCACCTTCTAATTTAGGGAAAACAAAATAACCTTCAGCCTGTGAAGCCCATTTTCCTAACGGTCCTTTATTGTTTTGAATCCTTTCGAATAAATCTTTTACCATAATATATCAAGTAATAATTTTAATTTTAAGAAGTTGCAAAAATAATTATTTAAATTTTATAATGGACTTGAAAGCAAATTTATTTTCGTTATCCGGTTCTAACTGCAATAAACTTGACAATTACGAGCAATTTCCTACTCTACATTTCAAGCTTTCCCTCAAAAAACCTTTTTTCTATTGCGCTAGTAGGAGCTTCCTTTGGTCGCTCTGCCACCACAAGAAAAAATAGTTTTTTTCAGTCGAGGCTTTCCATTTCGATTAGGGCTAAATATTAGTTTCCATTGATAAACTTTGTATCTTTGAATCACTATTTCAATTTTAAAAATTTATGTCAAAAGATACAATAGAATTAAAACTCGCCGTTCTCATTGATGCTGATAACGTTCCATACAGCAATGTAAAAGGAATGATGGAAGAAATCGCTAAGTTCGGAACGCCAACCACTAAACGTATTTATGCCGATTGGACCAAACCAAATGCCGGAGGTTGGAAAAGTGTCTTATTAGAACATGCCATTACGCCTATTCAACAATACAGCTATACCGTTGGTAAAAATTCTTCGGATTCAGCGATGATTATTGACGCCATGGACTTATTATATTCTGATAAAGTGGATGGTTTTTGTATCGTTTCCAGTGATTCTGATTTTACACGATTGGCCATTCGTTTGAGAGAGTCCGGAATGAAAGTCATTGGAATTGGAGAACAAAAAACACCCAATTCCTTTATTGTTGCCTGCGATCGATTTATTTACATCGAAGTTTTGGATGGCGCAATCAAGAAAAAAGCAAAAAAACGTTCAACCGACACTAAAAAACCAGTCGAAAAACCTGTTGAAAAACCCGTTGAGAAATCATTAAACAAAATAGATATACATACAATAGAGCTTATCGAAACCTCCATAGAAGACATATGTGATGATGATGGCTGGGCATTTCTTGGCGACGTTGGAAACATGATTGTCAAGAGAAAACCAGAATTTGATCCTAGAAATTATGGCTTTTCTAAACTAACACCAATGTTAAAATCACTAACTGATATCCTGGAAATCGACGAACGGGAATCTGATAAAAAAGGGATTAAGCACGTTTATGTTCGCTTGCGTTACAGCTAAACTAAACTTTTTATAATTTCAAATAAAGTTTCTTTCTTAATTGGTTTTGATAAATAATGATTCATACCTATTTCCTTAACCCGCTGTTTTGTTGTTTCCATAACATCAGCGGTTACTGCAATAATGGGGATGTTGGCATTCGCTGCTCCAGCTTCCCCATTTCTAATTGCAATCGTGGCTTCGTAACCGTCCATGACCGGCATTTGAAGATCCATTAATACAATATCAAATTGGTTTGTTTGAAACGCGTCCAAACCTTCCTGACCGTTATTGGCATAAACTACCGTGGTATTCAACCATTTTTTGGTAATCATTTTAATGACCATTTGATTGATGGGATTATCCTCCACCACAAGAATAGTTTTTCCTTCTAAATCGTAAACAGTAGGTTCAACTATGGCTTCTTCCTTTTTTTCTTGAATCACCACATCAAAATCAATGGTGATTTTACAAGTGGTTCCTTCATTGACTTTACTATTCATTTCAATAGTTCCATTTTGCATATCGACTAATGTTTTTACTATAAAAAGCCCTAATCCTAGTCCGCCGAATTTTCGCTTATTATCAATATTATTTTGAGAAAAGGAATCAAAAATACTATCCATTTTCTCTTTTGGGATTCCAACACCTGAATCAGAAATGGTCATTATTAGACTGGCTCTGTTATTGGACTTCGTTTCCGCATCAATTGCAAATTTAACAAACCCTTCTGATGTAAATTTAATAGCATTACTCAATACATTATTAACTACTTGCGCTAATCTAGTCACATCACCAATCATAAAATCGGGAATTGAATCTGATGTTGAAAATTGAAATTCTAATCCTTTATCGTTGGCTCTGTTGATTGCATTATTTTTCAAATGTTCTAAAAATCGAACAGGCTCAAATTGGGTTTCTTCGAGTTTAAGTTCTCCTTTTTCGATTTTAGAAAAATCTAAAATATCATTAACAGAACTCAATAAACTATGGGAAGAATATTTTATGATTTGGCAATTCTTTTTGATACTATCGTCTTGCACTTCTTTAGAAATGGAATCAGTCAAATTCATTATGGCGTTGAGTGGTGTTCGCAATTCATGGCTAATATTCGATAAAAAATACGATTTTAAGTCATTCATTTCTTCGGAACGAACCAGTGCAATCCTGTTCAGTTCATTTTTTTCGTTTTTGAGATTCCGAATCAAATTTGACATCGACAACGACAGAAAAATAATCTCTAAACCTGTTCCCAACTTAGAGCTGTTTTGAGTCAAAAAATTGCTGGTAACTTGTCCAAAATTATTTAAAATAAATACCCCAAATCCAACAATTAAAAAGAAAATTCCAATCGTAAATAAAGGATCCACAGGTTTCTTTTTATAATAAAGATATCCTATGGAATAAATAATCAAAACCAGAAATAGTAGCCCAAGCACATTTACTAAAGGATAACAAAATAGTAAAGTAGCGGGAATAAATAAGGTACAAAACAATAAACCAAATAATAATGCGTAGCTAATATTAAACAGTCTATAGATTTTTGTGCTATGGATTTTAATTTTCAAAAATACTTCACTGTATTTCCCGGATAATAAAGCGCCAACTATTGCAAACAGCAATACCGCGCGATTTGAAAACCAGCCTCCATCCGGTGTAACAAGCTGATAGAAATAACCATCTAATGAAAATTGTAACAGCCCAACGAAGACAACATATAAACTATAGTATAAAAAGGTTTTTTCGCGTAAAGCAAAAAAGAAAAAGAAATAAATCACGGCTACAATTCCTAAAATACCATAGAAAAAGCCAAAAACAAATTGCTCTCTTGACATCACCTTTATGAAATTTTCTGATGAATATAGCATTAACGGCATTTTTATCACTTCGCCGTCACTCTTTAAATGCAAAAATAAATTTACATTGGATTTGGGCTGAATTTCCAACTCAAAAACTGATTTCCTATTATCAAAACTACGTTTAGAATATTGCATAGCATCTCCACTTACCATTTTGGTGATTTTTCCTGAAGCTCTATCAACTACATATAATTCAACCAAATCAGTAATGGGTCTTGCTGTCTCAAGGTAATAGTTTAAAGATAAGCCGGTTGGGTTTTGAACTTCGACTTTAGCCCAAAAATTATTTTCAGTAAAACCCAAATCATCATTTTCAGTTTTAAGTTTTTTTGGATTAAAGGAATCATAATTAGCTATTACCGTCTGAATATTTAATTTTTTCTGACCTACATCAGCAACTGTCGTGAAATTATGAAGCGATAATTCTTTCGGAAATGCCTTTTCCTGAAAGACATATTGCGAAAAGCCATTTGTAGAAGACAAAATAAAAAATAAAAATTGCAGAATAGTATAAAATGGAATAGAGGATTTTTGATACATGCGCATATATTTTTTTGTACTATACATTTACGATAAAAATAGCACTTTGGGTTTTAAGTCCGCTGATTTTTACTTCTTATTTTGTGTTAAAATAAGTTGGCTTTTCATTATTCTTACTATTTTAGTGCAAAAATTAGCTTTAACATGAGACAAAAATTCTTCATTTTAGGAATTACTGCATTTATTATTTCTTTGATTATTTTTTTCTATTTTAAAGTTGGACTGTTTGTTTCAATTGCTTTGTTTCTACTATTACTAATTGGTTATGCCAATAGTATCCAGCAGAAACATGCCATTCTACGGAACTTTCCCGTACTGGGTTATTTTAGATATTTTTTTGAAATGATAGCTCCCGGACTCCAACAGTATTTTATAGAACGTTCCACGGACGGGAAACCTTTTTCAAGAAACCAACGTACCCTTGCATACCAAAGAGCTAAAAATATTGATGCCACAACTCCGTTTGGAACACAATTAAATCTCAATCGATCCAGCTACGAAGGAATTAAGCATTCCATCTTTCCTGCAGTTGTCAATGAAGAATTACCTCGGGTTGTAGTGGGCGGACCTGATTGTAAACAACCGTATTCAGCTTCATTATTGAATATTTCGGCAATGAGTTTTGGATCGTTAAGCGAAAATGCAATTGTGGCATTAAATAAAGGTGCGCTTCAAGGAAAATTTTATCATAATACTGGCGAAGGAGGATTAACAGAATTTCATCTGCAAGGTGGTGATATTACCTGGCAAATAGGCACCGGATATTTTGGTTGTCGTGATGACAGAGGAGGTTTTGACGGAGGACGATTTGCTGAAAAAGCAAACCTTCCAGAAGTAAAAATGATCGAAATTAAGTTATCACAAGGTGCTAAACCGGGTCACGGAGGTGTACTTCCTGCCGCAAAAAATACAGAACAAATCGCTAAAATTAGAGGCGTTCTTCCAAATACCACAATCCTTTCTCCACCGGGTCATTCTGCTTTTTCGGATACCAAAGGTTTGATAGAATTTATTGCAAACCTTCGACAACTTTCAAATGGAAAACCAATAGGTTTTAAATTATGTATTGGAAAAACCAGCGAATTTGAAGCCATTTGTCAAGAAATGATTACGCAAAACTGCTTCCCGGATTTCATCACTGTTGATGGTGCCGAGGGAGGAACAGGTGCCGCACCACTTGAATTTGCTGATGGTGTAGGAATGCCATTCGAACCTGCCCTTATTTTTGTGAATAAAACGTTAGTTCGTTTTGGGATTCGTCACAAAATACGTGTGATTTGCAGTGGTAAAATAATTTCCGGATATTCTATTCTTAGAGCTGTTGCCTTAGGAGCTGACATGTGCAATAGCGCCCGTGGATTTATGTTTTCATTGGGTTGTATTCAAGCTTTACGCTGTAATACTAACGAATGCCCAACTGGAGTTGCCACCCAAGACAAAATGCTGATGAAAGGATTGGTTGTCACGGATAAATCGGAGCGTGTTTTTTATTTTCATAAAAACACTTTGCATGCCGCTAATGAACTCCTGGCTGCCGCAGGTAAAAAAAGTTTTGCAGATGTTGACATCAACATTTTTATGCGTGGCGATGAATTTGCACATTTATCTGATTTGTACTTTCCCGACAATTTAAAAAGCGCAACCATACATTAAAATTATAGCAACAAAAAGGAGGACTCATTGAGTCCTCCAGTTGTTGATTCTGATTTACCATTATCAACTTATACCGTATATCGTATAGCTGATTATTGAATTATCACTATCTTCTGTTGAAGATCAACATTCAAGTAATTAATCAAAACCACACTCAAAGATACAATTAACATTATTTCATTATACTGTATTTAAACGTTTTAACTATTAATTAACGCTGATTTTTTATTCTTTAAATTACAAATTACTTTATGTTTTTAAAATCTATTAGAATGTTGGTAGCCGATGTAATTTTTAAAAAATTAGAACGACAGAAGTTGATGAAAATCGTATTAGAAAATTATTAGTTGAAATCTATTTTTTAACTAATGTGCATAAAAAAAGGAGGTCTTTTGAAGGACCTCCGATTGTAGATTCTGATTTACCATTATCAACTCTACCTTTCAGTATCGTTTATTATTTGAAAAACCTTCTCTTTGCAGATGGGATTAAATCAAGTGATGAATCAAAACAACACTCAAAGATACAATAACATTTAGTTTAAATTACTGATAAATAATTATTTAACTTTAATTTAACATGTTGATTTTCAATATTTTAAGTTGTTTATTTTTTTAAATTGTTTTCGCTGCTGAGAACTATATTGTGGTGAAATTTACAAAATTCAAAATTCCCAAAAGGTTTGTTTCAAAAACTATATAAGTGTCCATCTGAAAATTTATAATTTAAGATAATCGCATAAAAAAAGGAGGTCTTTTGAAGGACCTCCGATTGTAGATTCTGATTTATCATTATCAACTCTACCTTTCAGTATCGTTTATTATTTGAAAAATCTTCTCTTTGCAGATGGAATTAAATCAAGTGATGAATCAAAACAACACTCAAAGATACAATAATACTTAGTTTAATTTACTGATAAATAATTATTTAACCTTATTTTAACGTATTGATTTTCAATATTTTAAATTATTTATTTTTTAAATTGTTTTCGCTACTGAGAGCTATATTTTGGTAAAACTTACAAAATTAAAAATTATCAAAAGGTTTATTTCAAAAATTATATAAGTGTTCAGACGAAAATTAATATTTTAAAATAAGAGCATAAAAAAAGGAGGTCATTTAAAGGACCTCCCATTGTAGATTCTGATTTACCATTATCAACTTTACTTCTCAGTATCGCTTATTATCTGAATACGCTTCTATTGTACAGAAGACCGCACCCAAGTGATGAATCAAAACCACACTCAAAGATACAATAAATTAACATTCAACTACCTGACATTTAATTTTTTAACTCTCATTTAACGTATTGATTTATACGTAGTAACAACATATTCACTTTCAATACCACTCAAGTTAATCGCTATCCATTCCTTACAAAATACCTAAAAAAATGTATCTTTGAAGATTCAAATTCAAAACCAAAAAAATGCAGCTTGTCTTCGCTTCCAATAACAAAAATAAAATCCTGGAAATTCAAAGTATACTTCCTGAAACAATCAAAATTCTAAGCTTGGAAGATATTGGTTGCTTAGAAGAAATTCCAGAAACTTCCGATACGATTGAAGGGAATGCCATCTTAAAAGCTAATTATGTAACCAGCAAGTATGGTTACGATTGTTTTGCCGATGATACTGGACTTGAAGTCGCGATTTTAAATGGCGAACCAGGCGTTTACTCGGCGAGATATGCAGGGGAACAACGCAGTTCCGATGACAACATGAACAAAGTACTGGAAGCCCTATCCGATAAAAACAATAGAAATGCACAGTTTAAAACGGTGATTGCATTGAATATGAATGGCAAACAAGTGTTATTCACCGGTATTGCTGAAGGCGAAATCACTTTAGAAAAAACAGGAAACAATGGTTTTGGTTACGATCCTATCTTTCAACCTTTTGGTTATAAAGAAACTTTCGCTGAATTGTCATTGGAAATAAAAAATGAAATCAGTCATAGAGGAAAAGCGACACAACAACTAATCACCTTTTTAACAAAGACTACTTAATTTTTGATTTCATTCAATTTTAGCAACAAAAAGTTGAGGTGAGAATCCAAATTTAATCTAAATTTCCTTAATTGCAAACCCAAAATTTCAAAGCAATTCTATAACTTTCTGACAGTCAAATGGTAATAAATCATTAAATCTTAAAATAGCATTAGTTTATATCGATTATTAACAGTAATTTTGCACCCTATTTTAAAAATACATATGAATAAATTTGAACAATTAGGATTGAGTGAATCGTTACTGAAGGCGATTTTAGATCTAGGATTTGAAAATCCGACCGAAGTACAGGAGAAAGCGATTCCCCTATTATTGGAAAAAGACACAGATATGGTTGCGTTGGCTCAGACAGGGACAGGGAAAACGGCAGCATTTGGATTTCCAGTTATTCAGAAAATTGATGCCAACAACAGAAATACACAAGCATTAATTTTATCTCCAACACGCGAACTTTGTTTGCAGATTACCAACGAAATTAAAAACTACTCTAAATACGAAAAAGGTATTAATGTGGTAGCAGTTTACGGTGGAGCTAGCATAACAGAACAAGCGAGAGACATAAAGAGAGGCGCACAAATTATTGTAGCAACTCCAGGAAGAATGCAAGACATGATTAATAGAGGTTTGGTAAACATCTCTCAAATCAACTATTGTATTCTTGACGAAGCTGACGAAATGTTGAACATGGGTTTCTACGAAGATATCGTAAACATCCTTTCTACTACGCCAGACGACAAAAACACATGGTTATTCTCTGCAACAATGCCTGCTGAAGTAGCACGTATTGGAAAACAATTCATGAAAGATCCAATCGAAATTACGGTTGGAGCTAAAAATTCAGGTTCAGCTACGGTTTCTCACGAATTTTACCTTGTAAATGCGCGTGACCGTTACGAAGCTTTGAAACGTTTAGCTGATGCTAATCCAGACATTTTCTCAGTAGTTTTTTGTCGTACCAAAAGAGATACGCAAGCTGTTGCTGAAAAATTGGTTGAAGATGGATACAGCGCTGCTGCATTGCACGGAGATTTATCTCAAGCGCAACGTGATGGCGTTATGAAATCTTTTAGAGGTCGCCAAATCCAAATGCTTGTAGCTACTGATGTTGCTGCACGTGGAATTGACGTGGATAATATTACTCACGTAGTAAATTATCAATTACCTGACGAAATCGAAACCTACAATCACCGTTCAGGTCGTACTGGTCGTGCTGGTAAATTAGGAACTTCTATCGTAATTGTTACTAAAAGTGAATTGCGTAAGATTTCTTCTATTGAAAGAATCATCAAACAAAAATTCGAAGAAAAAACAATCCCTTCTGGAATTGAAATCTGCGAAATCCAATTGTTACACTTAGCTAATAAAATTAAAGATGTAGAAGTTGATCACGAAATTGACAACTATCTTCCTGCAATTAACAGCGTTCTTGAAGATCTTTCGAAAGAAGAATTAATCAAGAAAATGGTATCGGTTGAATTTAACCGTTTTATCAATTACTACAAGAAAACTAGAGATCTTTCTAATCAAGCTTCAGGTTCTGAAAGACGTGAGCGTGATGATAGAGATGGTGCTCCAAGAGAAAATAACAATGGTGGTGCAACAAGATATTTCGTGAACATAGGTTCTAGAGACAACTTTGATTGGATGTCATTGAAAGATTACTTGAAAGAAACATTAGACTTAGGTCGTGATGACGTTTTCAAAGTTGATGTAAAAGAAGGTTTCTCTTTCTTTAACACTGATCCGGAACATACTGATAAAGTAATGGAAGTATTGAACAACGTACAATTAGAAGGACGTAGAATCAATGTTGAAATTTCTAAAAATGATGGTGGCGGAAGACGTGACCATAACGGAAGAAGTTCTGGTGGTGGTTTTGGCGGAGGTCGCTCTGGTGGCGAAAGAAGCTCAGCACCAAGAAGAGAAGGTAGTTTTGCACCAAGAAGAGAAGGTTCTGGCGGTGGTGGTTTCAGAAGCGATAGAGGTTCAGCTCCAAGAGAAGGTGGCTTTGGTGGAAGAAGTAGTTCTGCACCAAGAGAAGGTGGATTTGGAGGAAGAAGTTCAGCTCCTAGAGAAGGTGGTTTTTCTGACAGAGCACCAAGAAACGAAGGTAGTTCTGATAGAGCACCAAGACGTTCTGAAGGCTTTGGTGATTCACCAAGACCAAGAAGACCAAGAAAAGACTAACAATCATTGTTAATTTTCTTATAATTATAATAGGAAACTACAAAATATTCAATCGCCTTTATTACTTTTAAAGTTTTAAATGAGTTTATGAAATATTTTGTAGTTTTCTTTTTTTTAGTACTTTCCACAGCTGCTATCGCACAAGATATACAGCCCTCTCAAAAGGTTAATGGTATTATTATTAACAACAATACGAGACAACCTTTGTCTAATGTAAATATCATTAACATTAATAAAGTAAGAGGGGCTACAACGGATTCGAGAGGATATTTCGAAATTGATGTTCAGCCAAACGACACACTACATTTTACCATTCTAGGATTCCAATCTTTAAGAGTCCGAGTTACTAACGACTGGATAAAAAACAAAAGCACCAAAATTCAACTTACTGAAAAAGCCATTGCGTTGGAAGAAGTAATCATAAGACCTTTTAATTTAACTGGATATCTTGAAGTTGATTCAAAATTAATCCCTACTAAAGAGAATTACCGTTATAGCATTTCGGGTTTAACCCAAGGTTATGAAGCGGGAGAATATTCACCAAATGCCTTTGGAAGAGTATTGGGCTCCATTTTTAATCCTGCAGATATGCTTTATAATTTCTTTGGTAAAAATCCAAAAGAACTCAAAAAGCTAAAAGAAATGAAGAAGGACGATACCGTGCGAAATCTGTTAGAATCTAAATTCGACAGAGAAACCATATCAGTACTTCTTGGAGTTGATAAAAATGAATTAGCCGAAATTCTACAACGATGCAATTATTCTGAATCGTTTATACAGACAGCAAATGATTTACAAATTATGGATGCCATTAGCGGTTGCTATGAAGAATATAAAATTCTAAAGAAGAAATAAAAAAAAGTAAAAACCATATTCCAAATTCCAAAAATAGGATTCCTCAATTGCGAAAGCAACTGGGGATTTTTTGTATAAAAAAAATTACTTAAATTTGAATTGCAGTAAGGACTCCAATTAATCTAAAAACATCATGAGTAACATACCTTTCCAAGCCATTGACTGGGACAAAATAGAAAGAACGGAACATAAAGGCGAAACAGGAACGGCTTTTTGGCAAACGATCCAATTAGGCGGACTTAGAATTCGAAAAGTTATTTATTCTGCAGGTTATTTAGCAGATCATTGGTGCCAAAAAGGCCATATTGTACATTGCCTCGAAGGTGATTTCATCAGCGAAATGGTGAACGGAGAACACGTTCAACTTTCCAAAGGAATGACTTACGTTGTTTCAGATGATTTAAGTTCTCATCGGTCTATAGCAGCTAATGGAGTTGAATTGTTAATCATCGACGGGGATTTTTTGAAATAATATTAAAATAAATCAAAATATTATATACATTTACTTACACCAAAATTAAAAACAAAATTTAAATCAAATATCATGGCAAAAAGTCAAGACGCAAAGAAAACGGCAAAGAAAGAGCCTTTAAAAACGGCTAAAGAAAAGAAAGAAGAAAAAAGAGACAAGAAAAACACTCCAAAAAGAGACTAATTTTTTAAAAATTTTCAGTCACAGTCTCAGTTTTCAGTTACCCTTACTATCACAAGTAGAACTGAAAACTGCGACTGAAAATTGAATACTATTTCACTGGAATATTGGCTAAAATTTCCAATACAAATTTCCAGAATTTCTGAGAAGAAGAAACACTTGCTCTTTCATCAGGAGAATGCGCTCCATGGATAGTTGGTCCAAAAGAAATCATATCCATTTCAGGATAATTAGTTCCCAGAATTCCACATTCTAATCCTGCGTGACAAGCCACAACTTTAGGCTTTTCAACATTCTGTTTTTCGTAAATACCCACTAAAACATCTAAAATTTCCGATTTCACATTTGGCGTCCAGCCAGGATAAGAACCTGATAGTTCTACCTCACAACCCACTAATTCAAAAGCGGAACGCAATGAATTGGCCAAATCAAATTTGGAAGTTTCTACAGAAGAACGAGTTAGACAACCAACAGAAATTTCACCCTCTTTGATAATTACTCGAGCAATATTATTTGAAGTTTCCACTAAGTCTTCCATATTAGCACTCATGCGATACACTCCATTATGAGCAGCATAAATAGCTCTTATGATTCCTTCCTGAACTCCTAAATCCATCACTTTTTTCGGTAAATCGCATTTCACGATTTCGATAGTCAAGTTTGGTTCAGTCGTTTTATATTCTGCTTTGATATCACTGATGATTTCCTGCATATCAAAAATATAGGCTTCATCAAACATTTCAGAAATAATTACTTTGGCAAAGCTTTCTCTAGGAATCGCGTTACGCAAACTCCCTCCATTGATTTCTGACACTTGCAAACCGAAGTTTTCGAATGCGTCAAATAACAAACGATTCATGATTTTATTGGCATTACCCAAACCTTTATGAATATCCATTCCTGAATGCCCGCCTTTTAATCCTTTTACGGTAATAAGATGCCCCACAGAACCATCTGGAACTTCTTCTTCGCGATAACTTCTTGTAGCCGTTACATCAATTCCTCCTGCACAACCAATGTCGATTTCATCGTCTTCTTCAGTATCTAAATTCAAAAGAATTTGTCCTTGTAAAATCCCTCCTTTTAAATTCAAAGCTCCTGTCATTCCAGTTTCTTCATCAATGGTAAACAAAGCTTCAATTGCTGAATGCGGAATATCTTTGCTTTCCAGAATTGCCATAATCGTGGCTACTCCAAGACCGTTATCTGCACCTAGCGTAGTTCCTCTAGCACGAACCCAGTCTCCATCGACATACATGTCAATTCCCTGTGTGTCAAAATCAAAAACGGTATCGGCATTTTTTTGATGTACCATATCCAAATGTCCTTGAAGAACAATCGCTTTACGATTTTCCATTCCCGGAGTAGCCGGTTTGCGTATAATTACGTTACGGATTTCGTCTTCAAAAGTTTCCAATCCCAGACTGTTTCCGAAGTTTTTCATAAACTCAATCACACGTTCCTCTTTTTTAGAAGGACGTGGTACAGCATTTAAATCAGCAAACTTATTCCAAAGTGCTTTGGGTTCTAAATTTCTTATTTCTTGGCTCATTTATTTTAATTTGAAGTTTAAATTTTATCAAGTTCAAAGTTACAAAGTTTAAATTCTTTTTCAGTACTAATTGATATTGTAATTATCTTTACAATTCGAAAATACATACCGTGAAACGCAAATACATTCTTCCAATCTTTCTTTTGATACAAATAATTGTTCTTCAAATTATTCCCTATTATCCTGAAAATGTGGAACAATTTTACAGCAATGGATTGTATCCAATAATTAGTAAATCTTCACGAATTGCTTTTGGAAACATCCCCTTTTCTCTGGGTGATTTTATCTATTTCATTTTGATTTCATCTATGTTGCTCTGGTTTTGGAACAAAAGAAAAAACTGGAAGTCAGAATGGAAAAATAACACCCTAAGCTTATTAAGTTTTGTATCGGTATTTTATTTTTTCTTTCATTTGCTTTGGGCTTTTAATTATTATAGAGAACCGCTTTTTGAAAAAATGGAAATCAAAAAAGAGTATTCGGATGCTGATTTATTGAATTTTACCAAAAAATTAATCATAAAAACCAATACGATTCAAAGTCAGCTTACTAAAAATGACAGTTTGAAAGTTGTCTTCCCCTATTCTCAAGATCAGGTATTCGAAATGAATTTGAATGGTTATAAAAATCTGGCAGTCTTATATGATTATTTTAATTATTCCCATTTGAGCACTAAAAAATCATTGTTTAGTCTGCCTTTAACGTATATGGGTTTTAGCGGTTATTTGAATCCGTTTACCAATGAAGCACAGGTAAATTATTTGGGTCCAATGTACACTTTCCCAATGACCGCCAATCATGAAATGGCGCACCAAATGGGATATGCAAGTGAAAGTGAATGCAACTTTATTGGGTTTCTGGCTTCGGTAAAAAATGATAATTTATACGTTCAATATTCTGGTTATAGTTTGGCTTTACGCTATTGTTTAGGGAATTGGCAGGCTCGCAATGAAAAAATTCAAAAGCAACTATTAACAACTATTCATCCGGGAATTTTAAAAAACTACAAGGAAAGCACGGACTTTTGGAATGAGTACCAAACGCCAATCGAAACTGGTTTTCATGTTTTTTATGATAATTTCCTGAAAATGAATCAACAAAAAGATGGATTGGAGAGTTATAACAAATATGTGAATTTGATGGTGAATTATTACAAAAAAAATGAGTTATGAGTTTCAAATGTTTCCATTTTCAAAACTCATAACTCATTAATATTATTTAAACTGCTCGTCTATTTGAGAAGATTAATTTACTATTTCAAAGTGTTATTTAGAAAAATTATATTTTTTCAAGCAATAATCCGGTGGCCGTAAGACCTGGCCCAAAGGCCATTGCTACAATTTTAGTTCCTGAGGCGATGCTTGAATCATTAACAATTTCATTAAAGATATGTGGAACAGTAGCAGAAGACATGTTTCCCTGTTGGCGCAATATTTCATACGACCAACGTGCCTGATCTTTTGAAATTCCAACTGCATCCACTACATAATCAATAATTTTTGGTCCTCCGGGATGGATTGCAAAATGCATTTTGGATTTCTCCTCTTCCAGATCTACATCAACTTTAGCGCAAAGCGTTGTTAAAAAGGATTTGATGTTTTTACGAATAAAAACGGGAACCCTTTTAGAAAGCGTCATTAAAAAATTGTACTCTCCTATTTCCCAAGACATATCATCTAATGAATCCGGAATAATAACCTCATGTGAAGCTAAAATTCTGAGTCCTTTTTTATCTTCAATTGAATCATCATTCATGAAAGTATCTTCTTCATACAAAGAATATCCAATAAAACCATCTGCAAAAAGAGAGCAAATCATCGTGTTTGCCACAGAAAATTCGGTTAAATTTAAATGTGCCGATAATAACTCTGTATGAACTACATCTACTCTTCCATGATTTCTACTGCCGCTTATCAAGTGACTGGCAGTTCGTATAGCAGGAAAAGCCCCGTAGCACCCCATTTGGTAGGAATGAGTAACCTGAGTTGTTTCCCAGTCTCTATTTATTACGGCTTCTTGTGCAACACTTGGAGAAGAATAACCGGAGCATGTAACATGAACCAGGTTTTCAGGAGCAGAGTTTGTTGTTGAATAAAATTCATCAAAAACATATCCCATTTTTTCTTTAAACCATTGCATGCGGATTCCAATTTTAGGTCCAAACAAATCGCCTTTCCCAGATACTAAACTAGCCGGAAATTGATATTCAGAAGGTAAAGTTTCATCCATTTCATTTTCAATAAAATGTTCTACCTCTTCAAAAATTAAAATTTGTCTTTTATTAATATTTTCAGAAGGTACCGAATATTTATCAACCTGGTCTGAGATAACCTCAAAACTATTTGATTCTTCAAAAATTTCATCTTCTCCTGAAGCAACTAAACTTGGTTTAGTTTGAAAATGATGGTATAAAAACTTTGTATATTGGTTAAGTTTTTGTTGATCGATTAATTTCCCTACCAAAATAGGCTTGAAATTAGAAATAATAATGCTTTTCATTAATTTTGAAACTTTGTGTGAATTCCACAAACTTAAGGCATAACACTATTTATAAAAACAAGCCAAGTAAAAATAAAAAACATAAAAAACTCAACATCCTTATTATCAAGCATTTACAAAACTTATAGTTTTGTTAAAATATTGTAAATCAGCATATTGTAAGAATGGTATCACACTTGTTTAGAAGCTGATTATCAGCTATGTAAGAATGTAATTACATCACTAATAAAGCCAATTTTCTATACTTCATCACTCGTAAACGTAGTAAAACTTTTCTTTTTGAAAGGTCTGATAATCAAACGTCCTTCACGGTCAAAACGAATATAATTGTATACCCAATTTAAAAATACAACTGCTCTATTTTTGAATCCAATCAAAGAGAATAAATGCACAAACATCCACACGAACCACGCAAAAACGCCACTGAAATGGTATTTTGGCAAATCGACTACAGCTTTGTTTCTTCCTATTGTGGCCATTGAACCTTTGTCATTGTATTCAAAAGCTTCCATTGGTTGTTTTCTAATTAATTTTATGATGTTTTCGCCCAGTAATTTCCCTTGCTGCATGGCGGGCTGAGCCATCATGGGATGTCCTTCAGGATAGTTTTCGGTTTCCATGGAAGCGATGTCGCCTACGGCAAAAATGTTGTCGTATCCTATCACTTGGCTGTATTCATTTACTCGAATGCGTTCTACTCTTTGCACCAAAGATTTAGCATCTAGTCCGGCAACTATTGCTCCTTGTACACCTGCAGTCCAAATCACGGTTGCGGTTTCAAATGTCAAATCAGAATTGGTGATAATTGTTCGTCCATCATAATTTGTTACGCGAACATTTTTCCAGATTTTCACTCCCAAACTGTGAAGAAATTTTTCGGCGGCAATTGAAGATTTTTCACTCATTGTGTTTAGTATTCTGTCTCCGCTTTGAATAAGATTGATTTCCATTTTATCAATATCCAAATCGGGGTAATCTTTTTGAAGGATGGCTTTTTTCATTTCGGCCAAAGCACCGGCAAGCTCTACTCCTGTTGGCCCACCACCTACAAGCACAAAATTAATAAGACTGTTACGTTCGGCCAAATCAGTGGTAAGAACGGCTTGTTCAAAATTTTCGAGAATTAAACTTCTTATATTAAGCGATTGCGGTATGGTTTTCATTCCCATACTGTTGCGTTCTATTTCTTTGTTACCAAAATAATTGGTCTTGGATCCTGTGGCAATGATCAGATAATCATAACTTAATTCGCCTATTTCGGCAATGACTTTTTGGTTTTTTGTGTCTATTTCTTCTACAGAAGTAAGTCGGAAGTAGAAATCATCGTATTCCTGAATGACTTTGCGGATTGGGTATGCTATTGAACCTGCTTCGAGTCCTCCGGTGGCAACTTGATATAATAAAGGTTGAAATGTATGGTAGTTGTGTTTATCTAAAAGTACAACTTGTACATTTTTATTTTTTAATTGTTTGGCCAAAGCAATGCCTGCAAAACCTCCACCTATAATAACTATTCTGGGATTTTTCGATTGTGGAACGTTCATGTTTAAAAAAGTTCTGATTTGTTGATTCTCAAAGATACAATGTTTTTTAATGTTGCATTTCATCAAATAGTATCGAAATTTTTGTTTTTTTTGGAAAAGGTTTTAAGAAAACTAAAAGTGCAAATTAGCCCCGATGGAAATGGAAATCCTTTATTTTTCTGATTTTTACAGAAAATAAAGATTGCAATGTACAGCGGGACGAATGTTTATTATGGATTGAAGAGTTTATGCTCCTAAAAATTATTAATATTGTAACAAAATCCACCTTTGGATTACTAACGTATATATGAGTGACAATCTAGAACAGTCTTTTGTTAAGCAATTGCAGGAAAATCAGAATATAATCCACAAAATTTGTAGGTTATATACTAATGGCGATGATGCACACAAAGATTTGTTTCAGGAAATCACGATTCAATTGTGGAAAGCTTTTCCGAAATTTAGAGGAGACAGCAAATTTTCTACTTGGGCCTATCGTGTGGCGTTGAACACGGCAATCACATTATATAGAAAAAGTAAGCGCTCAGTAGCCACTATTGAGTTTGAAGGACGGCAACATTTCTTGAATGATGTCGAGTATAATTATGAAGAAGAGGAACAAATAAAGCTGATGTACAAAGCGGTTTATCAGCTGAATGATATTGAAAAAGCACTGGTTTTTATGTATCTTGAGGATAAAGATTATCAGGAAATAGCCGAAACATTAGGGATTAGCGAAGTGAATGCGAGGGTGAAGATGAATAGAATAAAAGGGAAATTAAAAAAAATATTAAATCCATTAGGAATATGAAAGAGCTGGATTTATTGAAAAAAGATTGGCAAAAGAACACGGATTCTTTTGAACAGGTTTCGGAAATTGAAATTTACAAAATGATCCATAAAAAATCGTCTTCGATAGTGAAGTGGATCTTAATTATTAGTGTTTTGGAGGTTTTATTGTGGACGTGTTTGAATTTTTGTTTTGACTCCGACGGATATTTAAAGCAAATTAAACAGCCTGAAATAATAACATTTATTGATGTCTTGAACTATTTTAATTATGGAGTTGTACTGGTTTTTATTCGTGTATTTTATAAAAACTATATCAATATTAGTACTACTGTTTCTACAAAACAATTAATGCAGGACATCCTAAAAACTAGGAAAACTGTTCAATATTATGTGTGGTACAATCTGGGGATGATTATAGTATATTGTATTATCGCATTTACAATTGCTTTTGTTTTTAATCCTGAAATGAGTGTTCTGAGAGACAAAATAGCAAATGACGGGCAAATAATGCTCATTACAGCGGGAGTTTTATTATTCACTATTGCTGTGTTTTTTGGTATATTTTGGCTTTTTTACAGATTGCTGTATGGCATTCTACTTAGAAGATTGTATGCAAATTATAAAGAATTAAAGAAGATAGATCTTTAAGTGGAAAGTAATTAATTGAACTATTGTTGATTTTTCCTCTTATGACTTTTCTCTAAATTAATATTCCCAACGACGGGTTTTATTTAGTTCTTCCGCTTCTTTTATTATTTCTGCAGGAATTACTTTTAGAAATGATGGATGTTGCTCGATGGCATATTCTACTTTTTCGACAATTTCATCAATGGTATCATTATCATAATCAATATCCAATGGTTCCTTGATAATAAAGGACTGAAGAATTCCTTTCTTTTTCATGCGTAATCCTTTTTTGTCGAAAGAACGACGAAAGCCGTCAATAACGATGGGGACAACTATAGGTCTTTGTTGCATAATGATGTGAGCTGTTCCTTTACGAACAGGCTTGAATGACTTAGTGGTTCCTTGCGGAAAAGTGATGACCCATCCGTCCTTTAACGCTATTCCAATTTTTTGAGTATCATCTGGGTTGATATTCTTCTTTTCTGTTACGTCCTCGCCTTTCGCTCGCCAAGTTCTCTCCACAGAAATTGCTCCTGCATAAGCCATGATTCGGGGCAATAAACCTGCTTGCATAGTCTCTTTGGCAGCAACATAATAGATATTCAATTTTGGTTGCCACATATAGCACACATTTTTGATAGTATCATCGCGCCCATTCAAACTGGCATTGAAAACGTGAAACATTGCCACAACATCGGCAAAATAGGTTTGGTGATTGGATACAAAAAGAACATTCGTATCTGGTAAATTTCTAATTATTTCAGAACCTTCAATTTGTAATTCATTGAAACCTCTATAACGTCTATGCGTAATTACTCCAAAAATTCGGATTAACCATTTTTTAATAAATAGTATGTGACCAAAAGGATTTCTCTTAAATAATCCCATAAAAATATGTATTTTTTATATTTATTTGGCGAATCTACGAAATTTATATTTGTAGTTCATTATCAATTTCATTCGTAAAATAAGATCATTTTCAGCTTTCTAAAACACCTTTCACAACATCTTTCAACTCACTTAACATCATTGCTGTAGCTCCCCAAACAATGTGTTCTTCAATTTTAAAAGCAGGAACACTAATTTCGTTAGCATACGAAGTAGTCATTTTCGCATCAGTGAGAATTGCGTCACTCAAAAAAACCATCAAAGGAAGTTCAATTATATTTGCGACTTCAGTAGGATCTGGTACAAAAATAATTTCTTGTTTGCAAATCCCTAAAAAAGGATGGACCATAAAATCACTTGGTGGGATATACATGGGTGTAAATGTCTTAATAATTTCCATATTATCTGGATGAACTCCCACTTCCTCATGCGTTTCCCTCAAAGCTGTATTCTCAAAAATTTCATCTTTAGACTCATATTTACCTCCGGGAAATGCAATCTGGGCAGAATGTACACCTTTATAGGAATTTCGGACAATAAGGACCAAATGCGTTTTTCCGTTTTTGGGATAAAGCAGCATCATAACGGCAGCAATTTTTGGTTTTTTGCTTTCAATATCAAAATTTTTCAAACTTTCGATTCTTTCTAACGGTGCCATTTTGATATGCGAAACCTGAGCAGGAAGTTCTGCTGTCATTAATTTAGGAACATATTCTAAAAACTCTTGAAAATCCATAATCAAAGTCTATTTTTGCACTTTAAAACATATATAAATATAGTTTAGAAATTAACGCAATGCAAATTTTCTAAATTAAAAGCCAATAAAATGTATAGTAAAGAAGAAACTCAAAAATTAAAGCGAGAATTCTGGGTCACATTCGCCGATAAATATCCTAGAAAATGGGTGCTTTATGATACAAAAATCAAAGATTTCTCCTTTAAATTTTATGTGGACAATAAAAAAGCACAAGTATTAATTGATATTGAGCATCGCAATGATGAAAAACGTATTGCTTATTTTGATAAAATAACAGCACTGAAAAACATCCTTGAAGAAGAATTTGTCAAAGATTTAGTATTTGAAAAAGAATATACTCTTGAAAACGGCAAAACTATTAGCCGAATTTGGGTTGAAAAATTAGGAGTAGGTGTTAGCAATCGAAAATACTGGGATGAAATCTTTGATTTTTACAACGAGAAAATGAATGCTTTAGAGTTATTCTATTTAGAATATGATGAATTTATTAAGGATATTGATTAGCAGTCACAACTTAAAAACTAATTATTTTCTTTCGAATTGTCATTAAAAAAAGTCATTCTTAGTGACTTTTTTCACATAATTACATATTGAAAATATTATAAACTATAATTCTATTATCATAATTCACATATAGCTGCTTTCTATTATCTTGCTTCTTTCTCGTGATAATAGACAGCGTGCAGTCCTCTCCATTATTATCTTTGCAAGTAAACGAATAAACTATATCTGTATCATTTTCTTCTGTTGGTTGATAATCTATAATTTCAAACAATTGAATGATTTGAGAATAGATTACAATTCTGTTTTTATTAGTGTCCAATGATACCAAAATATTGACCAAATCTAAATCAGACCATTTTCCCCACTTGCCTTTTTCGTTTTTTTGCAAAACACTAAAACCTGATGTTTTAAATTTATAATTTTGACCATACGACTGCTGCAAGCCTAAACCTAAAAAAAGCAAAATAATATATATTTTTGTTTTAGTCATTGTGTAAAAAATTAAAATCAAATTTAGTAACCTCTTTTCTGGCGTTTTGAAAGTCAGTTATCATTTCTAAAAGGATTTCTGCCGCAGGCTTAATTTCGTGAATTAATCCCGCAACTTGACCAATCTCCAACTCCCCTTCGATTAAATCGCCTTCAAACATCCCACGTTTAGCTCTTGCTCTGCCTAATAATTCCGTTAACTCTTCTTTTGTTGGACATGTCTCATACAAATCTTCAAGGTCCTGGTAAAACTTATTTTTTATCAATCGGACAGGAGCCAATTCTTTCAAGGTCAACTGCGTATCCCCTTCTTTGACATCGATGATAGTCTTCTTGAAATTTTCGTGTGCTGACGATTCCAGCGAAGCTGCAAATCTACTCCCTACCTGAACGCCGTCGGCACCTAAAACCATTGCCGCAAGCATTCCGCGACCAGTAGCAATACCTCCGGCAGCAATCAGCGGAATTTTGATATGTTCTTTTACCATGGGAATCAAGGTAAAAGTAGTAGTTTCGTCCCTTCCGTTGTGTCCTCCCGCTTCAAATCCTTCGGCAACAATAGCATCAACTCCAGCTGCTTCTGCTTTTAAAGCAAATACCGAACTACTGACCACATGAACAACTATTATACCATTTTCTTTTAAATAGGAAGTCCAAGTTTTTGGATTTCCAGCCGATGTAAAAACTATTTTCACTCCTTCATCGACTATAATTTTCATTATTTCTTCAACATTTGGATATAACATTGGAACATTAACACCAAAAGGTTTTTGCGTTGCTTTTTTGCATTTTTGAATATGTTCTCGTAAAACTTCGGGATACATAGAACCCGCACCTATTATTCCTAAACCACCCGCATTACTTACTGCACTCGCTAATTTATAACCACTATTCCAAATCATTCCAGCTTGAATAATAGGATATTGAATATTGAAGAGCTCTGTAATTCTATTCATCTGCTTTATTGTAGATTATTGCTTTATGATTTTTCCGGTTTTAGAAAAAATACCCGATTCTAATTTGTAAACGTATATTCCGTTGTCAAGAAATTTCAACGAAATATTCGATGTTTGACTTGTAATATTGTTTTCTAATATTTTTTGACCTAAAATAGTGTAAATAAAAATTGATCCTTTGTCATAGCCTTCTGGCAAAAAAACAGATATCGAATCATTTACTGGATTTGGATACACTATAAAATCATTTTTTGAAAAAGTATTTAAGGACAGTGCATTGGTCAAAGCCAAACTAAAATCCGGAATACCAAAACCATATTGATTGTTTGGCGTTGCGAATCTATCTGCTGATTTAATTATTAATTCTCTGATTTCTTTATTTGTTTTGAGTGGAAATGCCTGCCATAAACAAGCAACCATTCCTGACATAATTGGACTAGAAAATGAAGTCCCGTTTGCGGTCACTATATTTCCAAATTGATCAGACACAATATCAGATTGTCCTTGTGCCATAACATCCGGTTTTATTCTATTATCAAATGAAGGACCAATTGAGCTAAATGACGCTACTGATTTTGCTGAATTTACTGCTCCAACCGCAATTACGGAAACCGCATCGGCCGGCACTGCAATATGTGGATCTAATGAGTTTCCTGAGTTACCAGCTGCCGTCACTATAATCATCCCCCGACTAAACGCAATTTCGGCCCCACGAGACATGAAAGTTGTTGTACCATTCATTTCACTATAAGTATGACTGTACGCTTTGTTATCGTAATCAAAATAGCCCAACGAAGTATTTATGATATCCACTCCTAAACTATCTGATTTCTCTGCAGCTTCAACCCAAAGCGATTCCTCAATTGGATTTTCAGAAGTATCATCTTCGGTGATAAATAAATAGTAGGAAGCATCAGGCGCCGTGCCAACTAATGAATTATCTTTATAACCGCCCATAGTGGAAAGCACTGATGTTCCATGGGAATCGCCTCCATAAAAATCAGGATTTCTCAACACAAAATTATAACCTCCCAAAATTTGGTTGTTATCTCTTAATCTTTGAAAAGGCTGAGCTGTATTTACTCCTGGAAAACCGGCATCTAAAACTGCTATTATTTTACCTGAACCCGTGTAATTCTGTTGGTGCAATTTTTGTCCGTTGAGCATCTGAATTTGATTTGCCGAGGTTCCATAAGCATAATCAATTTTAGTTTTTGTACTCTTGCTTGTCTTTCTAATTCTTACCGCCTTTGCAATTTTACCAGCAACATTCAGCGATTTATCAGCAAAATCTATTTTATTGACGAAGGAAAATGTTTTTAGCGAATTTATCAATGCTTGTGTGCCTCGAACATGAATCGCGTTCAGCCATTTTGATTTGGCTAAAACAGAAACTCCCACAACGGATTTTACTTGGTTAATATAAGATTTCTCAACAGGAATATCTTTAGAATCTAAAGCAATATTTTGATTGGTCCTTCTATCCAAAGCTCGCTGTGAAAGCATTTGCAAAGGCGAGTCAAAATAAATTTGAGAATTCGGTTTTGAATTAAAGTAAACCCAAGCATCTTGTTCTTGAGAAAAAACAGTCGCTGTGGTAAATATCAAAAGAAATATATAGAGTTTTTTCATAGTTAATCTGTTATGGCTTCATAAAAAAAACAGTGAATAATCGAATTTGTGATTTTATTTCATTTAAGATAACGACACTATTTGTATGCTTGTTACAAATAAAATACTAAACTAAGAAATAACTCCCGAACCAACTAATTCATCAGCTAAATACCAAGCAACAAATTGCCCTTCAGTTATAGCGGATTGTGGTTCCTCAAAAGCAACATACATTCCATTTTCAAACTGATGTAAGGTGGCTTTTTGTAAAGGTTGTCTATAACGGATTCTTGCCATCACATCCATAGTTTCTCCATTGGCTAATGCCAAATCAGTACGAATCCAGTGTACTTCAGATTTTTCGACAAACAATGCTTTTTTAAACAATCCAGGATGCTGACTGCTTAATCCCGTATAAATAGTATTGGTTAAGACATTTGTTGAAATTATAAATAAAGGATCCGTTGTCCCTCCTACATTCAATCCTTTTCGCTGACCCGTTGTAAAATAATGAGCCCCTTGATGTTTCCCAACTACTTTTCCCATTTCTGGAGTGTAATCTATTTTTTTTGCTTCCAACAATAATCCATCTTCAAGAGACAAACCTTCTACTTCATCTAAAGTGTAAACTGGGTTGTTTTTATCGATTTGAATAATCAACCCGTCTTTAGGTTGCAATTTTTGTTGCAAAAATTCGGGTAAACGAACTTTTCCTATGAAACACAATCCTTGCGAATCTTTCTTTTCGGCTGTAACCAAATCCATTTGAGCCGCAATTTCGCGAACTTCCGGCTTTGTTAATTCACCAATTGGAAACAAAGATTTTGCCAATTGTTCTTGTGATAATTGACAAAGAAAATAAGATTGATCTTTGTTATTATCCGCACCGGCTAATAATTGATAAACAGGTTCTCCATTGACATCAATTTCACCTTTCCTGCAATAATGACCTGTTGCTACATAATCAGCGCCAAGACTCATTGCAATTTTCATAAAAACGTCAAATTTTATTTCGCGGTTACAAAGAACATCTGGGTTTGGAGTGCGTCCTTTTTCATATTCGTTGAACATGTAATCAACGATTTTCTCTTTGTATTCTTCGCTTAAATCAACCGTTTGAAAAGGAATCCCCAATTTTTCGGCTACCAAAAGTGCGTCATTACTATCTTCCAGCCATGGGCATTCATTGGAAATAGTAACAGAATCATCATGCCAATTTTTCATAAAAAGGCCTATGACCTCATATCCTTGTTGTTGCAATAAATAGGCAGCAACACTTGAATCTACACCTCCAGAAAGTCCTACAACAACTCGCTTCATCTTCAAAAAATTATAATTTTATAAGGGTGCAAAGTTACAAAAGATTTACAACAGTATTTGTTAAGTCTCTCGTTAATTGTTTTTGGATTTTGTAGCATTTTCAGGAACACTCATATTCACATTTTTAACTGGCTTCCCTTTTTCAAAAAACTGCCAAACACCTGATTTCTTACCGTTTGAAAACAATCCTTTGGAAACCGTATTACCATCCACATCTTTAAAAACAGCAATCCCATTATACTCGTTATTTTTAAAAATAGATTCTTCAAGTACAATTCCGTTTTCGGTATATTTTTTATAAACGCCTTCTTTCAAATTGTTTTTATAATTAATTTGTTCCGCTATTTTTCCGCTCGGGTAATAAACACTTCTCAAACCTTCTAGTTTTCCCGATTTATAATTTTCGGTTGACATGATGTTTTTTGAAGCGAGATGATAATATTTCCACTGCCCTTCAAATAATTTATTCACCACCTTTCCTTCGCTCACTTTATTTTTATTTTGATCATAAAAAATTGTGTACGCAGAATTATCCTTTGCGTTGAATTCTCGAGTGGCAATTATGGATTTTGCTTTAGTGTCATCATAAAAATTAAACACACCGGATTCTTTTCCATGAATAAAGCTTCCTTCATATCTTGTTCGCTTTGATTCCTCATAATACCCTTTCCATACCCCATGCTTTTTACCTTTTTCATCTAATTTATTGAAATCTGTTTGAGCTTGAATAAAAAACACATTGAAAAAAATCAATAGTAATAATCCTTTTTTATAAATGGTTCTCATAATTACTTTTATAGTTTAACGAATTCAAATAACAAAAATTGTACCTAAATAAAAAAGCTCCCAAAATATTCGGGAGCTTTTTTTCTATTTTTTATTTTTTTTATCCAATGCTTTTTGAGCCTCGGCTTGCTCCATAACTGCTTGCAGTTTTTGCTGAAACTTACCTTGTTTTTTCGGCTCTTTCAATTTATTCTCTTGAATTTGAGCATGAATTTTGTTGCTGTCAACAATATAATTTTTAATCACAAACATGATTCCAATCGTAATCAAGTTGGAAATAAAGTTATACAAACTTAATCCTGCACCATAACTATTGAAGAAAATCAACATCATTAACGGCGAAATATAAATCATATATTTCATCATTTTGGCCATATCTGGCATTCCTTCTTGTTGCGGCGCAGCCATTTGTTGATCTCCAGAAGTCATTTTCATATAAAAGAAAATCGCTATTGCAGCCAGTATTGGAAACAAACTAATATGATCTCCGTAAAGCGGTACATGGAAAGGCAATTTTACCACTTGGTCAAAAGAAGATAAATCATCTGCCCAAAGGAAGCTTTTTTGTCTTAATTCGAAAGCGGATGGGAAAAACTGAAACGAAGCATACATAAAAGGAAGCTGAATCAAGGCTGGAATACATCCTGCCATAGGATTCACACCTGCTTTATTGTATAATTTCATGGTTTCCTGTTGCTTCTTCATTGGATCTTTATTGAACTTCTCCCCTAATTCAGCAATTTCAGGTTTCAATACTTTCATTTTTGCCTGAGACAAAAATGATTTATAAGTAATAGGTGACATGGCGATTTTTATGATAATTGTAAAAACAATTATCGCAATACCATAAGCAATGTAAGAACTTAAAAAACCAAACAATGGAATAAATACGAATTTGTTAATCCATCCAAAAATCCCCCAACCTAAAGGAATAATTTTCTCTAAGTTTTTATTGTAATCATTTAAAGTCTTATAATCTGATGGTCCAAAATACCAGTTCATTTTGTAATCTAACTCCCCATTGGTGAAAGCCAAAGGTACTTTTGCATTAAATTGTTTAATAAAAGTAGTATCTACTTTTTCGTCAACAACTAATTTATGAGATTTCAATGTCGATTTTGCAAAAGGAGTGTCTGTCAACAAAATCGTGCTAAAGAAATGTTGCTTAAAAGCAATAAACTTCACGTTTTCTGGAGTTTCTTCTTTATCTTTTCCGTCACCTACGTAATTAAATTTCTCATCACCATACTCGTAATTCAATAATGTATAACGATCTTCATAGGCAATGCTTTTTTCAGTTCTATATGTTTTTAAATTCCATTCTAAATCCAAAGGTTTAGCAGTATTCAAAACTTTGTTCAAACCTTGCGAACGCAGGTCAAAACCAACCATATATTCCTTCGGTTTTAAAATGTATTTGTATTCCAGAAATTCATTAGCACCCGCTTTCAATTTCATAGAAAGGATTTGATCCGCACCCACTTTTGTAAGTGTTGGTTCAAAATACAAATCTTTGGTATTTAAAGTGCGGCTGTCACTTGTCAACAATTGAATATTTAAATCAGAATTATTATCTTTAATTAACTCCACTAATTGACCTGAACCTTTTTTAAATTTTTCAAAATTTTTCAAAGTGGCGCTAACAATATATCCTCCTTTATTCGCGATTTTTAATTTTACAAATTCATTTTCAATAGTAGTGTAAGTCGCTTTAGCGGAAGGAAGTGTAGCTGAATAAGCAAAATTCCCCAGTGTTTTTTGTATTTGCGCCAGTTGCGTAGAATCTCCTGTCGCAGCAACTGCAACAGTAGCCGTTGCTAAAGTTTTATCAGATAATTCTTTGGCTTTAGCCTCCTTGATTACTAATTCTTTTTGCGCTTTTTCAGCTGCAATAGCTTTTTCATCTGGTTTGTTTTGGTACATTATCCAAAGCAAAATTCCAAAAATCAATACAAAACCAATAATCGAATTGAGGTCTAATTTTTTTTCTTTCATTATTATATTTAAAAAAGTTTAATCTATTAGTCTATAGTTTGATGAATTGTTTCAAAAAACAAGAACTATTTTTTCTTTGTTTGAACTGTTGCTGCCACAAAATTCACAAATATTGGATGTGGATTTTCAACCGTACTTTTATATTCCGGATGGTATTGAACTCCGATAAAAAATGGATGATCTTCGATTTCTATAATCTCAACCAAACCTGTATCCGGATTTACACCAGAAGCTATCATTCCTGCATTTTGCAATTGTGCAACGTAATTACTGTTGTACTCATAACGGTGACGGTGACGCTCCGAAATTGTTTCTTTTCCGTAGATTCTATATGCTAATGAATCTTGTTTTAAATCACATTTCCAAGCTCCAAGACGCATTGTTCCACCTTTATCAGTAATGGTTTTTTGCTCTTCCATTAAATTAACAACTGGATGAGAGGTTTTATCATTCATTTCAGTTGAATTGGCATCAGCAAAACCAAGAACATTTCTTGAATATTCGATAATTGCCATTTGCATACCCAAACAAATTCCGAAAAACGGAACTTTATTTTCACGCGCATAACGAACTGCTTCAATTTTTCCTTCAATTCCTCTTTCTCCAAAACCTGGAGCTACAAGAATCCCTTCCAATCCAGCTAATTTCTCATTAATATTTGTTGCATCAATGTGCTCGGAATGAATCGAAATCACATTTACTTTGGTTTCATTCGCAGCACCAGCATGAATAAATGCCTCCAAAATAGATTTATAACAATCTTGCATTTCTACATATTTCCCAATCAATCCAATATTTACAACATGTTTAGGATGCTTTACTCTGCGTAAAAAAGTATTCCAGATTTTTAAATCCGGAGCTGCCTTTTTAGGTAAATCTAATTTCTTCAAGGCAACTATATCTAGTCCTTCTTCAAGCATTAAATTTGGCACTTCATATATCGTTGCAGCATCTATCGATTGAATAACAGCTTCTCGTTTTACATTACAAAACAAGGCTAGTTTATTACGTATTTCATCTGAAATTTCACGTTCTGTTCTACAAACTAAAATGTCCGCTTTTATACCGCTTTCCATCAAAGTTTTTACCGAGTGCTGGGTTGGTTTTGTTTTCAATTCTCCTGCAGCAGCCAAATAAGGCACTAAAGTTAAATGAATTACAATCGCATTCTTTTCGCCTAACGACCACACTAATTGACGAACGGATTCAATGTATGGCAATGATTCAATATCCCCAACAGTTCCTCCAATTTCAGTAATTACAATATCAAAATCACCTGATTGACCAAGCAACTGCATTCTTTCTTTAATTTCATTGGTAATATGAGGAACTACTTGAACCGTTTTCCCCAAGAATTCTCCTCTTCTTTCTTTTTCAATAACCGAAAGATAAATTCTACCAGTAGTCACATTATTCGCTTGTGAAGTAGGAACATTCAAGAAACGCTCATAATGTCCCAAATCCAAATCTGTTTCTGCACCATCATCAGTCACATAACATTCTCCATGTTCATATGGATTAAGTGTTCCTGGGTCAACATTTAAGTACGGGTCAAACTTTTGGATAGTTGTACGGTATCCCCTAGCTTGTAACAATTTTGCCAAAGATGCCGCAATAATCCCTTTTCCTAAAGAAGAAGTCACACCACCGGTAACAAAAATATATTTCGTTTGATTCATTCTGTTGTTATTGTTGTTGTTTGTATTGTAGTTATGTAAAAAAACTTGGCAAAAGTACAATTATAAATTGTCAATTTGAAAATTAAATCGGTTTTGGATACCGTTTTTTTATATTTCGAATTAACTCTTCAAGTCCATTGAGTTTTAATTCGTAAATCAACTGTAATTGTTCGCCTAACTCTCCCTTTGGGAAACCTTTATTGCTATACCAAACCACATAATACTCCGGTAAATCAATAAGAAACTTACCTTCGTATTTGCCAAAAGGCATTTTGGTATGAGCGAGCTTAATGAGTTTTATTTGGTTTTGGTCCATTTTAAAAAAAAGAAAAAAGAAGCAAGAAGAATGATTTTATCTATTCTATTGCTTCTTTTTTTTATGTATAAATATTATTTCCAGTTGAAAGTAATTCGTTTCTCAATTTCAGTATTCAAACTTAAGAAAACAGGACAAGTCATAGCCGTTCTTTCAAGAATAGTTTTGCTTTTTTGATCTGAAGTTCCAACCATTTCAAACACAATTTCTATCGCTCCAATTCTCCTTGGTTCGGCATTCATGATTTTGGTAACTGATGCATTAGAATTTCTTAAATCCAAATCCATTTCATTGGCTTTGATTCCCATTACGGTCATCATGCAACTTGCCAAGGCATTAGCAACAGTATCTGTTGGAGAGAAAGCCTCTCCTTTTCCTTTATTATCTACCGGAGCATCCGATATAATTTCAGTGCCGGACTGTAAATGTATTGATGAAGTTCTTAAATTTCCTAAATAGGTCACTTTTGATGTCATTATTTCGCCTCTTTTATGGTTAAATCAGTGTCGTAATACAAGATGTAAATTCCTTTATTGGTGTATCCTCCATCTGCTTTTTTATAATATTCAAATTTATTATCTACTTGTTGCGTTGCCATTGTATCAACAGTTTCTTGATATGTTTTACCTAGCGACAATCGCATCATGGTATCAAAAGTAATGTCAAAACCACGAGTTGCGAAGGCACTTGGCACTATTTTATTTACTTTTTTGAAGTTGTTTTCAAATTTAAAAGCCTCGGATGAATCGTTATCTCGAGACATTGAAGGATACATCATTTTTAATTTTGTCAAATTCACAAAACTAATTTCATCCGTGTCCAATGTTTCATTTGGCTCCAAAATAACCAACTGTACTTGATAAGTTGCCATGGAACTCAGCATGGTCGCTATAATTGATTTTATCATACTGGTATTTCCAGTTTCCATTACCACGTAATTTATTTTATCTTTTACGAACAAACTCTTCAAATTTTGAGCAGATAAGCTACCGTTATCATTTAGAGTTGAGAGTCGAACGTCATTTTGATTTTCTTTAAGATATTGTCTAATAGTTTCCTTTTTCTTATCGATTACAGCTATAACATTACCATTTTTTGACCTCATGTAATCAAACATTTCATTTTTAACGGCAGTTGCAGTTGGAATTGATTGATATAAATTACTAAATGGATTTCCAATATCTTTCGATAAAGGTGAAATTACAGGAACTTGATTAAAATTCAATAGCTCAGCAGTTTTTTCAATATTGCTTTGATAAAATGGTCCAATTATCGCATCTGCATTTTCGAGATTATTTGCTTTAATAATAGCGGGTACGCTTGATGAATTCTTTGTTTCTTGTGAATCAAAAATACTTACATCAATTGAAAGCCCTATTTGTTTAGCCGAATCTATCGCCATCAACGCTCCAGCATAAAAATCTAGAGTCATATTCAAAAATTTATCTTTTTTCAAGCGCATAGCCGTCGAATTGATAGTATCACCTTCAACATTGCTCATATTGAAAGGCATTAGTAACACTAATTTTTTTCGACCGTTATTATCTATTTTTTCAGATAAACTAGTGTATTCTTTTTTACTTTCCTTCGGCACTACAATTGTCGAAGGAATTTTTACCGAATTAGGCTTTGCAGTTTCCGTTTTAGATTCTACTATCTCTTTTTTAGATTCAATTATTGCGACAATCTTATCTGCTTTTGGGGCATTTCCTTTAATTACTAATTTAAATCCAATTGGCAAATTCGAGACAACTTCTGGATTTTTTTTCTCTAGTTCCGCAATGGTTATTCCATATTTTTTGGCAATAGAATACTTTGTTTCCTTAGCTAAAACTTCATGATAAACAACTGCTTCTTGTTTCGCAATTGTCGGTTTTACAATTGTATTTAAAGGTTTTGCTGTTGCTACTGAAGATTTTTTTACAGCATTTGAAGGAATAATCAACATTTGACCTATTTGCAATCCATCTTTTTCAAGAAACGGGTTTGCTTTTTTTAACGCCTCATCCGAAACACCGTATTTTTTTTCAATTCCGTAAAGCGTTTCTTTCGCTATGACCAAATGGTTTTGGGCTTGCGAATTAGTTTTAACCTGCACAGCTGAAGTTTTCTTTGATGAACTTTTAGGAATCAACAAAACACTATTTGGTTTTAAACCACTTTGCGCATCTGGGTTTAATTGATAGATCTCTAAAGGAGTAACATTATATTTTTGGGCAATCTGATTGATTGTTTCTCCCTTCGCTACCTTATGCGTATTATTTTTTTCTTGTGAGGAAACATTAAATGTAAAAACTAAACAAGCTAAACAAACGGTAATAAAATACTTCATCATTTTTATTTATAAAAAAATTATTCAATCATTAATAACAGAACGGTATCAAATTTTATTCCAAAATCTGATACCGTTTATGTAAAGTATATTAAAAAATAATAACTCTAAAAGGAAAAGGAATTATATTTAAACGTTTATTCCCATTCAATTGTTGCAGGCGGTTTTGAACTAATATCGTACACTACTCTATTAACTCCTTTTACTTTATTGATAATATCATTCGACACTTTCATCAAGAAATCATAAGGTAAATGAACCCAGTCAGCAGTCATACCGTCAGTAGATTCAACGGCACGAAGCGCAATTACTTTTTCATAAGTACGTTCATCACCCATAACACCTACACTATTTACCGGAAGCAAAATTGCTCCAGCTTGCCATACTTTATCATACAAGCCCCAAGATTTCAATCCGTCAATAAAAACGGCATCTACTTCTTGTAGAATTCTAACTTTTTCAGGAGTAATATCCCCTAAAATTCGGATAGACAATCCAGGACCGGGAAAAGGGTGTCTTCCCAACAATTCTGGATCAATTCCTAATGATGCTCCTACTCTTCGAACTTCATCTTTGAAAAGCATACGAAGTGGTTCAACAATTTTCAACTTCATATAATCAGGCAATCCACCTACATTATGATGTGATTTTATTGTTGCCGATGGTCCTTTTACAGAAACTGACTCAATAACATCAGGATAAATTGTTCCTTGTGCCAACCATTTTACATCTTCTATAAGGTGTGATTCATCATCAAAAACTTCGATGAAAACACGACCAATAATTTTACGTTTTGTTTCTGGATCGCTTACCCCTGCTAATTCAGATAAAAAACGATCTCCTGAATCTACTCCTTTTACGTTTAAACCCATTCCTTTGTACTGATCCAATACATTTTGGAATTCGTTTTTACGAAGTAATCCATTATTTACAAAAATGCAGTATAAATTTTTCCCAATAGCTTGATGCAATAAAACTGCTGCTACGGTTGAATCTACTCCACCTGAAAGTCCAAGAACCACTTTGTCATCTTGTAATTTCTCCTTTAATTCTGCTACCATTTCTTCAACGAAAGCATTTGGAGTAAAATTTTGAGGAACTTCAGCAATTTTTACCAAGAAATTTTCTAGCATTTGCTTACCATCTGTTGAATGAAAAACTTCTGGGTGGTATTGAATGGCGTAAGTAGTTTCACCTTCAATTTTATAGGCAGCAAATTCTACATCATTCGTACTTGCTAGTTTTACACCATTTGTTGGCAAAGCCTTCACACTATCACTATGACTCATCCAAACTTGACTGTTTTCAGAAACGTTGTCAAAAAAAGTTTCGTTTTCTTTAATGAAGGACAAATTAGCTCTACCATATTCTCTGGTATTTGAAGCTGTTACTTCACCACCACTAAAATGCGCTAAATATTGTGCTCCGTAACAAACAGCTAACAAAGGTAATTTACCTCTGATTTGAGATAAATCAGGATGTGGAGCGTCTTCTGCACGAACAGAAAATGGACTACCACCAAGAATTACTGCTTTATAACTGGATAAATCACTCGGGAAATGATTGTATGGGAAAATTTCGCAGAATATATTTAATTCGCGAACTCTACGCGCAATAAGCTGTGTATATTGCGATCCGAAATCTAAAATAAGTACGTTGTGTTGCATGCGCAAAAATACTTTTTATATTTTGAATTGAAAAATTGAATTTTGAAAATCTTCAATATATTTTATTTAGTTGACGTTTATGCTGCTGTTTTTAACAACTGCTATCACAATATTTAAAAACCAAAAGAGTTATACTATCGTAAATAGTAATACTTTTGCAAAAAAGCAGTAGTAAAAACTAAATTTTATAATCAATAAAAACACGAATTTAAATGAAGACAAAAACTTTCGCCTTAATGACCTTTCTCTCACTATTTTTATTTTCTTGCAATGTGGTAGATCAACTTTTAACCTTTACCATTTCTAATCAAACTTCTTTTTCCATTTCCAGCGGATTCCCGCTTAATGTTGCTTCTGAAGTACTTACACCAGATGTTACTACAAATTCAAGTGCTGAATTTCAAAACAATAATACTAAAGCCGATTTAGTAAAAGATGTAAGATTAAGAGAATTAAAATTAGCTATAACTAACCCTGCTGATAAAACATTCAGTTTTTTAAAATCAGTTCATTTATATATCTCTACTGATGCAAATGACGAAATAGAACTAGCGTATTTAGACAACATTAACTCTACTACTAACGTTCTAGATTTAATAGTTACAGCCGAAAAATTAGATAAATACATTAAGGCACCTAGCTACAAAATAAGAACTAAAGCGGTGATTAAAGAAACCCTAACGAAAGACATAACTGTAAAAGCGGATATGAAATTCAAAGTTACGGCTGACCCGTTTTAGAAAGAAATCGATTTTAAAATAAAAAACCGTCGGAGTAATTTTAAAATTACATCCGACGGTTTTTTTATTCTTTTACAAGTATAATAGTTGCTTTAAAACCCGTTCCAAGATTCCATTGACTGGAAGAAATCAGAGCCCCTTTATCATCAAAGACCTGAAATTGGGCGGTATTAGGTCCAGACATTCCTTGATTCAACGCTTCAAAATCTATTTTATTGAATCCTTTTTCCAATACAATTTCGAAACCTTTATATTCACTTTCTAAATTTACTTGATACTGGACTATTCTATCATTCAAATATACTCGTATCTGGTCGCCATCAACATCAGCAGCATCTCGATAAAGCACCTTTGCGGTAACCGAAGTAGTTTTAAAATCGCCTAAATTTTGATTTCTTCTATAAACCGTCTGTTCTTCATTAGCAACTTTTTTATTGAGTTTATCTCGGTAAACGTCTCCAGGATTAATAAACTCATTTTTAACTATCATTGAAAAATTGCTGGGTTGCGTCAGCACAGAGCTAGGCTTTGGATTTAAAAGATTACTTTTAAAAACATTTGGAGTTGTAATAGGAGGCAAAACTGATTCCGGTGGAATTACTTTTTTTACTTTTGGAGTTCTATTAAGCGGGGCAATCGCCTTAAACTTGTTAGAGCTAAACTCACTTTGAGCATAGCCATTCAGTGTAATACAAATCATAATAAGCAACAAAACCTGTTTCATATGCTATCAAAAGTTATTTAATCGTTTCTTTTAAGTCCAAAATTACTTCCACATTGTAAATCCAATAGGACATTTAAAGTAGTAGCAAATCAATTCAGAACCTCTAAATTATTCTTTCATTAAGATAATGGTTGCTTTAAAACCAAGCCCAATATTCCATTGGTTCGACGCAACAACAGTACCTTTATCATCATAAACTTGAAATTCCGCTGTATTAGGTGGAGCAAAACCTTCGTTTAATGCCTCAAAATCTATCTTATTTACTCCTTTTTCCAAAGTAATCTCAAAGCCTTGAAATTCACCATTTAAGAGAACCTCTGGCTGAATCATCTTATCGTTTAAGTACACTCTAATCTTATCGCCATCCACATAAGCAGCATCACGATAACGAACCTTGGCTGAAACTGAACTAGTATTGAAGCTCCCTAAATCCTGATTTTTTTTATAAACCTCATCCGGATTAATGACATCATTTTTCGGCACAATAAAATCATTTTTTGGTATCTCATCTGCCACATAAGGTTTAACTTTAGGCAAATTCACTTTTGGCGGAATTGCTTCCTTCTTTTTAGGCGGAACCGCTTTAAATTTGGTACTAATTTCATTCTGGGAATATCCATTTAAGGACAAACCGACAATAATAACTAAAAATAAAAATTTTTTCATCGTTTTGATATTAATTCATTAGTGATTATAATTTTTTTAAAAGTAAAAAAACCAATAGTAGTAAACTATAAATAGCGCGTAATTTAACATGCATTTATAACTCCGAATTATCGATTTTATTACACTTTAGCAAAAATATTTATCAATTCTTCCTGCATAAAAAAAGAGGTTTACAATTTAAAATTGATGATTTTCATTTCGTTATTTTTTATAAATTGCAAAAAATATACCAAATTTCATATTGCCTATTAAAATTTGGAAAGTAAATACTATTAACAACCAAAAATTAGTAAAAATGAAAAGAGAAAACATATTGACAGGTTCCCCTTGGGAAGACAAAATGGGCTATTGCAGAGCAGTTCGCATTGGAAATATCATTGAAGTTTCTGGAACGGTGGCGATAGTTGACGGTGAAAAAGTAAGAGCTGATGATGCACATGCACAAACATTAAACATTCTTGAACGAGTGGAAAAAGTTCTTGAGGATCTAGATGCAAGTATGAAAGATGTCATTCGTACTCGAATATTTACCACTGACATTACTACTTTTGATGCCGTTGCAACCGCTCACGCTAAATTTTTTAAAGACGTGAAACCAACCACTGGTTTTTATGAAATCAGCAAATTGGTTGCGCCAGAGTATTTAGTCGAAATAGAATTTACAGCTATTGCTGCTGAAAAACCATTAATTCAAGAAGGATTGTAATACTTTAGCCAAAAAAAAACGCCAAGTTACTTCTACTATTGAATCTAATGAATTTAGAAAAAATAAAAAAAATCATATTTCTCACCGTCAAATGGATTGCCATTTGCACAACAATAGGACTTTTTTCGGGCTCGGCTTCCGCGTTTTTTTTAGTCGCTTTAGAATGGGTTACACAAATTAGAGAACACAACAATTGGATCATTTGGCTTTTGCCAATTGGCGGTCTTATGATAGGATTGGGATATTACTATTTTGGACAAGAAGTTGTAAAAGGCAATAATTTATTGCTGGAAGAATACGAGAATCCGCAAAAAACCATTCCGCTAAAGATGGCACCTTTAGTATTGATAGGTACCTTAATTACTCATCTTTTTGGAGGCTCCGCTGGTCGTGAAGGAACAGTTGTACAAATGGGAGGAGCTATTGCCGATCAATTTACAAGCGTTTTTAACCTTGATAATTCTGAAAGAAAAACGATTGTAATTTTAGGAATCAGCGCGGGTTTTGCATCCATTTTTGGAACACCAGTGGCCGGAGCCTTATTTGCTTTGGAAGTTTTATATTTCAGCAAAATTAGTTTTAGAAGCATTCCATTATCTTTTTTGACTGCCTACATCGCCTATTTCACCGTCGAACTTTGGCAAGTAAAACACACGCAGTACAGCATTCCTATCATCCCTGAACTCACTTTCATCACGCTACTTTGGATGATTTTTGCAAGTCTGTTATTTGGCTTAGCTGCCATGTTATTTTCCCGAAGCACCCACTTCTGGGGAACTTTATTTTCGAAAACTATATCATTTCCTCCGCTTCGCCCTTTTATAGGAGGAATCATACTAGCAATAGCATTTTATTTCATTGGAACGACAAAATACACAGGTTTAGGAATTCCTGTAATTGTGGATGCATTTTCAATCCCTAATGCTCCTTTCGATTTCCTTTTCAAAATACTGTTTACTGGTTTTACACTTGGGGCAGGTTTCAAAGGCGGAGAAGTAACACCATTATTCTTTATTGGGGCCACTCTTGGAAGCGCTTTATCACTAATTGTCCCTTTGCCTACATCTATTTTGGCAGGAATGGGATTCGTCGCTGTTTTCGCCGGAGCTACCCATACTCCGATTGCCTGCACGGTAATGGGAATGGAACTTTTTGGAGTAGAAAGCGGCTTTTTTGTTGGCATCGCCTGTTTAATCGCTTATTTTTCTTCAGGGTCTGTTGGGATTTATCACTCACAGATTGTAAAAGGACCCAAATACCGTTTCTATCAAAATTTTAAAAGAAAAGAAACCAACCTTTTATAATAGGTGAAATTCGTGTTAATGATTTCAACATTAGATTAAAAAAATGTAATTTCGCAATCTATGAAAATACAAGACATTCAAGCGATACAGTTGTTATTATCAACGCCAAAAAAAATTGCCATAATCCCACACCGAGGTCCTGACGGAGATGCTATGGGTTCTACTTTAGGGTTGTATCATTTTTTATTAAAAAATCACCATCAACCTGTTGTGGTTTCGCCAAATGAATTTCCTGATTTCTTGGCTTGGATGCCGGGATCAGAAACGGTAAAAATTTACGAAAAAGATAAAGAAAACTGCACCAAAATCCTTGAAGAAGCAGAACTCATTTTTACATTAGATTTCAATGCTTTGCACCGCGTAGGTGAAATGGAAAACGTTTTGAACAAGTTAAAAGCGCCGTTCGTAATGATTGACCATCATCAAAAACCGGATGATTATGCTGCGTTCACCTATTCAGATACTTCTTTTGGCTCGACTTGTGAAATGCTTTACAAGTTCATTTCTCTTCTTGGAAAAAAATCAGATATTGATAAAACAATAGGTACCTGCATTTATACTGGAATTCTTACCGATTCAGGTTCTTTTAGATTTCCAAAAACAACTGGAAACACGCACAGAATCGTTGCCGAATTAATTGATTTAGGTGTCGAAAATACGGAGATTCCAACCTTACTTTTTGACAACAGTTCTTACGGACGTTTACAATTATTGGGAAGAGCGCTTCAAAACATGAAAGTGATTACGGAACATAAAACGGCTTACACTACGTTGACTCAGGACGAGTTGAACTCTTTTGATTATGTAAAAGGCGATACCGAAGGAATTGTAAATTATGGATTGAGCATAAAAGGAATTAACTTTACAGCTATTTTCATCGAAAATAAAGAAGAAAAAATTATTAAAATTTCGTTCCGCTCACAAGGTGATTTTGATGTCAATCAATTTGCAAGAGATTATTTCCATGGTGGCGGACATCGCAATGCTGCAGGTGGAAAATCAGAACTTTCGATGCAAGAAACAATAAATAAATTTGAAGATCTAGTACAAAAACTAACTCTATAATACATCATGAAAAATAGCCATGCCATCGCAATTGTATTATTTTTATTGCTGTTAGTTTCCAGCTGTAAACAACATCAGGAAGCCAGAAGACCGCTTTCCCAAGCCTCAGGAAGTTTCATGAAGAAATCGATAGAACGCAATAAAAAATTAATTTCTGTTGAAGAAGCACAAATTAATGCCGTAATCAAAAGAAATCCTAAAGTGAAATTCATCGCTTCTACAAAAGGATATTGGTATTCTTATACGACAAAAAACGAATTAGATACTCTTACTCCAAAAAAAGGAGATATCGCTTTCTTTGACTATGAAATAAAAGATTTGAAAGGAAATATCATTTATTCTGAATTGGAATTGAGACCTCAAACGTATTATGTTGACAAGCAAAATATCATGATGGGCTTGAGAGACGGAATAAAATTAATGCATAAAAAAGAGAAAGTAAATTTTCTTTTCAACTCTCACATGGGCTATGGTTATCATGGAGACAACAAGAAAATTGGAACCAATCAACCCTTACTCGTTATTGTGACTTTACGCGATTTCATGCCCGAAAAAGTCTATAAGAAGCAAAATGAAGTAAAACCACTTGCTCCCGCAGTTAAACCGGAAGTCGCTGCTGAAGCTCCGGTAAAAGATACACTAACCCAATAAATAATAAATTTAGAAATGAAAAAAAGCATCCTATTCGTATTCCTTGTAATTGCCACATTTTATTCATGTAAAGAAGAACACAACGATCTTCCTGATGGCTTGTATGCCAAAATTGAAACTAATAAAGGAGATATAACCGTACAATTAGACTTTCAAAAAGCACCTATTACAGTGGCTAACTTTGTTACTTTGGCAGAAGGAAAAAATGAATTCGTGACCAATGAAAATCTTAAAAAAAGACCGTTTTATGATGGACTAAAATTTCACAGAGTACTCAAAGATTTCATGATTCAAGGCGGAGATCCGCTAGGAACTGGATCTGGCGATACAGGATATAAATTTAAAGATGAGTTTTCTGATTTGAAATTTGACAACGGTGGTATTTTGGCCATGGCCAATAATGGTCCAATGACTAACAGCAGTCAGTTTTTTATCACTCATGTTGCAACGCCTTGGTTAGATGGCAAACACACCATTTTTGGGCATGTCGTAGGAAAAGGGATGGAAGTAGTCAACAAAATTGAAGAAAATGATTTCATGAATAAAGTGACTATTATCAGAAATGGTGAAGCAGCAAAAAAGTTTGATGCAATAAAAACATTTCATGATTATTTTGCAGTAGAATCGGAAAACCAAAAGAAACAATTGGCTATTGATACCGAAAACAAAAGACTGTACAATACAAAATACAAAGCAGTTCGCGATCAAAAAATAGCTTATTTCGCAGATCAAAAAGCCAAAGCAACTACTACTCCTTCTGGATTAAAATATGTTATCACTAAAAAAGGAAGTGGTAAAAAACCAGTAAATGGCGCTAGTGTTTTTATTCATTATGCCGGTTTTCTTGAAGACGGAGAATTGTTTGATTCCAGTATCGAAGGAGTTGCTAAAACTTTTGGGAAATACGATCCAAACAGAGCAGCTCAAAACGGATACCAACCTATCCCTTTTCAAGCTGGGAAAAAAGATGGCATGATTCCTGGTTTCA
The DNA here is from genome assembly GCF_017875765.1 of Flavobacterium sp. CG_23.5. Lineage (NCBI taxonomy): Bacteria > Pseudomonadati > Bacteroidota > Flavobacteriia > Flavobacteriales > Flavobacteriaceae > Flavobacterium > Flavobacterium sp. CG_23.5. Next base: position 3,290,670 of record NZ_JAGGNA010000001.1, on the reverse strand, counting down.
TTGAGGGAATAGAACAATTATCTTTGGGAGATAAAGCAGTAATTTTTATCCCATCACGATTAGGCTATGGAGCAGCAGGCGCTGGCGGAGTTATTCCCCCAAATGCCAATATTATTTTTGAAATCGAATTATTGGATGCAATGCCAAAATAATATTTTTCAGTAAGGATGTAATCTAGAGAAACGTCGGTTCGAGTGGTTTTTGTGTAATGTAATGGAACAAACTTCTCGATACGCTACGCCACTCGAAGTGACGGTATCGAGAACTATTTTAAAATTACATCCAAAAAGTTATTTCACAAAAATTATAATTCAAAAATTTGTCCGACTTAAATTATTAGAAAATGAAATTTAAAATTCTATTTTTATTGTTTTTGGGAGTACTGAATGTACAAGCCCAAGTTAAAAAGAAACCAACTTCAGGTAAAAAACCTGCTACTACAGTTAAGGTAACTCCAAAAGTTCCTGTAGCAACAGACGGTATTTTTGCAACGATTTCAACTACCAAAGGAGATATTGTAGTTCAATTGGAATATCAAAAAACACCCGTTACTGTCGCCAGTTTTATTGCGCTTGCGGAAGGAAAAAACACTTTTGTAACAGATGAAAAACTAAAAGGAAAACCATTTTTTGATGGTTTAAAATTTCACAGAGTCATTAAAGATTTTATGATTCAAGGTGGAGATCCTTCTGGGAATGGGTCTGGTGGCGCAGGATATGCATATAAAGATGAATTCACCGATTTGAAATTTGACAAAGGCGGAATTTTGGCTATGGCCAATTCTGGTCCTGCTACAAATTCAAGTCAGTTTTTCATCACCCATAAAGACACTCCTTGGTTAAACGGGAAACACACCATTTTTGGTCATGTTACGCAAGGAATGAACATTGTAAACTTGATTGCTCAAGATGATGTCATGAAAAAAATTACGATTACCAGAAAAGGTACTTTAGCAAAACAATTTGATGCACCAAAAGTATTCTCAGATTATTATGGTAATAAAGCCGAAGATGCTAAAAAACAAACTTTGATTGATGCTGAAAACCAAAAAAAGCAAATGGCAATTCAAGCAGAAAGCAAAAGAGTGTACATGGAAAAATACAGTCCTGTTATTGCAGCAAAAGTGGCATATCTAGCAAAAACAAAAGCTACTGCCATTGCTACTCCTTCTGGTTTAGCGTATAAAATAGTCCAAAAAGGAAATGGTGTAAAACCTGTTAACGGTTCGACATTTTATTTTCATTACGCTGGTTATTTTGAAGACGGAACTTTATTTGACAGCAGTTATGAAGACGTTTCGAAAGCATACGGAAAATACGATGCTAACAGAGGCGCTCAAAACGGTTACCAAGCTTTTCCTTTTGAAGCAGGTAAAAAAGACGGAATGATTCCAGGATTTATGGAAGCATTGAGTTTAATGACTTACGGAGACAAAGCGGTGGTGTTTATCCCATCAAAATTAGCGTATGGAGAAAGAGGTGCTGGCGGAGTAATTCCACCAAATGCTAATCTTGTTTTTGAATTGGAAATGTTTGAAAAGCAACCTGTAACAACAAAATAAAACAGTCTTTATTAAACTATTTTTATAAAAAAACCCGATACATTTTTGAAATGTATCGGGTTTTGTGTTTAAGAGCTAAATTTAAAACTACTGCGAATTCGCAAATTTAAAATTGGGTTAATCCTTAGACCTATTTAAAACCAAAAATTAGCGAATTTGTGGTCAAAAATTCCCTTATTTCTTTCCAAATTTCCAATCAAATTCATCTTTTTCATTGATGATAGCACCAATTTCAAATTTCACCACTTCATCAAATTCTGTTTGAAAGATAATCCAATTTTCTTCGTTGAAATAGTTCTCAAAAGTATCAAATTCTTCTTGTGTGAATTTAATAAGTCCTTTTGGAGCCAAGTCTTTCTTGACATCACTGATTTTTCTATTGATAATTTTATTACCGAATAATTCTAAATCTGGACTAGAAGCCACGATATAACCTAATCTCAAATCTTCTTCAACATAGAACGTAATACGTATTTTCAGCACATTATAAGCGAAAATTACATTGTTGTCTTCGTCTTTATAATTCCTGTCCGGCTTACCGTAAATAGCGGTAACATCATTCTGTTTCATCCCGAAAAGGAGCTTATCGATTCCGTTTTTTAGGTTTATTTTCATATTCTTTTATTTTACCGCAAAGTTCGCAAAGTTTTTCGCAAAGTGCGCTATATTTTTTAGTTTATAATTATTTGTAACTCCTACATTAATCCACCTGCTACCATTTATAATTTGGGCGTGACCTCGTTGCAGAAAATAGGATTTCAAAACGCTGTTTTTTATAGCAACAAGGTCGGGCTATCCGTTACAATCTCTCTCGTCTCGTTTTAAGAACGAGACGAGAGAGGATTTTCACTGCTATCCCTCACGCAAGAAAGTGGTAATGACAACTAAAATAGTCCCGATGTAAATTCAAAAAGCATTCCGAAAATAAATGCTTGATTAATAGTTTATAAGATTATTATTATATATTTGAATAAAAATAAAGCGAAACAAACCTTCGCCAATCCACCCAGATTTGGGTGTATATACGAAGGTTTGTTTCGCCTATATACAAGTTAGCACCAATATTATGACCACACTACAAAACATAATCATCATCTTGACAATTACGACACTTTGTTCGTGTAACAACTCATCGACAAATAAAACGGAGACGAACCAAAATGGTAGTATTGTAAACGACACAACTAATATTTCTAATCAACCAAATAACTCAACGATAATTGCAAAAGACGATGAGGAAGCTGACACAATTACAACCATAAAATTTAATGAACTTTCTATTTCCATAAATCGCTTAATAATTTATGACGAAGAGAGAAAAATTGACCAAATTCAAAAAGATACAGTTGAAATCTATGCTGAACTTGGAGAAACTATAGAAGGTCAACTTATTTCTATTTCAAGTGACCAACTTACTAACTTGGTAATTGAACAACGCTACGAAACGAGTGTAACAATTATGAATGAAGGTCCACATTGCGACTTGACAGACTGGAAACATTTTTACTCGGACTGGAAACAGTTACAAGTAAACAACACAGGACAATTTACTTGCGACAAATACTCTGAAAAGGAAAATGAAAAATTTCCAAAAATATCAATTGACGATTTAAAGCAAAAAGTAAAAGAACAATGTGGAGACGAGTGGCTTAAACTGGTAGAAAAAGTAAAAACACCAACTGAATATCCAAGTGGTGTAGGAATTAGCCGTTATCATTTAAGAGTAACTGGAAAACGTAAAGACAACGGACAAACCGTTACGAAATTGATAGTTATTGAAACACCAATGGGATGCTAAGTGACAGAAGAAATACTGGTGCTAACAGCCGTTACACGAGATTTGGGTATTTGGCTTAATGTAAAAATGGTTTTGTACTTGGGAAATTTGTCCTTAACCGAAAAAATTTGCATCTTTAGTCCCAAACCTCGTGTAGCGCCGGGACGTCAAACTGTCTAATAACCTCTTTAGCTCTCGCTACCTTATTTGTATTAAAAATCTTTCAAAATATTTTGTAATACGATTGATTTTTTGTACATTTAAGTATGAAATTCATCAACGGAACCAATAGAAACCAACTGCCACTTTTTGCCTCATCAATTGATGATGCCATTGCGCAAGACAATGAAATTAGGCTCATCGACCTTTTTGTGGATAGTTTAAAATTGAGTGATTTTGGTTTTGCTTTCGACTTTGTCGAAAACGGAAGACCTGCCTATCACCCGTCGGATTTACTCAAACTTTTTATTTACGGTTATCTCAATCGCATGCGTTCGTCGCGAACTCTCGAAAAAGAATGTTCCCGCAACATCGAACTCATGTGGTTGCTAAAAGCACTTGTTCCAGATCACAACACCATCGCCAATTTCAGAAAAGACAATCCCAAAGCCATTGCGCGTGTCTTTCGAGCAACGGTGAAGATGGCTTCCCATTTTGAACTGATTGGCGGAAGCCTTGTCGCGGGTGACAGTACTAAACTTAGAGCCCAAAACTCTAAGAAAAACAATTTCAATCCCAGTAAAATAGAACGGCATATTGCTTATATCGATGCTAGATTAGAAGAATACAATCTGGCTTTAGCAAAAGCGGACGGCGATGAAACTGAAAAGAAAAAGATAGAAACAAAGGTTAGAAAACATACTATCCAAAAACAAAAATACATTCAATACAAGAATACAATTGAGACAACCGGTATTACCCAAATCTCTACTTCAGATCCCGATAGTCGCCAAATAATGACTCGAAATAACATCTCTGAAGTAGCCTATACTGTACAAACAACAGTAGATGCTTTGCACAATATCCCAATTGATTTTAAGGTCACTAATGAAAATGATTCTAAAGCTATGGGAGGCATGCTGCGCCGTAGTAAAGTCATTTTGGGACATAACAATTTTACCGCCATTTATGACAAAGGATACCACACCGGAAGCGAGTTTGAGTATGCTAATAAACTAGGCGTTGCTGTCTTGGTTGCCATTCCAGGGGTTGCCGCACATGCACCCGATACTGCTTTTGATGTAGAACATTTTAAATACAATAAAGACACTGATTCTTATACGTGTCCCGCTAATGAAATCCTAACCACTAATGGGAATTGGTATTCCAAAAAAAACGGGAAATCAATAACCCAAATGAAGCATTATAAAACTAGTGCCTGTTTGAATTGCGAACTCTTTAAGAAATGCACTAAAAATGTTAAAGGAAGACTCATAGAACGCTCCCAATATGCCGACTTAATTTACGAAAACAAAGTTCGAATCGAGAATAACTATGAAATCTATCGCAGGCGACAAGCCATTGTGGAGCATCCCTACGGAGTTATTAAACGGCAATGGGATTTTTATTTCATGACCAAGAAAACCATAAAACACGCCTCTGCCGATGTGGGATTGATTTTTACAGCCTATAATCTCAGGAGAATTTTCAACTTGATTGATCCAAATGAGTTAAAGCAGTATCTAAAAGTATTGACCGTGTTTTTCAACTCTATTAAAGCCTATTTAAAGGCCTTTTGCCACTTGAAATTATTGACGAATCATTGTCAGCCTCTTTTTAAAGAGACTTTCTTTTGTACGACAAATCAACTATATTTACAAACTCACAACGCAGTTTGAGAAACTTTGAAGGTTTTTAGACGAACTGACGTTGTGCGACAGCTTGTAAGAACGAGAAATAGAATAGAAAATAAAATTAAAAAACATATTGGTCAATATATTCATCAGGATATATTATTCTATAATTATCCAACTGTAGAACTGTTTTGGTATAAAAGCATATTTGAATTGCAGGTCTTAAATCTAAATATGCCCCTAATTGTAACTCAAACGGCATCCTATAAATATGGTCAGGATGTAGCTTTTCTCCAATAGAATTTATTCCATATGCTCTTGTAGCATCGTAATCAAAACTTTTAATATGAGTTCTTAAAAATTGAAAAACTTTTGAAACTGTCGTTACTTTGTCTTTTATAAACCCCTGTTTTCTTAAAAACTTTGAATATTCATCAAAATCTGCGCTATGTTGTGGATTTCCACCAGATAAGTCGAAAATTTTTTCATCATCAAATATATATTCCGCTTCACAAATTACATAATCTCCCTTTAAATGAGATTTACCCCACCAATGAGCGTTGCTAAGAAAATTTTCCCAAAAATAGTACCCAGTTCCCAACCAAGAATTTTCCCATCTACAAATAAAAGGACCATCCCTTTCTATTTCTATTGGGTTTCCTTTATTTTTAAGTGTTTGAAACACTATTACTTTACGACCCAAAATAAATTACAATGTAATTGTTTTATCTCTCAATGGAGCTTCAAGTTCACCTAAATTATATGTTGGAAGAATCATTGGAGTAATATTTGCTTGTGCAGTAAGAGAGGAAATAAAAGCTCTGATGTAAGGAAATAAAATAGCTATTGCATTTCTATAGAAAAAAGCAGGAATATCAGCAACTTTTTCAACATTTTCAAAAGAAAACGTTCCAATACAGCTAACTTGAATAAAAGGGTCTTCCCTATCACTGCCTTGAAAAGCAATAAAAACTAATTTTAAATCGAACGTTTTTTCTAATAAATGAAAAACACCTTCAGGCATAAAATCCACGTTTATTTCTTTAGGTTTTACTTCATTAACTGAGAGTTTAACTTCATTGAAAATGAAATTATCTAATTGAAATGTTGCTCTTTGACTCATAATTATATTTAAAAAGAAACCCGAAGGTTAAACTTCGGGTTTGCTAAGATATTACATTTTTTCCAACTTTCCGATAAAATATAATTATCGTAATTGAAAAAATATTGGGTAACTTTCTTGAACTCTTGAACACTTGGTCCAACTTTATCATATTTTTCTAATTCAGCCCAGTCATTCAATATTTTTTCCTGAGGTGTATCTTGAAAATATCTTTTCAGTTCTTCTAAAATATTGCTCATAACTTTAGTTTTATAAATAATTATATGGCAAATATACACCATAAAATGCCTTTTATTGTTAATAACTTCATATTTTTTGCGTTTATTTTTTATTTAAATTTGCACCCTTTTTTTTAAACCTAAAACGATACTATAATAAATTTCTATATTTGGCAAAAAATCCTTTTAGCATTGAATACTATTTTTTTATTAATCATTACGTTTACAAAACTATATCAAATTTTAGAATCTTTAATAATTTATTTTATCGTAATTGAAATTTGATGTTTTAACACTATTGTTAATTTTTACTATTTTTGAAAATTGGAATGGATAAAAAGCCGTCGCACAACAGCCGTTACACGAGATTTGGGTATTTGGCTGAATTTAAATATGGTTTTGTACTTGGGAGATTTGGCGAATCTGAAAGATTACGCATTTTTAATCCCAAACCTCGTGTAGCACCGGGACGTTACAGGCAAGTTGTGCCGAAATTACGCAGAAAAAAATCATTAGAAAATACGCATTTGTTTACGCAGAAAAATTTCAGAGCAGAAGTTTGAAAATTGGAATCTAAAAAGCAGAAAGTTGGATTTTGCCAGCAGAAACTCGAAAATCGATATGTGAAAAGCAGAACCGTGAAAATTGAAATTGAGATTAAAAGTTGAATACATCACTACACGAAAAATACAAACCTTCATAATAATTCAAAAAGGGAATGCAATCAAAACTTAACGTAACTGAATTCAAAGAAAAATTAAAAAAATCAATAAAAATTGGACATCCTCAACTCAAAATAAATACTCCATTTAATTTGTTTTTCTTCGATTCCTCAAAATCCTTTTACGGACGTTACGACGATTCAACATTTTATCTAACTTCAAATTTGAGAATTTCTCATAGTTATTACGTTATAAAAGGAAATTATAGTTTTGTGAATAAAAAACTTCAAATTAGATATGAAATTTTTCCAAAGTTTAAATATCAAAAATATTTTTTGTTATTTTGGTTAGTTTGTGGAATTGGTATGATAACTTATATTAATCTTACATTCGGAAACAAAAATGATGTAATGATACCAACTATTTTTATATTACTAATGTTAATCTTTGGAAGCTTACATTACAAGCTTAGCAAAAGAATTATAGAAAATAAATTCAGAAAAGCATTTGAAATTTATGAATAAAAAACAACCAGCCTGTAACAGCCATTTTGAGCTAGCTGGAATTTAGTGGAATTAACGTTTCTCATCGCGTTTACGTTAAGCCGAAAATTGAGCGGTTACGAACTTCCAGCCATCTCAAAGTGGCAAAACGTTAGTGGCTATGCGAAAAAAATATCGTAAATTCGATAACCAGTAGAAAATAGAATGGAATCATAACACTTAAAAAAAAATATGTCAAGAGTTGTAATGGTAATAGGTTTAACAATCTTTTTTATAGGCTGGATTTTGTACAGACTTTTTATTAAAAAAGATTTAAAGAAAAATTTAAATAGCTTATATCTTGGATTCTTTTTTATAGGAATATGGGTTTTATTTTATTTTTTCATTATTGAAGCCTTTTAAAAATTGTGCCTTAGTGGAGTAGTATAGTCAGAGGAATGGAGAAATAAAATAATAACTGACCATGACAACACAACCGAAAACAATTTACCTGCATTATTTAACCGCTGGAACTAATATAAACTTTAAAAAACATTAAATGAAAACATTTTGGATAAAATACATTGCTATCGGAATTCTTACATTAATTTTTATATCATGCGATAGTGGTAGCAGAATAGATTATAATTTAAAAACTAATTTTATTTATAAAAATTTGACTCCCGATAGTGTAGAAATTATTTTGTATGATAAAAATGGTGCGAGTTTTAAAAACTATATAATCGAACCTAGTAAAGAAATTAGTTTTTCATTAACACAAGAGGGAGATAAAACTGGTTTAGGGCAACCTTTTGCTTTTGAAAACGACACAAGGTTTATTGCAAAAAAAGTTGTTATTAAGTTTATTACATCAAACAAATGCTTATCGTTTTCAGAAGGCGAAGGTGTGCTTGATATAAAAAAATATGATAATTTTTCAGAATCTATGTACAGTACATCGAATAATACTTTAATTTACAACATTGACAGCGTTGAATTAAACAACGCAACAAATTGTTTGTAAAAAACAAATAGAACTTAAAACGGAAATTAGTTAATCAAATTTTTAAAATGATTACTAACTTTCGTTTTTGTTTTAACACAAGTACACTCAAGTAATAAATGCTAAAAATAGCCCGATCTGCCAACCGTCGTTTGGCAATATGGCGGGATTTGGCTTAATTTGAAATTCGTCTTGTACTTGGAAAATTAGTCATTAACCGAAAGTTTAGGCTTCCTTAATCCGCCACATCGCCAAGCGACCAAACGTTAGTGGCGATGCGAAAAAAATATCGTAAGTTCGATAACCAGTAGAAAATAGAATGGAATCATAACACTTAAAAAAAAAATATGTCAAGAGTTGTAATGGTAATAGGTTTAACAATCTTTTTTTTAGGCTGGATTTTGTACAGACTTTTTATTAAAAAAGATTTAAAGAAAAATTTAAATAGCTTATATCTTGGATTCTTTTTTATAGGAATATGGGTTTTATTTTATTTTTTCATTATTGAAGCCTTTTAAAAATTGTGCCTTAGTGGAGTAGTATAGCCCGATCACTCAGATATACACAATCGTTAGCGCATTCTATGTAAACTGTGCACACAATGATGAGCAACTAAACCAATAGATAGCTGGATGAGATTGCTTCGTTCCTCGCAATGACTTAACCCCTATGGCTCGGATATATCTACATTTTGATAGTGCGAATTTGCAATCCGTGCCCGGTCCAATTGGCTTCTTCTTGCTTTTACACAATAAAACCATCAAAAATATAGCGGTGAATGTACTGGGTTTTGTTTTACTCCAAAACAACAACTTATTTTACTGTCCTTATATTTCTACCTCTTTAAAAGCATTGCGGCATCACTTTACGGGCACGGATTGCACTCGGCGCAATCGGGTAATTAATGAATCGACCTATATTATAAATTTAACAAAATAAATACTATATTTGAAAGAGTCTAAAGCACAATAAACAATACAAAAAACATAATATATTTTAAAAACATGGTTGTATATATGGTTGTATACAAGTAAAACCAAACCGTATAAAAACTAATAAATGCAGATGTCGAAATTAATAAAATTACTTTTAACCATTACCCTGACAATACCTCTTTTTACATTTGGACAAATTAAATATGGTTCAAACAATGGACAATATGTAACCATAAAAGGAACCAAGGTTTATTATGAAGAATACGGGAAAGGAATCCCCTTGTTATTATTACATGGCGGACTTGGTAATGTTAGAGATTTCTCCAAGATTATTCCAAAACTATCAGAGAAATTTAGAGTTATCATCCCTGATGCGCCTGGATTAGGTCGTTCAGAATATGCCAAAAACCCATTAAGTTATCAACTATTAGCCGATTATCAATCTGAATTGATAGATAAACTCAAATTGGACAGTCTTTATGTAATGGGATGGAGCGATGGAGGAAACACCGCTTTATTACTTGCCCATAAACGCCCCGAAAAAGTAAAAAAGATGATTCCAGTTGGAGCTAACTATACTTTAAAAGGTACAACCGAGGGAGGAATGGTGGAAACTAAAAACATATCGGACATATTATGGGTAGAAAGCCATTTACAAAATTGGATTACCTATTATCAATCATTATCTAAAAAAGACTGGAAGCGATACATCACAGAAATAAAAACAATGTGGTTAGAAGAACAATATTTCCCTAAATCTGTTTTGGAATCAATCAAAATTTCCACATTAATTGTATATGGAGATCGCGATATGTACTCTTTAGAACACGGGATAGAAATTCGCAATGCAATAAAAAACAGCCAATTTTGTGTAATCCCCAATTGTTCTCATGATGTGTTTTATGAAAAACCCGAAATAATAACTAAAATAGCAATTGACTTTTTTGAGGGAAAATAAGATCCGAATGCACATTTTGATAGCACGGATTTGTAATCCGTGCGCAGTCCAATTGGCTTCTTCTTGCTATTAGACAATAAAACCATCAAAAATAAAGCGGTATGTAATGGATTTTGTTTTACTCCAAAACAACGACTTATTGTATTGTAGTTATATTTCTACCTCTTTAAAAACATTTCGTCATCACTTTATGGGCACGGATTGCAAATCCGCGCAAACAGGTTAACAATTTCAAAATAAAATCTTCTGCCAATCGAGTAGACGGCTCCGAACCCCAAATCTTATTACTTACCAAAAAACGCACCACAAATATCTCCCACTTTACACCCATTCCTATTAGCAATTTTTGAGATTTCTGTAATCCTACGACAGTTTTGGAATTAAATGCTTTTTTCATATCTTTATAGTAACCAATATACTCATATTCAAATATTTAATTCATTTCATTTGTCATCAATCTGCAAACGATGATTTAAACGTCAGCAAACTTCCGCAAAAAATACTTGAGAAGTTTGATTGACATTACAGCCCAATTTTTTGTTTCTAACATTAAATTATTAAAAATGGATTTCATAAAAGCAGCGTCCCTTTCTGAACTTCCCGAAGGAAGCAGTAAAATAGTGCAGGTGAAAAATTCTAAAGTAGCCTTGTTTCATTACAACGGAAAAATCACGGCCATAGGAAATGCCTGTTTGCATAAAGGAGGTCCGTTAGGCTTAGGCTGTGTTGAACAAAAATATGACGGTCTGTATGTTACTTGTCCTTGGCATGGCTGGGAATATAATATTGAAACAGGAAAAGCACCTTTGGATTACGGGGACCAGCAAACTGTTTATGAAATAAAAATGGATGGCGATGCCATTTTAATAAGCCAAGAACCAATTATTAAAGCAAAAAAAGCCACACACGATTTAAGTGCGTTGGATGATTTGATCCATTTAAAATACCAAACTACAGGAACCTCTTTAAACATATTGGGCATCTCAACCACAAATATGAATGACAATCTTACACGGTTCAGCACCTCTGAAAATGCTCTTGAAAAGGCGTTGGCGTATGCAACTGAAAAATATGGAGCAGCAACCAAAATGATAAAACTTCGAGAGTTGAAATTTCGCCATTGTGAGGGCTATTATTCCCAACACATGAATGCCTGTACTTGGCCCTGCAGCATTACCGAAATGGATGCCAAAGACGGCATGACACAAGTGTACCGGGAAACCGTATTGTGGGCAGATGTGGTTTTACTCGCCACTCCTATTAGATGGGGAAATGCCTCGTCATTGTATTATAAAATGGCAGAACGATTTAATACGGTGCAAAATCAAATTACGCTTCATAAAAATATTTTAATTAAAAATAAAGTAGCGGCTTTCATTATTACCGGCGGCCAGGACAATATTCAGTCGGTAGCGGGTCAATTAATGTGGTTTTTTACCGATTTGGGGTTTATCTTTCCTCCTTTCAGTTTCGTAGGATGGAGCAGAGGATGGACAGCAGAAGACATGGATAAAAATGTCATGCAATTTAAAAAAAGTGACTATATAAAACGCACCACCGAAGAATTGGTAGACAACTGCGTCGAAACTTTATCTCAAATAAAAAACACGAGCACCGTCAAAATAAGTGCGCCAAAACCACACCGACAAGATTCCCCGTCGGCAGGAATTGAAAATCCGGATATGAATATCTAAATTATTTTTTTTTTAATCTTATAAAATCAAAGGCGATCTTCTCAAACTTTACTCTTTTTTCCATAAACAATTCTTTGATTTAATTTTACCAACTAAACTTAGTAGAGCATATTCTGATATGAATTCATCAGATTTTGCACAAAAAATATTTATCGTTTATTCTATATCTTCGTAAATCAAAACATTCATCAATCAAATTAATCTTTACCATGAAAGATATCGAAAAACTGGACAATCCGGTTTGGTATTCATTATCCGAAAGCCATCAAAGTTTTGCGATTGAATACAATAATATAAAATTCTATCATCCGGATTATTGCCCGTTTGGTGGTTTTATAACAATCAGAAATACAGCTACTCCTATTGCTGAATATGCTAAATTGGTTGATAATTTTTTCATCGTGGGAGAAAAACCAACAGTTCCAAACACACTTAAATTGAACAAGGAATTAGTTTGTTTGCAAATGATCATTACTGATAGGATAGACTTGGAAATTAAAGAAATTATCGTAGAACTTGGTGAAGAACATATTGAGGAATTATTCCAATTGGTCACTTTGGTCCAACCAGGTTATTTCAAGAAGAAAACGGCTGTATTAGGCAGGTATTATGGGATTTTCAAAAACAACGAACTTATTGCCGCAACAGGAGAACGGATGAAAACAAATCAATTTACTGAAGTTAGCGCCGTAGTTACGCATCCCAATCATACCGGTCAGGGATATGCAAAACAGCTCGTTGCCCATACCGTAAATGCTGTTTTTGAGGAAAACAAAATGCCCTACTTACACGTCGCTGAAACGAATATTAATGCTATTACATTGTATGAAAAATTGGGTTTTACCACACGAAGAAAAATCAGTTTTTGGAATGTAATAACGTAAATTTTACTTTTACCAATTGAGTAGCGTTTCTTTGTTATAATTTCGTTTTTAGATTTTTTTCAGCACTTTTCAAAGCAACCGTCTCTTATTTTTTTATAAAATACTGACTTTCAGTTGTAAAATTCAAAATTTATTTATACATTAGCTTTAGCTGAGATTTTAAATTTTAGAATTTCACTGTCCCCAAAATCTTATTACTATTTACAAGTTAGAAAGAATTTAAAACTCGACTAACTTTTAGGTTAAATCAAATGTTTAAAAAATGATGGATAAAGGCAGTTTAGTGCACTTTATCAATCGTTTTGTTCTAAACATTTTCAATAACCCATTCCCATTAACCTACTTTAAAAACAATAATTGTTAATTCATATAAACTAAAACGTATGTGTTTTTCAGCTAGTATAAGTTTTGGGGCAGGTATTATTCTTGCAGCAGTAAGTGTTATTTCGATACAACAAGTACGAAAACCATATCAGATTTATTTCGCCTGTATTCCAATTATTTTTTGTGCGCAACAATTTGTTGAAGGTTTTCTATGGTTAGCATTAACGAAACCTTTTTTCGCTCCACTCCAACAAATCACGACCTATATCTTACTATTTATTAGTCAGTTTGTTTGGCCGATATGGATTCCTTATGCGGCATTAAAACTGGAGAAAGAACAGGAAAATATAATTTTTCAGCGAGTGCTGCTTGCCATTGGTGTTTTTATAGCTTTTTATATGGGGTATTGCTTAATGACGTATGCTGTTGAGGCAAAAATTAGTGGTTACACGATTTCCTTTTCACAAAACTATCCAATGAAATACAGTATTCCTGCCGACTTACTTTATATTATTGCAACAATTGCTCCTCCTTTATTTTTAAACATTAGAAAAGTTTGGTTATTGGCTGTCACAACCATCATTTCTTATACAATCACAACTCTCTATTATGAAAATTATATTGTCTCCGTTTGGAGCTTTTTTTCTTTGATTATTGCTGCATCCATACTGGTAATTATGGATGAAATTAGGTATCCAACTAAGAAAAATTCCAAATACTATTATTCGAGTGAGCGCAGTAAAAATGCCCGTATCTCAACTCCTGACATTTAAGCTTTATTTAATTTGGCTTTCAGATTTACTTTCACTTCATCAAACCATTCGTTTCTTAGGATACTCAGAACAATACTGTCACGGCGCAGTTCGCTGCCTAAAGTTGGCATTTGACTTCGTAAAACTCCTTCTACTTTGCAACCAATGCTTTTCATGGCGGCAATGCTTCGTTGATTATTATTATCTGCACGAAATTCTACGCGTTCCATTCCCAAAGTTTCGAAAGCATATTGCAGTAACAGAAATTTACAATTCTTGTTTAATCCTGTCCCTCTAAATTGTTTTCCGTACCAAGTATATCCTAATTGCAGTGTTTTGAATCCAATATTAACATCGTAAAAACGGGTACTTCCGGCATATTTTCCTGATTTTTTATCGAAAACTATAAAAGGAATTTCGGTTTTGTTTTCTCTGGCTTTTAGGGCGATTTGGATGTAGTTTTCCAAATTCTCTTTTCCGTTGGCTCGAACTAAGGAATATTCCCAAGTTTCGGGTTCGTTGACGGAAATTTCCAATAAGTTTTCGACATCGCTTTCCTGTAAAGGTCGAAGCAAAACGGTTTCATTTTCTAGGATGATATTTTGGGAGAAATCGAAAGTTGGAGTCATTATTCTTTTTAAGGCAATTTATAAAAAATAGAGCACGATTGATACCGATTTTACTGATTTCCATCGATTTTTTAGCCCAGATGGAAATGGAAAGCCCACAGTAAAAAAAAAATAATTTTTCTTGTTGTAAAAGAGCGACCGAAGGAAGCTCCTTTTAGGACTTAGAAAAATATTTTTTTTGCTGTGGGATTCAGCGCTGTCCCGAAGTGTCGGGATAGCTCCTAAAAGTACTATTCGCTCATTTCATCGTAACGCTCCGGAACCTGCGGGTCGTATAGCGGACATTTGAATTCGGCCATGGTATCGACCAAGAGATTCATGGTTTTCCCTTCGGTACCGTAGCAATCGATTTGGATACTTTTTGGTGTAATTTCTATTTGGAAAGCGCCTTTGCCATTTGGATTTTTCCAACTATTTTCATCTACTTTATCCCATTTAGAAAAAACGGAATTCATGCGATTGAGAATGACGGTGGTGGGAAGTTCCTCCAGACCGGCCACTTCCTGCTGCTCCATAAGAGCCTCGTAAACTAGTTGATGGTTTAGATAAATTCCTTCCTGATATTTCCAAAAAACTAATTCGTACATTTCTTTTGGTATTTGCTATGAAAAACTGGCATTAAAAAACTCGATAAAAATCTAACTGACAAAAAATATAAAAACACAAATTTCACAAATTCACACGAATTAATTAGTGAAAATTCGTGAAATTCGTGTTTGCTTTTTACTAATATTTGAAAGTTCCGTATTCGCTGGTGATAGTCAGTTTTTTAGTATCGGCAGCTTCTACTCTACCCACGATTTGGGCGTCAACATTAAACGATTTTGAAATCGCGATAATGTCTTGAGCGATCGCTTCCGGCACGTAAACTTCCATGCGATGTCCACAATTGAACACTTGGTACATTTCTTTCCAATCGGTTTTGGATTGCTCTTGTATCAATTGAAAAAGTGGCGGTACTGGAAATAAATTGTCTTTTATAATGTGCAGGTTTTGTACAAAATGCAAAATTTTTGTTTGTGCTCCTCCACTGCAATGTACCATTCCGTGAATTTCATTGGAACTGTATTTGTCTAAAATTTTCTTGATAATTGGCGCATAAGTTCTAGTTGGCGAAAGCACTAATTGTCCAGCGTCTATTGGTGAATTTTCAACTTTGTCTGTCAATTTTACTTGGCCGGAATAGATTAATTCTTCGGGCACCGCAGCATCAAAACTCTCAGGATATTTGGTGGCCAAATACTTCCCGAAAACATCATGACGCGCCGAGGTTAATCCGTTGCTTCCCATTCCGCCATTATAGCTTTTTTCGTAAGTAGCCTGACCAAAAGAGGCCATACCTACAATTACATCACCGGCTTTAATATTAGCATTATCGATTACGTCTGAACGTTTCATACGAGCCGTAACAGTAGAATCTACAATTATGGTACGCACGATATCACCCACATCTGCAGTCTCCCCGCCGGTGGAATGTATGGTCACGCCAAAAGAATCCAGTTCTTTGATTAATTCTTCCGTACCATTGATAATAGCTGACAATACTTCGCCTGGAATCAGATTTTTATTTCTCCCAATCGTGGAAGAAAGCATAATATTATCGGTTGCTCCCACGCACAATAAATCGTCGATATTCATAATCAAAGCATCTTGAGCAATGCCTTTCCACACCGAAATATCGCCTGTTTCTTTCCAATACATATAAGCTAGAGAAGATTTAGTTCCTGCTCCATCAGCATGCATGATCAAACAATACTCTTCATCTTGGGTTAAATAATCAGGAACAATTTTACAAAATGCTTGAGGAAATAAACCTTTGTCAATATTTTTTATGGCGTTATGAACATCTTCTTTGGATGCCGAAACACCACGTTGTGCATATCTTTTTGAAGTATCTGAACTCATGTAGTCTAGTTGTGTAAGCTGCTTTTGAGCAACGGGGTTGTGCGGCAAAGATAATTATTTTTTTGGGTTTTGCCTATGGGGTTTTCAACTGTTTCGTTAAATCTGTAATCTGTCTTTATAATATAAAATTATTTGACTAAATTTGTTGTAATGTTTTAATTGTTAGACTATTATGTATTAAAAACCATCATAAAATACTATATATTTAAATACTTATTATGCTAGTTTCACATTAGTTTTAAGTGAAATTTATCAATAAAAATCTTTAAAAGTTTAAGAAACTTTAAACTTAGAAAAGTGGAAACCAGCGACCACTAAAAAAACGGGGCCTTACCGAAAAGCCATACGAGTAGGAAATTAAAAAAACAAGATCATGCCTAAATACGTAATTGAAAGAGAGATTCCCGGCGCGGGTAAATTAAACGCAGAACAATTGAAAGCCATTTCGCAAACTTCTTGCGGAGTATTGGGAAAAATGGGCCCACAAATCCAGTGGGTTAACAGCCAAGTAACGGCTGACAAAATCTATTGCACGTACATTGCTCCAAACGAGGAAATGATTCGGGAACATGCTAAATTGGGTGGATTTCCCGCAAATTCCATCAGTCGAATATCCACAACCATTGATCCGACCACCGCAGAAGAAACGGTTTAGTTGGTAGCAACCAGCTTAAATAGCTGCTATAAAAATAAAAAGTGAAAGTTAAAAAAATGAACTTAAAATCTTTGTGTAGCATTTAACAGCAAAACAAAGTCTTAGAAAAGAGTAATTCAACCTTTGATAAACAAAAAAATTAGAAAATATGAAAAATGCAATTAACTGGTTTGAAATTCCAGTAAAAGATTTAAGCAGAGCACAAGCATTTTACGAAACAGTTTTAGGAGCAAAAATGCAGCCAATGGAAGCCATGGGGATGAAATCAGCTTTTTTCCCCGCAGACATGGAACATGGAATTGGCGGCAGCTTGGTGGAAAATGCAGCGTATCAACCTGCCGATAAAGGCACTTTAGTTTACCTCAACGGTGGTGATGATTTGAGTATTCCTCTTGCAAAGGTTGAAGAAGCAGGCGGAAAAGTTGTTTTACCTAAAACTTCAATAGGGCCTAATGGCTTTATGGCACACTTCACTGACACCGAAGGAAACAAAGTAGCATTTCATTCTATGAAATAAGAAAATAGTTCGTATAACAACCGATAGTAATTATCCTGAAAAGACCTTTGTAGTATCGAACCACAAATAGTTATAATTAAAATAGATCCATAAAAAAATGCCTATCCGTTTTGGATAGGCATTTTTAATGAAATAGTTTTTGTTATTATTTAGTAAACAACAATTCTCTGTATTTAGTTAATGTCCAAAGCTCGTTATCAACTAATAATTCTAATTTATCACAGTACTCACGGATTACTTCAAAATAATGCTTAACAGCATTACAATATGCTTCAGCCATTTCTTGGGCATCAGTCAGAACGTTTGCTTTCTTTCGTTCGTCATCTCTTCTACTTTAGATTTATTACACTAATTTTTGACAATAAGAATCTCAACTCTTCTATTTGCAATTCGCTCTGCTTCATTTTTTTCTGGTAACGCATATATGGGCCTATTACTACCATATCCTCTATACCCCAATCTGGATGTTGCGATTCCGTTTTTTATTAAATAATCAAAAACAAATTTTGATCTTCTGTAAGAAAGCTTAACATCATTTGGGTTGCTATTACAACAAATATGCCCATGTATATCAATTTTTAATCGAGGGTTCGTTTTCAAAACTTGAAGAAGATCTAAAAGAATGGGTTCTGATTCTAAAATAATTTTTTCGGAGTTGAAATAAAAATTTAAATTTTCCAGTTTTACTAAATCCCCCACTTTAGAATTATTAATTTTTTCAATTAGAGCCCCATTTTTTTGTGTTTCATTATTTACGACTTTTTTATCTTGATTATCTTCAATACTTAAACTTCCTCCTTTTATTTTTTTTGGACCAGAAGATTTTATGGCCAGCTTATCGTGATAATAAATTAAAACTTTTCGGTTTTCGCTTGCATTTTTTGATTGTTGAAAATCTTCTCCCAATCCTTTCAATTCAAAATTTTTATTTATTTGAACTTTATTCCGCTCTAAAAGAGCAAGCACATTATTCGCTCTTCGGAAGGATAAATCTTTATTGTAGGAATTCGAATCAATACTATCGCAGAAGCCTTGAATTTTTAAAATCTCTTTGTCTTTTGAATTTTCTATCCATTTACAAAATTCTTCATTTGATTTTTCATTCATTTCATCTTGATTAAAATCAAAAAACACCACCACTTTATTTTGAGCAGACAAAGCCATTATATTCAAAAACAAAATCAAAAAGAGTCTTATTTTCATGTGAAATAATTAATTATCATTTTTTAAATAACGTAAAAGTAAATAAAATCGCATAAAAAAACCCGATAAGTTTCGAAACCTATCGGGTGTAAAATTTTAGAGACTTGTGTTATTATTTTGTAAACAACAATTCTCTGTATTTAGTTAATGTCCAAAGCTCATTATCAACTAATAATTCTAATTTATCACAGTGCTCACGGATTACTTCAAAATAAGGTTTTACAGCATTACAATAAGCTTCAGCCATTTCTTGCGCATCAGTCAGAACGTTTGCTTTCTTTCTTTCGTTAGTCATCTCTTCTACTTTAGTATTGATTCCTTCGATATGACCAGAGATTTCTTTGATTAAAACAATTTGCTCTTTTGCAATTGATTCAAATTCAGCTCCAAAAATATCTTTCAATCCTTTTACGTTTTCAATCAAAGTATTTTGGTAACGAATAGCAGTAGGAATAACGTGATTTTTAGATATATCGCCTAAAACTCTACCTTCAATTTGAATTTTCTTAGTGTACTCTTCCAATTCAATTTCGTAACGCGCTTCCACTTCAATATGGTTCATGATACCCATTTCAGAAAACAAATCTAACGCTTGTTTAGAAGCTCTTGCTTTCAATGCTTCAGGAGTTGTTTTGAAGTTACTCAACCCTCTTTTTCCTGCTTCGATTTCCCAAGCTTCGCTGTAACCGTCTCCTTCGAAAAGGATATTTTTAGAAACTTTGATATATTCTCTCAATACATTGAAGATCGCATCGTCTTTCTTCATGTCTTTGGATTCAATTAAGGCATCCACTTCAATTTTGAAATCTTTCAATTGTTTAGCAACAATGGTATTCAAAGTAGTCATTGCATTGGAACAGTTCGCAGAAGATCCTACTGCTCTAAACTCAAATTTATTTCCTGTAAAAGCAAATGGTGAAGTTCTGTTTCTATCTGTATTATCTAAAAGAACGTCTGGAATTTTTCCAACTACATTTAATTTTAAATCTGTTTTTTCTTCCGGAGATAATTTCCCAGCAGTTACACCTTCTAATTCAGCTAATACTTTAGTCAATTGTTCTCCAATAAATACAGAGATAATTGCCGGTGGTGCTTCATTAGCTCCTAATCTGTGGTCATTACTTGCAGTTGCAATAGCTCCTCTAAGTAACGCTTCGTAATCATTAACCGCTTTAATAGTATTGATAAAGAAAGTTAAGAACTGTAAATTGCTCATTGGCGTTTTACTTGGGCTTAACAAATTCACTCCAGTATCTGTTGCCAATGACCAGTTGTTGTGCTTTCCTGAACCGTTTACTCCCTTGAAAGGTTTTTCATGGAATAATACTTTCAAATCATGACGTTCCGCCACTTTTTGCATTACATCCATCAACAAACAGTTATGATCTACCGCTAAATTTGTTTCTTCGAAAATAGGAGCCAACTCAAATTGATTTGGAGCTACTTCATTGTGACGTGTTTTAACCGGTATTCCAAGTAACATACATTCTTGCTCTAAATCTCTCATGTAAGTTAATGCACGAGTTGGGATAGAACCAAAATAATGGTCATCTAATTGTTGTCCTTTTGCAGAAGTATGTCCTAGCAACGTTCTTCCAGTCATGATAAGGTCAGGACGAGAATCTGCTAATGATTTATCGATTAAGAAATATTCTTGTTCCCATCCTAAAGTTGCCGTTACTTTCTTAACATTTTTGTCAAAATATTTACAAACTTCAGTTGCAGCAGAATCCATTGCAGATAATGCTCTTAATAATGGAATTTTGTTATCTAATGCTTCTCCCGTGTATGAGATAAAAACTGTTGGAATACATAAAGTAGTTCCGTATATAAATGCTGGAGAAGTTGGATCCCAAGCGGTATACCCTCTTGCTTCAAATGTATTTCTAATTCCACCATTAGGGAAACTAGATGCATCTGGTTCTTGTTGTACTAATTGTGCACCCCCAAATTTTTCTACCGGATCGCTACCGTCATAAGAGGTTTCGAAGAAAGCATCATGTTTCTCGGCAGTTGTCCCTGTAAGTGGTTGAAACCAGTGTGTATAATGAGTAACCCCTTTTGTTAAGGCCCATTCTTTCATACCCATTGCGATATAATCAGCTAATTTTCTGTCTATTTTAGTTCCATGCTGAACGGCACCTTGCACTCCTTTAAAAGCATCTGAAGTTAAAAATTGCTTCATTGCTCTATCATTAAATACATTTGAACCAAAAATAGTTGATTTTCTATCTGATTCTTCAAATTTAACTGGCTTTCTAGTCGATGCTTCTCTCAAAGCTTGAAAACGTAATGTAGACATAATTGTATGATTTTTATATTAAACCCCTTGAATTTCGATGCAAATATAATTTAAATATTACTTTCGTGAAAGTTTACCTCTGTTTTTTATGGGCATGCTCTTAATTTTATGAAATTCTTAAGAATGACCACAAATAATAACAAGCTGCTAATTTTTATCCTGTTTTTTATTAATATCAAATTTTCGAAAATAAATTGAGAATTTTAAAAACGATAAATTAATTGTCAAAGAAGTAAGATTTACTAGAATAAGCAGTACTGTTAAAAATCAAAAAGTATCTTTGTATCACTCAAATAACTCCCTGTATGATTGTCTGGATTTTATTCTTACTCGCTATTGTATTATTTCTTGCACTCGATTTGGGCGTTTTTAATAAAACGCCGCATATTATCAGTTCCAAAGAAGCAGGAAAATGGACTGCTGTTTGGGTGGCATTATCCTTTATGTTTTCGGGAGTTATTTACTGGCTTTACAAAAATAATTATGTTGCTAATCCAGATCATTTAAGACCTGCCGCAGCATCTATAAAATTCATTACCGGTTATTTGATTGAATTATCATTGAGTGTCGATAATATATTTGTTATCGCTGTTATTTTTTCCTCTTTTAAAATTCCAAAAAAATACCAGCACAGGGTTTTGTTTTGGGGCATATTGGGAGCAGTCGTTTTTAGAGGCGCAATGATTTATTTTGGTGTGTTGCTGATTAATAAATTTGCTTGGACCGCTTATGTTTTTGGTGCGTTCTTAATTTATACCGCGATGAGAATGCTATTTGACAAAGAAGACGAAAAATTTGAACCTAAAAAATCTTTCGTTTTTAAAAGTCTAAAGAAAGTTATGGCGATTTCTAATCATATCGACAAAGAACATTTCTTTGTAAAAAGACGCCATATTACTGCTGCTACTCCCCTTTTTGTCGCGTTAGTAGTTATCGAAGTAATGGATGTTGTATTTGCTCTTGATAGTGTTCCCGCTATTTTAGCAATAACTAAAGATCCTTTTATAGTTTTTAGTTCTAATATTTTTGCGATTTTAGGTTTGCGTTCCATGTATTTCTTTTTAGCGAATATGCTGGAACGATTCAGCTATTTAGAATACAGCCTAATCGCTATTTTAAGTTTTGTAGGTCTCAAAATGTTACTCCATGATTTTATCGAATTGCCGGAATGGGTATCACTGGCTTTTATTGCCATTTCGCTACTATTAGGAATCGCAGTCTCACTGAAAATGAATAAAAAGGAAGATTATAATAAAAATACGGAGTTCTAAAATATTTAAAATCCAATAATTTAAAAAGCATAAAAAAAAGCTGTCAAAATCAATTGATAGCTTTTTTTATGTTTAAATCGAATTAATTTAGCACTTTCACATTTGAATCATCAATATTATAGGCTTTGATTACCGCGTAGTAATTCGAGAAATCTGGTTTATTCGCTGATTTATTAGTTAAAATGCCTGGCACAATTACAATTCTAAACGTTTGACCATTAATGTAACTTGGCGTTAAAGCCAAATTATAAGTTCCTCCGGCAAAAATTGTAAAATCCTGTTTACTGAAATCGAAATCGTAATCCAATTCTCCCTCAGGCAAAAATAAAGTTCTAGGAATTTGTTGCCAAATTGGTGTACTGGAATTAATGGTCCCTGACAATCTGTAGATTAAAAGAACATCCGAAGAAGCAATTTGGGGATTTAAGGTTCTATAAATAGTATAACCGTCCGTTGCATTAAATCCAAAATTTATATTTCGAAGTTCAAACACTTCACTTAATAATCCATCTTGTCCATCTAAGCCAGGAGGCCCTTGTGGTCCTTCACAACTTGACAAAAACAACATACTAAAAATAGTCATAAGTATAATTCTCTTTTTCATAACATATAGTTTTAAAGTGTATATAAAGTTATGCCAAAAAGAATATTTATCTGACTTTTTTGTCTAAAACATTTCAACTATTTTTGAATTCGAAAAAGAAAAAATACACCAAAAGAACTCCTAATAGTCCTGAAAACAGAATAAATCTTTCAAAAAATATACTTTTCTTTCGAATCAAATTATTTACGCATAAAAAAAAGGAAATCGTAAGATTTCCTTTTTTATTGTAGTAAAAACAGTAGTTACATTTGAATTTTCTGAATTTGGCTTTTATCAACTTTTAAAGCTGACATTACCGCATTGATATTATTTTTATCTATTGCTTGAGAAAAACCAGCCGGAGTAATTACAATCCTTAAAACCTGATTCAATCTATAATTAGTAGAAACAGTTTGTAAATTATTACCCACCATATAAACGCTTATATCGGTAGTGGTATAATCAAAATCGTAACCAAAATCTAAAGTTCCATCAGTAAAATAATGTGTTTCAGGTAATAATTTCCAGATATCACCACCTTGTGAAGTGGTTCCAGATAATCGATATACTAACACAACATCCGAAGAATAAATACGTGGATTTAACGGTATCAATTTACTATAACCATTAGTTGAAGTAAATGAAGTACTCACTTCAAATATTTCACTTGTTGGAATGTCGCTCACAATAGATCCACTATCTGTTACGGTACAACTTTGTAAGCTAAATAATCCTACAATTGCCAAAAGGGTAATTATCTTTTTCATGATTTTATTTATTAAGGGGTTTTGTTTTTTTATGATAACCATAAATTGTGCCAAAAATTATTTTGTAAAAAGATGTAGCTTTACAAAATGGATATAGAACTTAAATTATACATGATAATACTGGGCTGCAAGCCCTTAGGAAGGTTTACGGAACAGCATGATATTTTTTTTGGAATCGGGAATTCCTTAAAAGAATTGGTTCCTCAAATGAAAGCTTTTTGGCCTGAAGCCAAAGGTAAAATTCATATTGATGCGTGGCGAGAAGTCGCTGTGGTAGATAATTTTTCGATAGAAATTATCGCTAAAAACGCTACATCAGATTCCACTTTGGATAAACTTTTTTTCATTAATCTGGGAGGATATAAAGAGAATGAATTTGAAGAATACCATTATAAAATTCTTACCGTTGCCAAAAGTGTAGGATTGGCCTCCAAAAAAGCCAGAAGATCCACTTTCTACAAACATTTTGGTTTCCAAGGAGCCATTTCTCATATCGACGATAAATACGGAATAGATGTGGATGATATTTACAATATAGGAGATATTTTGGATGAAAAATTTAAAAATCTCTATTCGCTAAAAATCTCAAAAAACGAAACTATTCTTGAAGAAGACACCTTGCATATTGGATATTTGAAATTGAGTAAAATCTAGATGTAAAAAGGTTCTCGATACCGTCATTTCGAGTAGCGTAGCGTATCGAGAAGTTTGTTCCATTGCATTACACAAAAAACACTCCACCTGACGACTGTTTATCATTACTCTTAACGTCACTTCGAGTGATTATGCGTTATTTAAACGCTAGTTTTAATACCGTATAATTGTTTAGAGAAACATTTAAACACAACTGTTCTCGATACTTCGTAGCAATTTTCTATCGCAAATTTCTACTCAACTCGAACTGACGACTATTTATCATTACTCCTAACGTCACTTCGAGTATTTCAAAATTTTTTATTTTGAAATGTATCGAGAAGCCCTTACACAAAAAACACTCGAACTGACGACTATATATCATTCCTCTTAACGTCACTTCGAGTGATTATACGTTATTCAAACGCTAGTTTTAATAACGTATAATTGTATCGAGAAACATTTAAACAGAACTGTTCTCGATACTTCGTAGCAATTTTCTATCGCAAATTTCTACTCAACTCGAACTGACGACTGTAACCTATTATTCCTGCGGTCACTTCGAGTATTTCAAAATTTTTTATTTTGAAATGTATCGAGAAGCCCTTACACAAAAAACACTCCAACTGACGACTATATATCATTCCTCCTCCCGTCACTTCGAGTATTTCAAAATTTTTTATTTTGAAATGTATCGAGAAGCCATTACACAAAAAACACTCCAACTGACGAAGCAATCCCCGTCTTATTTGTCATTCCGATGAAAGAGGAATCTCCGTCTCGTTTATCATTCCAACAAAAAGAAGATGAGGAATTGCACAAATTAGCCGATCAATCACCGTTACGTGAGTAGTTTGAAGAGATTCCTCTCTCGTTCCGAAAAACGAGACGGAATGACAAAATAATGGGGATTGTGATTAAAAGATTAAATTGTTTGGTGACAACCAATTTTAAGACAGGACAACACTAAAAAAGCATCCGTTTTAGGCGGATGCTTTTAGTTAAAATTAATTTTATAATACTATTTAGAAGACATTACTTTTTTGGTGCTGCTTCCACGATTCGTAGTTACTTTGACAACATAAACTTGCTCTTGTCCTTTATTCATTTTAAGGTCAAGCGAAACTTCTTTGTTTAGATAACTATTGGTATCCGCTTTGGAAAGTATTGCTTTTCCAAGTGAATTAAACACTTCAATTTTCACATCAGACACATAATCAAAATTGTATTTGATTGTAAGTACATCTTTGAAAGGAACCGGGTACGCATCAAATCCGGCTGGTTCAGTCGCAGTTGTAGTACTTGCAAGTACTTTTGTATCTGTTGGAGCTAATTTAGCAAGACATCCGCCGCCAGAAGGAGTTACTGAAGTATCTGAACAAGTACTGCTTGTATCAAGATCTACTTTACCTACACCTTCAAGACTTCCTCCGTTTATTTTCATCCCGATTGTCGAGTATGCTGGGGTTGATTTAATAATACTGGTAATTATAGATTTAACATCATATTTCACTGATACAATATATTTTTTGTCTTTTATCGCTTTAAATTCTATCGTAACATCCCCCATATTTGAAGTTTGTGTTCCAATTGTTATCGATATTGGCGTTACAGTTTGACAATCATCTACAAGCAGTCTTATGTTACTTGCGTTTTGAGGATCAAATGTACCGTTGAAACCAGTACTTGTTTGGTCAACAATAATTGTTGTCACATCAGTAGCATCAGTGATAACATTTGTTTTAGTAGCAGTAAAATCACCATAGTAGAAAAACACTCCCGGAATTGCATTGCCAATTGTCCCGGGTTTCCCTTTCGCGTATGTAACACAAATTTTCTTCAAGGTGAATGTATCCTTAGGTCCACACAAATAATTACTACAAGTAGTTTGTGTTGGGAAGATGTGAGCGCAATTTACAGTTGCTACATCGACGTTATTACTTGAACCTAGACAATTCGTTGGAGCTGCACCTGTTGAAACTACATTGTAGTTAGTACCTGTGTTAAGACCAGACCATAAAAGAGCTGCACCAGCACCTGTTTTTGCAGACTGTACATTAGTAGTACCAATTCGCAAATGATAGCTCACTCCTAACTGTGAGGTAGAAGAACTTACCGTACCAGTACCGGCATCACAAACAGAAC
The DNA here is from genome assembly GCF_017875765.1 of Flavobacterium sp. CG_23.5. Lineage (NCBI taxonomy): Bacteria > Pseudomonadati > Bacteroidota > Flavobacteriia > Flavobacteriales > Flavobacteriaceae > Flavobacterium > Flavobacterium sp. CG_23.5. The sequence continues at coordinate 3,263,894 of NZ_JAGGNA010000001.1, read as the reverse complement.
TTCCTGTTAATACAAGTGCTGTTGGATTGGCAACTTCTACCACATTAACAGGATTGCTTTGAGAAGTACAGCTTGTTGGAGCAGCTCCTGTCGCAATCGCATAATATCCAGTTCCAGCCGCTACACTAGACCAGGTTAAACCTGCTCCTGTTCCTGCCTTGGCAGTCTGAACTGGTGCATTTGCACTATTGTATAACTGATAGTTAACGTTAAGAGCAGATGTACCAGATGTGATACTTCCTGTTCCTGTTACTGATGTACAGATAGAACTTCCTGTTAATACAAGTGCTGCTGGATTGGCAACTTCTACCACATTAACAGGATTGCTTTGAGAAGTACAGCTTGTTGGAGCAGCTCCTGTCGCAATCGCATAATATCCAGTTCCAGCCGCTACACTAGACCAGGTTAAACCTGCTCCCGTTCCTGCCTTGGCAGTCTGAACTGGTGCATTTGCACTATTGTATAACTGATAGTTAACGTTAAGAGCAGATGTACCAGATGTGATACTTCCTGTTCCTGTTACTGATGTACAGATAGAACTTCCTGTTAATACAAGTGCTGCTGGATTGGCAACTTCTACCACATTAACAGGATTGCTTTGAGAAGTACAGCTTGTTGGAGCAGCTCCTGTCGCAATCGCATAATATCCAGTTCCAGCCGTTACACTAGACCAGGTTAACCCTGCTCCTGTTCCTGCCTTGGCAGTCTGAACTGGTGCACTTGCACTATTGTATAACTGATAGTTAACGTTAAGAGCAGATGTACCAGATGTGATACTTCCTGTTCCTGTTACTGATGTACAGATAGAACTTCCTGTTAATACAAGTGCTGCTGGATTGGCAACTTCTACCACATTAACAGGATTGCTTTGAGAAGTACAGCTTGTTGGAGCAGCTCCTGTCGCAATCGCATAATATCCAGTTCCAGCCGCTACACTAGACCAGGTTAAACCTGCTCCTGTTCCTGGCTTGGCAGTCTGAACTGGTGCATTTGCACTATTGTATAACTGATAGTTAACGTTAAGAGCAGATGTACCAGATGTGATACTTCCTGTTCCTGTTACTGATGTACAGATAGAACTTCCTGTTAATACAAGTGCTGCTGGATTGGCAACTTCTACCACATTAACAGGATTGCTTTGAGAAGTACAGCTTGTTGGAGCAGCTCCTGTCGCAATCGCATAATATCCAGTTCCAGCCGCTACACTAGACCAGGTTAACCCTGCTCCCGTTCCTGCCTTGGCAGTCTGAACTGGTGCATTTGCACTATTGTATAACTGATAGTTAACGTTAAGAGCAGATGTACCAGATGTGATACTTCCTGTTCCTGTTACTGATGTACAGATAGAACTTCCTGTTAATACAAGTGCTGCTGGATTGGCAACTTCTACCACATTAACAGGATTGCTTTGAGAAGTACAGCTTGTTGGAGCAGCTCCTGTCGCAATCGCATAATATCCAGTTCCAGCCGCTACACTAGACCAGGTTAACCCTGCTCCTGTTCCTGCCTTGGCAGTCTGAACTGGTGCACTTGCACTATTGTATAACTGATAGTTAACGTTAAGAGCAGATGTACCAGATGTGATACTTCCTGTTCCTGTTACTGATGTACAGATAGAACTTCCTGTTAATACAAGTGCTGCTGGATTGGCAACTTCTACCACATTAACAGGATTGCTTTGAGAAGTACAGCTTGTTGGAGCAGCTCCTGTCGCAATCGCATAATATCCAGTTCCAGCCGCTACACTAGACCAGGTTAACCCTGCTCCTGTTCCTGCCTTGGCAGTCTGAACTGGTGCATTTGCACTATTGTATAACTGATAGTTAACGTTAAGAGCAGATGTACCAGATGTGATACTTCCTGTTCCTGTTACTGATGTACAGATAGAACTTCCTGTTAATACAAGTGCTGCTGGATTGGCAACTTCTACCACATTAACAGGATTGCTTTGAGAAGTACAGCTTGTTGGAGCAGCTCCTGTCGCAATCGCATAATATCCAGTTCCAGCCGCTACACTAGACCAGGTTAAACCTGCTCCCGTTCCTGCCTTGGCAGTCTGAACTGGTGCATTTGCACTATTGTATAACTGATAGTTAACGTTAAGAGCAGATGTACCAGATGTGATACTTCCTGTTCCTGTTACTGATGTACAGATAGAACTTCCTGTTAATACAAGTGCTGCTGGATTGGCAACTTCTACCACATTAACAGGATTGCTTTGAGAAGTACAGCTTGTTGGAGCAGCTCCTGTCGCAATCGCATAATATCCAGTTCCAGCCGTTACACTAGACCAGGTTAACCCTGCTCCTGTTCCTGCCTTGGCAGTCTGAACTGGTGCACTTGCACTATTGTATAACTGATAGTTAACGTTAAGAGCAGATGTACCAGATGTGATACTTCCTGTTCCTGTTACTGATGTACAGATAGAACTTCCTGTTAATACAAGTGCTGCTGGATTTGGATTTACAGTTACCTTAGCTGTAAAGGAAGCAGAACATGTTTTAGTAGGGTCAAAAGTAGATGGAGCGGTCACTGTAACAGTATATTCGGTATTTGACGCTGGTGAAACATCAATACTTGGAGATGTTTCGCCTGTACTCCATTTGTAACTGTAGGTACCATTGCCACCGGTTGCATTAGCCGTTAAAGTAGCTGTTTGTCCGTTACAAATACTAGGTTGGTTTACAGTTACATCAAGAGGTGTTTTAATTTCTATTTCAAGAAGAGTTCCACATTTTGGGGAGATATCCAGAACTTTCTTCGAATTTAATTTTGTAGTTAAATTGTCACAACTATTGGCACTGGTCTGATCTACAACCTTAGAGGCGTCAGTCCATGCAAGGAAAAGATTCGTTAATTTTAATGTAGTTCCGCATTTATAGGGAATTTCTAGAAATGTTAAGTCAGTTATTTCATTTGGCGGCAAACCTGTAATATCATTACAGCCAGAGATTGAAGATGTAGTTACTTTGTCCACACCACCCAAGCCAGCCCCAGGTTCTGTTACTTCAAGCGTTCCCCAAAATGCAAAGGTTGGTCTAAATGAACCTGTTTTATTATTGATACTTAGAATTAAATTAAATTTTACAGGTTGATCACCTATATTACATTGGAAACATTCACCAATGTCCAACCTAGCGCCAACAACTAATAAATCCTTTGAAACACAACTCTTCTCATCGGGCAAGGGTGGTGTTTGAGAGTATAAAGCAGATGGAATTATAAAAAATCCCGTTAAAAAAATCATCAAAACCAGTAAAGACCTGCATTTCAATTGATTTTTGAGGGTAAATAAAGTTTTTGTTAGCAGTAAGTCGATAAAATGTGATATATAATCTATTGGATTTCTCTCATTAGACTTAAAAAAATCTAATTTAGAAAGGGTGTTTTTCGGTATCGAGCAATTCATTAATTTGCTCGATAATGTTTCAGCCCCTTAAATAATCGGACACAATTATAAATAGAAATCTATAATTTTGTACGATGGAAAAGAGAAAATTTACCAAAGAAGAGAAGCTAAAGATCATAAAGGAAGCTTCAGAACAAGGTGTTAAACCTACATTAGAGAAATATTCGGTATTTCCTGCGAGTTATTACTCATGGAAGAAGAAGATGGATACTATGGGCGAAGAGGGCTTCGCACATGGAATGACCCCCGCGCAGCTTAAACGAATCAGAGAACTGGAAAAAGAAAACAAGCTACTCAAAGAAATTGTTATTCAAAAAGAGCTTGAAGGCAAGTTAAAAGACGAATTGCTAAAAAAGAAATTCGCCTTGGAGAAAAAAAGGAACTCGTGAGAGGCTACATTTTTCAGGGCTTGAAGAAAGAAGTAGCATTTCAAATTTCAGCAATAACCAAGCACCAGTATTATTATCAAAACAAGCGGACTAATCAAGGAAGAAGTCCTTCTACGACGACTTTTTACACTGACAAGTACGGGCAAAAATTTGAAGTTTCAAATGATGTGATTATTGAAGAAATAAAGCAAGCTCATCAAGATCTCGACACAGATTATGGTCATCGGAAAATGGAAACTAGATTACAACTGATGGGTTACGATATTAATCATAAGAAAGTATATCGATTGATGAAAGGCGCACAATTATTGAAGGAACAACATCAAAAGCCTAGTAAAACCAGGGTAAAATACCGTAAGGTTTTTCCAAGTCAGCCCTTTGAAGTTTTGGAAATGGACATTAAATTTGTGTGGGTCGAGGAGTATAAAATGCATAGCTATGTGCTAACAACTATTGACACTTTTACCAGACTTGTTTTGCATTGGACGGTTGCCTATTCCATCAAAAAAGAAGATGTTAAAAGGGCATGGGAACATATTATAATAAATCATTTACAACCAAATAATTGCCTAGAAAAAGGGATTCATATTGAGGTTCGCAATGATAATGACAGTCGATTTTCGGCAAAAATGATTCAAAATTTCTTCAAAGATAACTACCTGAATCAAGTCTTTACACATCCATATACCCCACAGGAAAATGGACATATTGAGAGTTTTCATGCTATTTTAGCAAAAAAACTAAGACCTTTTCATTTTTGGACAATCGATGAATTGGAAGGTGTTTTGACCATTTTTTATGAGAAATACAATAATGAACGTCTACATTCCTCAGTTTGTAATTTACCTCCAAATATCTTTTTAGAATGCTGGAATAAAGGGCTAATCGAACAAAAAAGAGATGAAATAAAACGAAAAATAACATTCAAACTCAAAATCCCATACCAACAAATATCGGGCAATACGAGTCTGAAGTGCAGTTCCTTGCAAAATTTAGAGATTCCGCCTTTTTTTGTGGGTGAACTAAATTTTAGTGAAATCGAAATGACCAGGCCTGAAACATTTCTACAAACATCGGTGTAAAACTCGCCTTCGTTTGTTCCTTGCAAGACAAAGATATTGACTAATTGCGTATGTTTGTAAAACTTAAAATGTTAAAGTCCGATTATTAGGGGGCTAAACCAATAAGTCTTCGAAAAACTCGAAAATTGTACTCTTTTTCATGATTAAAGTAGTTTAATACCATATATTAGTTATAAAAGGAAGTTTACAGATCTGGGATAGAAAAACGTTTAGAAAAACATAATCCATCTTCATATAAATCATGAAGTCACCATCATTAATGAGTGTCTTTATTTGTATCATAAAAACAACATTTCACTTACGGTAATAAAAATCAATTTGGGGGGAAATTTTACTATCAATCTAAGTATTTAATAGTACTAAAAACTGGAAGTTTACATCTTTAGGAAACTGCAACAACCATCAAAACAAGCCATCTCCATAAAAGTTGTATGAAGTGCACCATCATCAAAAGGATATTCATTTGTAGGGATTCTATACTAATATTCTTTATTAACCCAACGAGGTTATTTTAAAAAAACAACTTCGAACTCAATTAACAAAAGTAGAAATAAACCCCGAAAGTAAGACTTTCGAGGTTTAATCCCACTATCCAACCCTTCTCTATATTTTATAGGATTAGATTATTAATTCTACTATTTTGAAGACATTACTTTTTTCACACTACTTCCTCGATTCGTAGTTACTTTTACAACATATACTTGCTCTTGACCTCTATTCATTTTAAGGTTTAGCGCAACTTCTTCGTTTAAATAACTATTGCTATCTTCTTTGGTAAGCACTGTTCTTCCAGTTGCATTGATTACTTCAATTTTAACATCGGACACATAATCAAATTTATATTGAATGGTCAACACATCTTTGAATGGCACAGGATACGCATCAAAACCTGCTGGTTCCATTTTACTGGTAGTTGTTGGTGCGATTGTAAGAATAGGACATACTAATGGTTGAATATTATACCCTACGAATATTCTACATTCATCAAAAGCATTGTTGATTAAATCTACCGCACTTGCTATTTGTGAAAGTGTAAGACCATTGGTTGATCCTCCACCTAAAGCTTGGTTTGCTAAATTATACAATCCTTGTACGGTAGCATTAGCTCCTAAAGCGGTTACAATGTTACTAGGAATAGTGTAATATTTATATTCATTATTCACGGTTCCATCAGGATTACAAGAGCGTACTTTTGGAGTATCTGATCCACAACCACCTGCTGGCATGGCAATAGCGAAAGTTCCCGCTTGCAATGCAAAATCACCAAGAGCTCCATTTATACCTATGTTAAGACCTAAAGCAAGTGTCTGAGCCAACAAAGTATTATTGATTCTGCCTTGTTTAGACAAATAGCTAGAAGGTAAATTAGTGATAGAATAGTCTCCTGCAGATAGTACACGACTACCTCCACCTCCTGGCATTACATTGATAACAGCTTGTGCATTATTGACCAAAACAGAATGTCCAGTCAAACCAAGAGTCATTGTACCTCCATAATAAGCCAAAGCTTTTTCAATCAACCCAATAGTAGAGTATTTAATTCCGTCAGCACAGGAAGTTCCTCCAGCATTACCATAATACCCTTGAGTATAAGTACATAGCGCTTTTACGCAAATTTGAACAGTTACCAAAGCAAAATCGGTAGCGGTACAGCCGTTGGCCGGATTGGTAACGGTTAATGTATACGTACCTGCTGCATCAACTGTTGGTGTAGCTGTTGTTGCTCCGGAAACGATATTTCCTCCATTGCTGGCAACCCAAGAGAAAGTAGCTCCTACTGTTGTGGAAGAACCCGATAGAACTACACTAGTGGTACTGCATAATATCTGAGCATCAGCGCCTGCATTTGCGTTAGGTGCTGTATTGTTGAGGGTAACCAATGCTATATCTGTAGCAGTACAGCCGTTGGCTGGATTGGTAACAGTTAAAGTATAAGTACCTGCTGCATTAACGGTTGGTGTAGCTGTTGTTCCTCCGGAAACGATGAATCCTCCATTGCTGGCAGCCCAAGAGAAAGTAGCGCCCGCGGTTGTGGAAGATCCGCTTAAGGCAATTGAAGTAACGGTACAGGTCAACACTTTATCAGCTCCTGCATTAGCATTAGGTGCTATATTGTTTAGAGTAACCAATGCTATATCAGTAGCAGTACAGCCATTGGCTGGATTGGTAACGGTTAACGTATATGTACCTGCCGCATTAACGGTTGGTGTAGCTGTTGTTCCTCCGGAAACGATAAATCCTCCATTGCTGGCAGCCCAAGAATAAGTAGCTCCCGCTGTTGTGGAAGATCCGCTTAAGGCAATTGAAGTAACAGTACAAGTCAACACTTTGTCGGCTCCTGCATTCACATTAGGTAATGAACTGTCTAAAGTTACCAAAGCTATATCGGTAGCTGTACAGCCGTTGGCTGGATTGGTAACTGTTAACGTATAAGTACCTGCTGCATTAACGGTTGGCGTAGCTGTTGTTCCTCCGGAAACGATAAATCCTCCATTGCTGGCAGCCCAAGAGTAAGTAGCTCCCGCTGTTGTGGAAGATCCGCTTAAGGCAATTGAAGTAACAGTACAAGTTAACACTTTATCAGCTCCTGCACTAACATTAGGCGCTGTATTGTTAAGAGTAACCAATGCTATATCAGTAGCAGTACAGCCATTGGCTGGATCGGTAACGGTTAACGTATAAGTACCTGCTGCATTAACGGTTGGTGTAGCTGTTGTTCCTCCGGAAACGATAAATCCTCCATTGCTGGCTGCCCAAGAGAAAGTAGCTCCCGCAGTTGTGGAAGATCCGCTTAAGGCAATTGAAGTAACAGTACAAGTCAACACTTTATCTGCTCCTGCATTAACATTTGGTGTTGTATTGTTTAGAGTCACCAATGCTACATCAGTAGCGGTACAGCCGTTGGCTGGATTGGTAACAGTTAAAGTATACGTACCTGCTGCATTAACTGTTGGCGTAGCTGTTGTTCCTCCGGAAACGATAAATCCTCCATTGCTGGCTGCCCAAGAGAAAGTAGCTCCCGCTGTTGTGGAAGATCCACTTAAGGCAATTGAAGTAACAGTACAAGTCAACACTTTATCTGCTCCTGCATTAGCATTAGGTGCTGTATTGTTTAGAGTAACCAATGCTATATCGGTAGCAGTACAGCCGTTGGCTGGATTGGTAACAGTTAACGTATACGTACCTGCCGCATTAACTGTTGGCGTAGCTGTTGTTCCTCCGGAAACGATAAATCCTCCATTACTGGCAGCCCAAGAGTAAGTAGCTCCCGCTGTTGTGGAAGATCCGCTTAGGGCAATTGAAGTAACGGTACAGGTCAACACTTTGTCGGCTCCTGCATTAGCATTAGGTAATGAATTGTCTAAAGTTACCAATGCTATATCGGTAGCGGTACAGCCGTTGGCTGGATTGGTAACGGTTAACGTATAAGTACCTGCTGCATTAACGGTTGGTGTAGCTGTTGTCCCTCCGGAAACGATAAATCCTCCATTGCTGGCAGCCCAAGAGAAAGTAGCTCCCGCAGTTGTGGAAGATCCGCTTAAGGCAATTGAAGTAATAGTACAAGTCAACTCTTTATCTGCTCCTGCATTAACATTTGGTGTTGTATTGTTTAGAGTCACCAATGCTACATCAGTAGCGGTACAGCCGTTGGCTGGATTGGTAACGGTTAACGTATACGTACCTGCTGCATTAACTGTTGGCGTAGCTGTTGTTCCTCCGGAAACGATAAATCCTCCATTGCTGGCAGCCCAAGAGAAAGTAGCTCCCGCTGTTGTGGAAGATCCGCTTAAGGCAATTGAAGTAACAGTACAAGTCAACACTTTATCTGCTCCTGCATTAGCATTAGGTGCCGTGTTGTTTAGAGTCACCAAGGCTACATCGGTAGCGGTACAGCCGTTGGCTGGATTGGTAACGGTTAACGTATAAGTACCTGCTGCATTAACGGTTGGTGTAGCTGTTGTTCCTCCGGAAACGATAAATCCTCCATTGCTGGCAGCCCAAGAAAAAGTAGCTCCCGCTGTTGTGGAAGATCCGCTTAAGGCAATTGAAGTAACAGTACAAGTCAACACTTTGTCGGCTCCTGCATTCACATTAGGTAATGAACTGTCTAAAGTTACCAAAGCTATATCGGTAGCCGTACAGCCGTTAGCTGGATTGGTAACGGTTAACGTATACGTACCTGCTGCATTAACGGTTGGCGTAGCTGTTGTTCCTCCGGAAACGATATTTCCTCCATTGCTGGCAGCCCAAGAGTAAGTAGCTCCCGCTGTTGTGGAAGATCCGCTTAAGACAATTGAAGTAACAGTACAAGTCAACACTTTATCAGCTCCTGCATTAGCATTAGGTGCTGTATTGTTAAGAGTAACCAATGCTATATCAGTAGCAGTACAGCCGTTGGCTGGATTGGTAACGGTTAACGTATAAGTACCTGCTGCATTAACGGTTGGCGTAGCTGTTGTTCCTCCGGAAACGATATTTCCTCCATTGCTGGCAGCCCAAGAATAAGTAGCTCCCGCTGTTGTGGAAGATCCGCTTAAGGCAATTGAAGTAACAGTACAAGTCAACACTTTATCAGCTCCTGCATTAGCGTTTGGTGCTGTATTGTTAAGGGTAACCAATGCTATATCGGTAGCAGTACAGCCATTGGCCGGATCGGTAACGGTTAACGTATACGTACCTGCCGCATTAACGGTTGGCGTAGCTGTTGTTCCTCCCGAAACGATATTTCCTCCATTGCTGGCAGCCCAAGAGTAAGTAGCTCCCGCTGTTGTGGAAGATCCGCTTAGGGCAATTGAAGTAACAGTACAGTTTAACACCTTATCAGCTCCTGCATTAGCGTTAGGCGGAGTATTATTTAAGGTTACCAATGCGATATCAGTTCCTTTACACAAAGGATTCGATGGAATGGAAACACTTAACGTATAGGTACCTGCCATATCAACAATTGGCGTAGCTGTGTTAGCTCCCGAAACGATATGACCGCCATTACTGGCAACCCACGAGTAAGTTGCGCCTGCTGTTGTAGAAGACCCGCTTAGAGCAAGTGAAGTAGTGGTGCAAGTCAAAACTTTATCAGCTCCTGCATTAGCATTTGGAGTCAAATCCAAATTTAATTGTATTGGAGCGGAAGGGAAATCTTTCAATTCAGATTGAGATGAACTTCCTGAAGACCGTGTTCTAATAAACACAGTACTTAAGACGAAACATGGATTTTGATTCTGACTTGTTAAAAAAACTTGAGTAAGATTGATTGCACCCTCAGCGAATTGATTGGGCGCATATATCCCAGGATTCACTCCAAAAACATCAAAAGGCACCGGGGTATATGAGTCGTTATTGGTAATAAAGATTTGATTTGGAAAAGAAGTATTCGGAATAACAACATATTCGTAAACCCCACCTAATAATGACCATTTTCGAATCACAACGGTTGCATCACCACCTCCTTGTGTAAATTCGATAGTAACTAAAATATCACCTGGTGTTCGTCCACCTGTTGAAGCGGGTGCTCTAGTAACAAATCCACCACTACCACCGGTAATTGGAGCCACGTTGCTAAAGGGATCAGGGGAGCCATAAACAGCACCTGTGATTGTTAATGGTGCTTGTAAAAACTCGAAATCAATGTAACTACTTCCATTGATTGTCTGACGGTCACCGGCAAAAAGGCACCACAAATCTGTAGAAGATCCTCTTACACCACCAGGAGTAACAAAGCTTATTCCGTCAGTACTTGTCCCTCCTATTTTATCAGGATCACCATAACTAAAATGAACTCCACAATTTTGGATTTCATTTTTGGGTGGTGAGCTTCCAGCGCCCCAAGTATAAGTACCAGGATTATCATTTATTTTATTGGAAGAAGTAAAGATGGTTGGATCATTTTGATAAGGATCCTTCAACTGATAGGTTACAGGAATTGATTGAGATCCTGTAAGACTGGGTTTGTAAAAAACTTCACCAGTAAGAGGATTAATCAAACCATGCCCAGCAATAGTGGGATGAAGATTGTCAAACAAGTCTCCTGTATTAATGTAAAGAGAATTAGTAAAATCAGGTGTATGAGCAAAGGCATCGCCATCCACTCCAGAACCGGTAAGGGGATATTTTACGGGAACAACACCTTGAATATTCTGAGCATTAATTGTGTAGCCCATCAGCATAACTGCCAAACATAATAGAGGCTTAGCAATTGACTGGCGCCAATGACTGGTCCATAATCTCGATAAAAAATCGATTGAAGTTCTCTCATTAAATTTTGGAAAATTTAATTTAGAAAGAGCATTTTTCGTCAAAAGGCTATTGGTTATTTTGCCATATAAATTAACGAAAAACTGTAGAAGTGTACTCTTTTTCATAATAAAAGTATTTTAGCACCATACATTAGATATAAAAGGAAGTTTACAGACTTGGGATAGAAAAACTTTAAGATAACATCAACTCTCTTCATTCAAAATAATGAAGTCACCGTCATTAATGAATGTTTTTATTTGCTCAATAAAAACAACATTTCTTTTACCAAATAAAATCGATTTGCGAAAAAATTCAGACTGTTAATTTTAAGTAATTAACATTAAATAGTAATTAGGAAAAAACTGGAATCTTACATTTTTTGGAAATGTAACTAACAGCAAATAAGCCATCTTCATTTAAAATTAATGAAGTTAACCTTCATAATCAGGATATAATAATGTGGAGAAACACATCCCTATCCACAAACTTTTTTAAAAGCTGTTTAATTAAAAAACAACTTAATTATTTACTGAGATTAAAATTAATCATTAAATCAAAAAGAGACAGAAAAACAAAATTATACTCGATTAAATCACCATTTATATCGACAAAGAACATCATTAAATAAGAAAATTAAGATAGAAATAAAAATTAACAAAAACGTAATGTATTGATTGTTAGTGTATTACGTGTTAAAAATAACGACAAATTAAACACAATTTTTCTTACTTACCGTACTTTATTTTTTTCGTTGGAATCGTCACATAAAAAAAGATAAAATGTGATAAATTCTAATCCTATTATCTAAATTATTTTTTATCCAATTTTGGAATTTTTTGGTTTATAAATCAGTGGAGAAATGGGCGAATTTAATTCTTACAATCTAGCTCACTATCGCTTTAGACTTAAAAAGAAAGCTTTAATTCAATTAAATATAAATTAACCTTATAGATTATGGATTCATAAAAAAGACATCTGAAATGGTGTTTAATGAACTAGTATAAAAGATCTTAAAATGGTGTTATTTCTTATAACCATAATGGTATTTTTATAGCGTCCTATTAACAGGTATTTTGTCTATTTCCTTCAACGTATTTAGTGTTTTATGTTTAAAATCCTCTTTTTTTTGGAAATGATTTTATTATCCCACAAATCAGTTTTATCCTTGATTATTTAAAGTACAACTCCATTTTTCAAAAGTCCCTTACGGCCAAAATTTGAAATATGCTGATTTCAGTGCGAGAAAAAAGTCAAAAAAAAACCTCGAAAGTATAACTTTCGAGGTTTAATCTTAAACTCCAATCCTTCTCTATATTTTATAGGATTAGTTAATTATTTAAAATTATTTAGAAGACATTACTTTTTTAACGCTACTTCCTCTATCAGTAGTTACTTTGACAAGATAAACTTGCTCTTGACCTTGATATGTATGAAGGTGTAGCATAATTTCTTTGCCTAAATAACTATTAGTATCAGTTTTTGAAAGTATAGGCATTCCTTGTGAATTTAATACTTCAATTGTGACGTCAGATTGGTAATCAAAATCGTATCTGATTGTAAGAACATCTTTAAAAGGAACTGGATATGCTGTAAAACTAGCAGTCACAGTTGGCGCAGCTGGTTTAGCAAGTGGATCAGTTGGGTTACGTAAAGTAACCGTACCGCTTATAACACAGTTGTTCGCATCTTTCACAATCCAATTGTACACTCCCGCAGTTAAACTACCAAAGAAATTAGATGTTTGGTACGTAGTTCCACCATTGATGGAATACATGAATGCACCCGTTCCGCCAGAAGCGTTCAATGTGATTGAACCATCTTTTAAAGCTTCACAACATGAAGGGTTTACTGCCGCTACAGATACCGAAATTAATATCGGATTCACTAAGTTAACAGTTCCACTCATCATACATCCATTGGCATCTTTTACCACCCATTTGTATTCCCCAGCCTTAAGAGCAGCAAATACATTAGAAGTTTGGTAATTTGCTCCATTATCTGCAGAGTACATCAATACCCCTGTTCCTCCTGTTGCTGTGATGGTAAATGAACCGTCGGCTCCTCCATTACATTTAGGATTTGTAGGTGTTGCTGATGCAACTATCATTACAGGATTAATTAAATTAACCGTACCTCTGGAAATACAACCATTGTTCTCTTTAACCGCCCATTGATATTGTCCAGCTGCTAAAGCAGTAAACACATTAGACGATTGGTAAGTAGCACCATCATTTAGAGAGTACATCAAAGGAGCAGTTCCTCCCGTAGCATTAACAGTAATCGAACCGTCAGTTCCTCCATTACATTTAGGATTCACAAGAGTTGCTGTTACTGTCACCGCTGGTGGAGTGGTCAAGATAAACGTACCTTTCAATAAGCAGCCATTGGCATCTTTCACTCTCCATTTGTATTCTCCTGCCGCAAGGCCTGTAAACACATTGGATGATTGATAAGTAAGACCTTGATCAATGGAGTACGTTAATGTACCAGTACCTCCTGAAGCGATAATCGTAATCGAACCGTCTGTTCCTCCATTACATTTAGGATTCACAAGAATTGATGTTGCGACAATCAATGGAGGATTGGTTAAAGTAACCGTACCTCTCAAGATGCAATTATTAGCATCTTTTACCACCCAGTTATATGTTCCAGCAAGTAATCCGCTAAATACATTAGATGTTTGGTAAGATGTTCCATTATTGATGGAATACATCAGTGTTCCTGTACCTCCAGTAGCAGAAATGGTTATTGAACCGTCAGGATCATAACAACATTTAGGATTTATTGGAGTAACATTAGCCACAAGCAATGCTGGCTGTGCAATAGTTTCGGAACCTTGCATAATACATCCGTTGGCATCTTTAACAATCCAAGTGTATGTACCGGCGGTAAGACCTGTGTACGATTTTGGAGACGTTTGAGCCAAGTAGCCTGCACCGTTGAAGTTCACCATATAAGGACTTGTTCCGCCGCTGAATGTTACGGTTACTGAACCATCAGTTCCTCCGTTACATTTCACATCAGAATGTCCATCTGTTGCTACCAAAATAGTTGGTTGTGCAATAGTTTCGGAACCTTCCATAATACATCCGTTGGCATCTTTAACAATCCAAGTGTACGTACCGGCGGTAAGACCTGTGTACGATTTTGGAGAGGTTTGAGCCAAGTAGCCTGCACCGTTGAAGTTCACCATATAAGGACTTGTTCCTCCGCTGAATGTTACGGTTACTGAACCATCAGTTCCTCCGTTACATTTCACATCAGAATGTCCATCTGTTGCTACCAAAATAGTTGGTTGTGCAATAGTTTCGGAACCTTCCATAATACATCCGTTGGCATCTTTAACAATCCAAGTGTACGTACCGGCTGTAAGACCTGTGTACGATTTTGGAGAGGTTTGAGCCAAGTAGCCTGCACCGTTGAAGTTCACCATATAAGGACTTGTTCCTCCGCTGAATGTTACGGTTACGGAACCATCAGTTCCTCCGTTACATTTCACATCAGAATGTCCATCTGTTGCCACCAAAATAGTCGGTTGTGCAATAGTTTCGGAACCTTCCATAATACATCCGTTGGCATCTTTTACAACCCAAGTGTACGTACCGGCTGTAAGACCTGTATACGATTTTGGAGAAGTTTGAGCCAAGTAGCCTGCACCATTAAAGTTCACCATATAAGGACTTGTTCCTCCGCTGAATGTTACGGTTACGGAACCATCAGTTCCTCCGTTACATTTCACATCAGAATGTCCATCTGTTGCTACCAAAATAGTTGGTTGTGCAATAGTTTCTGAACCTTCCATAATACATCCGTTGGCATCTTTTACAATCCAAGTGTACGTACCGGCGGTAAGACCTGTGTACGATTTTGGAGAGGTTTGAGCCAAGTAGCCTGCACCGTTGAAGTTCACCATATAAGGACTTGTTCCTCCGCTGAATGTTACGGTAACTGAACCATCAGTTCCTCCGTTACATTTCACATCAGAATGTCCATCTGTTGCTACCAAAATAGTTGGTTGTGAAATAGTTTCGGAACCTTGCATAATACATCCGTTGGCATCTTTAACAATCCAAGTGTACGTACCGGCGGTAAGACCTGTGTACGATTTTGGAGAGGTTTGAGCCAAGTAGCCTGCACCGTTGAAGTTCACCATATAAGGACTTGTTCCTCCGCTGAATGTCACGGTTACGGAACCATCAGTTCCTCCGTTACATTTCACATCAGAATGGGCATCTGTTGCTACCAAAATAGTTGGTTGTGCAATAGTTTCTGAACCTTGCATAGTACATCCGTTGGCATCTTTTACAATCCAAGTATACGTACCGGCGGTAAGACCTGTGTACGCTTTTGGAGAAGTTTGAGCCAAGTAGCCTGCGCCATTGAAGTTCACCATATAAGGAGCTGTTCCACCTGAGAATGTTACGGTTACGGAACCATCAGTTCCTCCGTTACATTTCACATCAGTATGAGCATCTGTTGCTACCAAAATAGTTGGTTGTGCAATAGTTTCGGAACCAGATTGTTCACATCCATACGCATCTTTAACAATCCAAGTGTACGTACCTGCGGTAAGACCTGTGTACGATTTTGGAGAAGTTTGAGCCACGAAGCCTGCACCATTGAAGTTCACCATATAAGGAGCTGTTCCACCTGAGAATGTTACGGTAACTGAACCATCAGTTCCACCGTTACATTTCACATCAGAATGTCCATCTGTTGCTACCAAAATAGTTGGTTGTGCAATAGTTTCTGAACCTTGCATGATACATCCGTTGGCATCTTTAACAATCCAAGTGTACGTACCGGCGGTAAGACCTGTATACGATTTTGGAGAAGTTTGAGCCAAGTAGCCTGCACCATTAAAGTTCACCATATAAGGACTTGTTCCTCCGCTGAATGTTACGGTTACTGAACCATCAGTTCCTCCGTTACATTTCACATCAGAATGTCCATCTGTTGCTACCAAAATAGTTGGTTGAGTGATCGTAACAGATCCTTTCAACACACAATTGTTGGCATCTTTTACCGCCCATAGATACGTTCCAGCAGTTAATCCGCTGAAGACATTAGAGGCTTGGTAAGTCGTGCCATCATTGGCTGAATACATCAAAGTTCCTGTTCCTCCTGTAGCGGTAATCGTGATTGAACCATCGGTTCCACCATTACATTTAGGACTTACAAGTACCGCTGATACAGCGATTGCAGTTGGTTGAGTGATCGTAACTGATCCTTTCAATACACAATTGTTGGCATCTTTTACCGCCCATAGATACGTTCCAGCAGTTAATCCGCTGAAGACATTAGAGGCTTGGTAAGTTGATCCATCATTGGCTGAATACATCAGTGTTCCTGTTCCGCCTGTAGCCGTAATCGTGATTGAACCATCGGTTCCTCCATTACATTTAGGACTTACAAGTACAGCTGATACAGCGATTGCGGTTGGTTGAGTGATCGTAACGGATCCTTTCAACACACAATTGTTGGCATCTTTCACCGCCCATAAATACGTTCCAGCAGTTAATCCGCTGAAGACATTAGAGGCTTGGTAAGTTGATCCATCATTGGCTGAATACATCAAAGTTCCTGTTCCGCCTGTAGCAGTAATCGTGATTGAACCATCGGTTCCTCCATTACATTTAGGACTTACAAGTACCGCTGATACAGCGATTGCGGTTGGTTGAGTGATCGTAACGGATCCTTTCAACACACAATTGTTGGCATCTTTTACCGCCCATAAATACGTTCCAGCAGTTAATCCGCTGAAGACATTAGAGGCTTGGTAAGTTGATCCATCATTGGCTGAATACATCAGTGTTCCTGTTCCTCCTGAAGCGGTAATCGTGATTGAACCATCGGTTCCACCATTACATTTAGGACTTACAAGTACTGCTGATACAGCGATTGCGGTTGGTTGAGTGATCGTAACAGATCCTTTCAACACACAATTGTTGGCATCTTTTACCGCCCATAGATAGGTTCCAGCAGTTAATCCGCTGAAGACATTAGAGGCTTGGTAAGTAGAGCCATCATTGGCTGAATACATCAGTGTTCCTGTTCCGCCTGTAGCAGTAATCGTGATTGAACCATCGGTTCCACCATTACATTTAGGACTTACAAGTACCGCTGATACAGCGATTGCGGTTGGTTGAGTGATCGTAACGGATCCTTTCAACACACAATTGTTGGCATCTTTTACCGCCCATAAATACGTTCCAGCAGTTAATCCGCTGAAGACATTAGAGGCTTGGTAAGTTGATCCATCATTGGCTGAATACATCAGTGTTCCTGTTCCTCCTGTAGCGGTAATCGTGATTGAACCATCGGTTCCACCATTACATTTAGGACTTACAAGTACAGCTGATACAGCGATTGCAGTTGGTTGAGTGATCGTAACGGATCCTTTCAATACACAATTGTTGGCATCTTTTACCGCCCATAGATACGTTCCAGCAGTTAATCCGCTGAAGACATTAGAGGCTTGGTAAGTTGAGCCATCATTGGCTGAATACATCAGTGTTCCTGTTCCGCCTGTAGCAGTAATCGTGATTGAACCATCGGTTCCACCATTACATTTAGGACTTACAAGTACCGCTGATACAGCGATTGCGGTTGGTTGAGTGATCGTAACGGATCCTTTTAATACACAATTGTTGGCATCTTTTACCGCCCATTGATACGTTCCAGCAGTTAATCCGCTGAAGACATTAGAGGCTTGGTAAGTTGAGCCATCATTGGCTGAATACATCAAAGTTCCTGTTCCGCCTGTAGCAGTAATCGTGATTGAACCATCGGTTCCTCCATTACATTTAGGACTTACAAGTACCGCTGATACAGCGATTGCGGTTGGTTGAGTGATCGTAACGGATCCTTTCAACACACAATTGTTGGCATCTTTCACCGCCCATAAATACGTTCCAGCAGTTAATCCGCTGAAGACATTAGAGGCTTGGTAAGTAGAGCCATCATTGGCTGAATACATCAGTGTTCCTGTTCCTCCTGTAGCCGTAATCGTGATTGAACCATCGGTTCCACCATTACATTTAGGACTTACAAGTACCGCTGATACAGCGATTGCAGTTGGTTGAGTGATCGTAACGGATCCTTTCAATACACAATTGTTGGCATCTTTCACCGCCCATAAATACGTTCCAGCAGTTAATCCGCTGAAGACATTAGAGGCTTGGTAAGTAGATCCATCATTAGCTGAATACATTAGTGTTCCTGTTCCTCCTGAAGCCGTAATCGTGATTGAACCATCGGTTCCACCATTACATTTAGGACTTACAAGTACCGCTGATACAGCGATTGCAGTTGGTTGAGTGATCGTAACGGATCCTTTCAACACACAATTGTTGGCATCTTTTACCGCCCATAAATACGTTCCAGCAGTTAATCCGCTGAAGATATTAGAGGCTTGGTAAGTCGTGCCATTATTGGCTGAATACATCAAAGTTCCTGTTCCGCCTGTAGCAGTAATCGTGATTGAACCATCGGTTCCACCATTACATTTAGGACTTACTAACACTGCAGAAGAGACTACAATCGCTGGCGGTTGAGAAACAACAACTGATCCCGATGATTTGCATCCTTTGGAATCCGTAATTTGCCATTGATAGGTACCGGCTAATACATTACTGATATCTTGTGTGGATGCAGTAAAATTATTTGGACCAGTCCAAGAATACGTAAATCCAGCAGTCCCCCCAGTAACGGTAAGGTCTATAGAACCAAATCCACCATTACAAGCTGGATTTGTTGCCACTGCAACTCCTTTTGGTCTTCCATCCACAGTGAATTGAATAGGAGCGCCAGGGAAATCTTTTAATTCTGACTGTTGTGAACTTCCAGAAGATCTTGTTCTAATAAAAACCGTGCTTATTGAAAAACAAGGATCTTTAAACGCATTTTTAAATACCTGCGTAAGATTAATGGCTCCTTCGGCCCATTGATTCGGAGCATAATCCCCACCTACACCGGTTCCATTTGGATCACTACCGTAAACATCAAAGGGAACGTGAGTTACGGTGTCATTATTAGTGATGAATATTTTACCAAGAAACTCTGAATTGGGATGAATGACATATTCAAATCCTCCTCCAGCCTTAGCTGACCACACCCGAATCACGGCATTAGCATCGCCACCACCGTTAGTAAACTCGATAGTGATCAGAATGTCACCTAGTGTACGACCACCATCGGTACCCAAACTGGTAAAACCCCCACTACCTCCGGTAATAGAGCCATTGGAAGCCATAGTAGCACCAGTGATGGTCATTGATTTTTGCAAAAACTCGAAATCAATATAGCTGCTACCGTTGGTAACTTGTCGGTCACCCGCAAATAAACACCATAAATCGGTTGCTACACCTCCCGGTAAATTAGGATCACCGTATGAGAAATGGGCTCCAGCGTTTTGGATTTCATTTTTGTTGGGCGAGTTGCCCGGCCCCCAAGTATAAGTATTGGGATTGTCATTTATTTTATTAGATGAAGTAAAGATGGTTAAATCATTTTCATATCTATCCTGCAGAAAAAAAGATTGTCCAGGATACAATAACTCCCCAGTAAAGGGATTAATGACTCCATGACCATTTATGTCAGGATGTTGAGCGTCAAATAAATCACCCACATTTTCGTACCCGGCGGGCATATGGGCATATGCATCTCCATCAACTCCAGATCCTGACTTAGGAGCTAAAACAGGCACAAATCCTTTAATGGAGCCTTGTGCTTGAATAGTTGTATTTGATAGCAAAAACACTATCAATAAAAGGGACGTTGCGACCCATTGTCGCCATTGAAACTGCTCCAATCTTGATAAATAATTGACAGTAGGTCTCTTATTAAATTTCTTGAAATTTAATTTAGACGTGGAGTTTTTCGTTAAAAAGCAACTCATTATTTTGTTGTATAAGAAATCGAAAAACTTAAAAATTGTATTCTTTTTCATAATAATAGTATTTTAACACCATATATAGGATTTAATAGGAAGTTTACAGACTGGGGGTGAATCCTAATCTTCAAATGAAATAATGAAGCTAACCATCTTAAAAGGATATTTTTATCAGAACAATAAAAAACACCTCTATCATACCAGAAATCGATTTGTAAAAATTTATTAGATTAATTTCAAAACGACCAAATTAAAACAGGTAAATAGGTTATCACGGGAAATTACACATTGGGGAAATGCAAGTAACCTTTACTAACTAATCTCCAATTAAACATAATTGAAGTGAATTCTCAAACATAGGAATCTAATATGCGGGGAACAAAATAGGAATCCTAATACTAACCGACAGTCGTATACATACAACTTAATTCTTTTCTTACATAAAATTAAGCATTATACTAAATGCATCTAAAAAAAGTAGGAATAAACTCGACAAGATGCCCATTTAATCGACAATTAGCATTGGTAGGTAAGAAAATAATTATGTAAATTAAAAATAAATCAATTTTCAATTTATTGATTAACAGTTACTTACGTGTTAAAATAATATTAAAAATTACAAATGATTTTCTTAGGTACTGCAATACTTTTATTAGAAGATGTTTTTATAAAAAAAACAGAAATTTCAGTAAAAAGAACATTACAACATGATAAAAAACCAATTTAATAGCTAGTGTACATACTTTATTAAAAAAAAGGCATGAATATGTAAAAAAAATATTCTACTAATTAATTGATTACCAAATATCTAAATGTTAAATTAATTGATTGTAATTATGAATAGATTTCCTACTTCAAAAAATTTAATGTCTTTACTTATTATATTAAATTCAACATCTGGAAATCGGATAATTTGGATATCATTTTAATAAGCTCATTTGAAGGTTAGGTATCACCAAAAAAAAGGAAAAAAATTATACCTTAAATAGACAATATTCCATTTTTATTGATAGGAAGCAGAGTCCGCTAAGAAACCCATTACACAAATAAAAAATTAATAAAAAAAAGATCCTGTTAATGTATTGTTTTCAAACTTTTTAGGCATTATGCTACATAAATTTTATTAATTAAAATATGGAATTACGAAAACCAGCTTTATGTTCCTTTAAATTTGATATCGAGATATTATATCTTCTTTGTTTCAATATATAAAAAAAAATGGGTCCATTATTCGTAGCATTATTGCACAATATTCCAAAAATAAAATAGCCTTCGCATCTTCTTCCTCTGAATCCTTTTTATGCCGCTTAATAGTTTATTACTGATTAATTCGAAAACTATGTAGTTTCTAAAAAACGAAGCTAGACAGGGCATTATTAATTAAAAACAAAAAATAGATTGTACCAATATGTTGATGCTTCGTCAACTTAACATACAATGGTTCGAACACCCTATTTTTGACCGACGATCTTAAAAATATTCAAAAAAAAAGCATCCGCGAAAACGGATGCTTTTACATTAAGGTTATTAATTTTTTCTATTTTCCAGACATCACTTTTTTAGTGGCGTATCCTTTGTCAGTAGTCACTTTCACAATATAAACCTGTTCCTGCTCAATGGTAGAGCTAGGTATTAACATGATTTCTTTATTATAGTAACTATTTGTGTCCAATTTAGTAAGTATCACTCTTCCTAGTGCGTCAAACATTTCTATTTTCACATCAGAGATGTAATCAAAATCGTATCTGATTGTAAGAACATCTTTAAAAGGAACTGGATATGCTGTAAAGTCTGCTGTAGTTTTAGCAGCTGGTCGCGCTAGTGGATCACTTGGGATACGTAAAGTAACGATTCCAGTGATTTGACAATTATTAGCATCTTTCACTATCCAATTGTAGACTCCTGCAGTTAAGGTAGCAAAGAAGTTTGATGTTTGGAATGTACTTCCATTATCAATTGAATACATCAATAAACCTGTTCCGCCCGTTGCGTTTAATGTAATTGAACCATCTTTCAATGCTACACAGCAAGAAGGGTTTACAGCAGATACAGACACTGCAATTAATTGTGGATTAACTAAAGTAACTGATCCTTTCAAAATACATCCGTTAGCATCTTTCACCGCCCAATCATAAACTCCCGCAGCAAGTCCGCTAAATATGTTTGATGATTGGTAAGTTAATCCGTCATCTTTAGAGTACGTTAGTATACCTGTACCTCCTGAAGCTGTAATTGTGAATGAACCATCGGCTCCTCCAGTACATTTAGGATTTGTAGGTGTTGCTGACGCAACTATTAATGCAGGATTGCTAAGATTAACAGTTCCTTTTGTAACACATCCATTTGATTCTTTTACCGCCCATTGATATTGTCCAGCTGCTAAAGCAGTAAACACATTAGACGATTGGAAAGTAGCACCATCATTTAGAGAGTACATCAAAGGAGCATTTCCTCCCGTAGCATTAACAGTAATCGAACCGTCAGTTCCTCCATTACATTTAGGATTCACAAGAGTTGCTGTTACTGTCACCGCTGGTGGAGTGGTCAAGATAAACGTACCTTTCAATAAGCAGCCATTGGCATCTTTCACTCTCCATTTGTATTCTCCTGCCGCAAGGCCTGTAAACACATTGGATGATTGATAAGTAAGACCTTGATCAATGGAGTACGTTAATGTACCAGTACCGCCTGAAGCGATAATCGTAATCGAACCGTCTGTTCCTCCATTGCATTTAGGATTCACAAGAATTGATGATGCGACAATCAATGGAGGATTGGTTAAAGTAACCGTACCTCTCAAGATGCAATTATTAGCATCTTTCACCACCCAGTTATATGTTCCAGCAAGTAATCCGCTAAATACATTAGAGGCTTGGTAAGTTGTTCCATTATTGATGGAATACATCAGTGTTCCTGTACCTCCAGTAGCAGAAATGGTTATTGAACCGTCAGGATCATAACAACATTTAGGATTTATTGGAGTAACATTAGCCACAAGCAATGCTGGTTGTGCAATAGTTTCTGAACCTTGCATTATACATCCGTTAGCATCTTTAACAATCCAAGTATACGTACCGGCGGTAAGACCTGTATACGATTTTGGAGAGGTTTGAGCCAAGTAGCCGCCGCCGTTGAAGTTCACCATATAAGGACTTGTTCCTCCGCTGAATGTTACGGTTACGGAACCATCAGTTCCTCCGTTACATTTCACATCAGAATGTGCGTCTGTTGCTACCAAAATAGTTGGTTGTGCAATAGTTTCTGAACCTTCCATTATACATCCGTTGGCATCTTTAACAATCCAAGTGTACGTACCGGCGGTAAGACCTGTGTACGATTTTGGAGAAGTTTGAGCCAAGTAGCCTGCACCATTAAAGTTCACCATATAAGGACTTGTTCCTCCGCTGAATGTTACGGTTACTGAACCATCAGTTCCTCCGTTACATTTCACATCAGAATGTCCATCTGTTGCTACCAAAATAGTTGGTTGTGCAATAGTTTCGGAACCTTGCATAATACATCCGTTGGCATCTTTTACAATCCAAGTGTAGGTACCGGCGGTAAGACCTGTGTACGATTTTGGAGAGGTTTGAGCCAAGTAGCCTGCACCGTTGAAGTTCACCATATAAGGACTTGTTCCTCCGCTGAATGTTACGGTTACTGAACCATCAGTTCCTCCGTTACATTTCACATCAGAATGTCCATCTGTCGCTACCAAAATAGTTGGTTGTGCAATAGTTTCGGAACCTTGCATAATACATCCGTTGGCATCTTTAACAATCCAAGTATATGTACCGGCTGTAAGACCTGTGTACGATTTTGGAGAGGTTTGAGCCAAGTAGCCTGCACCATTAAAGTTCACCATATAAGGACTTGTTCCTCCGCTGAATGTTACGGTTACTGAACCATCAGTTCCTCCGTTACATTTCACATCAGAATGTCCATCTGTTGCTACCAAAATAGTCGGTTGTGCAATAGTTTCGGAACCTTCCATTATACATCCGTTGGCATCTTTAACAATCCAAGTGTACGTACCGGCTGTAAGACCTGTGTACGATTTTGGAGAAGTTTGAGCCAAGTAGCCTGCACCGTTGAAGTTCACCATATAAGGACTTGTTCCTCCGCTGAATGTTACGGTAACTGAACCATCAGTTCCACCGTTACATTTCACATCAGAATGTCCATCTGTTGCTACCAAAATAGTTGGTTGTGCAATAGTTTCTGAACCTTGCATGATACATCCGTTGGCATCTTTAACAATCCAAGTGTACGTACCGGCGGTAAGACCTGTATACGATTTTGGAGAGGTTTGAGCCAAGTAGCCTGCACCGTTGAAGTTCACCATATAAGGACTTGTTCCTCCGCTGAATGTTACGGTTACGGAACCATCAGTTCCTCCGTTACATTTAACATCAGAATGTCCATCTGTTGCTACCAAAATAGTCGGTTGTGCAATAGTTTCGGAACCTTGCATAATACATCCGTTGGCATCTTTAACAATCCAAGTGTACGTACCGGCGGTAAGACCTGTGTACGATTTTGGAGAGGTTTGAGCCAAGTAGCCTGCACCGTTGAAGTTCACCATATAAGGACTTGTTCCTCCGCTGAATGTTACGGTAACTGAACCATCAGTTCCACCGTTACATTTCACATCAGAATGTCCATCTGTTGCTACCAAAATAGTTGGTTGTGCAATAGTTTCTGAACCTTCCATAATACATCCGTTGGCATCTTTAACAATCCAAGTGTACGTACCGGCGGTAAGACCTGTGTACGATTTTGGAGAGGTTTGAGCCAAGTAGCCTGCACCGTTGAAGTTCACCATATAAGGACTTGTTCCTCCGCTGAATGTCACGGTTACGGAACCATCAGTTCCTCCGTTACATTTCACATCAGAATGGGCATCTGTTGCTACCAAAATAGTTGGTTGTGCAATAGTTTCTGAACCTTGCATAGTACATCCGTTGGCATCTTTTACAATCCAAGTATACGTACCGGCGGTAAGACCTGTGTACGCTTTTGGAGAAGTTTGAGCCAAGTAGCCTGCGCCATTGAAGTTCACCATATAAGGAGCTGTTCCACCTGAGAATGTTACGGTTACGGAACCATCAGTTCCTCCGTTACATTTCACATCAGTATGAGCATCTGTTGCTACCAAGATACTTGGTTGTGCAATAGTTTCAGAACCAGATTGTTCACATCCATACGCATCTTGAACTATCCAAGTATATGTACCGGCTGCAAGACCTGTATACACTTTTGGAGAGGTTTGAGCTACGAATCCTGCGCCATTGAAGTTCACCATATAACCGCTTACTCCACCGCTGAATGTTACGGTTACGGAACCATCAGTTCCTCCGTTACATTTCACATCAGTATGGGCATCTGTCACAACAACTGCACTAGGTTGTCGAATCACTTTTGAACCTGATTGTATACATCCGTTGGCATCTTTAACTACCCAAGAGTACGTACCGGCGGTAAGATCTGTATAAGCGATTGGAGAAGTTTGTGCCAAGAAACCAGCGCCATTGAAGTTCACCATATAAGGACCGGTTCCACCGCTGAATGCTAGCGTTACATGACCATCGTTTCCTCCATTACATTTCACATCGCACTGAGTATCTACTACTACCAAAATAGTTGGTTGTGCAATAGTTTCGGAACCTTCTATTATACATCCGTTGGCATCTTTAACAATCCAAGTGTACGTACCGGCGGTAAGACCTGTGTACGATTTTGGAGAGGCTTGAGCCAAGTAGCCTGCACCGTTGAAGTTCACCATATAAGGACTTGTTCCTCCGCTGAATGTTACGGTTACTGAACCATCAGTTCCTCCGTTACATTTTACATCAGCATGTGCATCTGTTGCTACCAAAATAGTTGGCTGTGCAATAGTTTCGGAACCTTGCATAATACATCCATTCGCATCTTTAACAATCCAAGTGTATGTACCGGCGGTAAGACCTGTGTACGATTTTGGAGAGGTTTGAGCCAAGTAGCCTGCACCGTTGAAGTTCACCATATAAGGACTTGTTCCTCCGCTGAATGTTACGGTTACTGAACCATCAGTTCCTCCGTTACATTTCACATCAGAATGTCCATCTGTCGCTACCAAAATAGTTGGTTGTGCAATAGTTTCTGAACCTTCCATAATACATCCGTTGGCATCTTTAACAATCCAAGTATATGTACCGGCTGTAAGACCTGTGTACGATTTTGGAGAGGTTTGAGCCAAGTAGCCTGCACCATTAAAGTTCACCATATAAGGACTTCTTCCTCCGCTGAATGTTACGGTTACTGAACCATCAGTTCCTCCGTTACATTTCACATCAGAATGTCCATCTGTTGCTACCAAAATAGTCGGTTGTGCAATAGTTTCGGAACCTTGCATAATACATCCGTTGGCATCTTTTACAATCCAAGTGTACGTACCGGCTGTAAGACCTGTGTACGATTTTGGAGAAGTTTGAGCCAAGTAGCCTGCACCGTTGAAGTTCACCATATAAGGACTTGTTCCTCCGCTGAATGTTACGGTTACTGAACCATCAGTTCCACCGTTACATTTCACATCAGAATGTCCATCTGTTGCTACCAAAATAGTTGGTTGTGCAATAGTTTCGGAACCTTCCATAATACATCCGTTGGCATCTTTAACAATCCAAGTGTAGGTACCGGCGGTAAGACCTGTATACGATTTTGGAGAAGTTTGAGCCAAGTAGCCTGCACCGTTGAAGTTCACCATATAAGGACTTGTTCCTCCGCTGAATGTTACGGTTACTGAACCATCAGTTCCTCCGTTACATTTCACATCAGAATGTCCATCTGTCGCTACCAAAATAGTTGGTTGTGCAATAGTTTCGGAGCCTTGCATAATACATCCGTTGGCATCTTTTACAATCCAAGTGTACGTACCGGCTGCAAGACCTGTATATGCATTTGGAGAAGTTTGAGTCACGAAGCCTGCGCCATTGAAGTTCACCATATAAGGACTTGTTCCTCCACTGAATGTTACGTTTATTGATCCATCTCTTCCACCGTTACATTTTACATCAGCATGTGCGTCTGTTGCTACCAAAATAGTTGGTTGCGCAATAGTTTCTGAACCTTGAACAATACATCCGTTCGCATCTTTAACGATCCAAGTGTACGTACCGGCTGTAAGACCTGTATACGCATTTGGAGAAGTTTGAGCCACGAAGCCTGCACCATTAAAGTTCACCATATAAGGACTAGTTCCGCCACTGAATGTTACGGTTACAGAGCCATCTCTTCCACCGTTACATTTTACATCAGCATGTGCATCTGTTGCTACCAAAATACTTGGTTGTGCAATAGTTTCTGAACCTTCTACAATACATCCGTTCGCATCTTTTACTATCCAAGTGTAAGTACCGGCTGTAAGACCTGTATACGCATTTGGAGAAGTTTGAGCCACGAAGCCTGCACCATTAAAGTTCACCATATAAGGACTAGTTCCGCCACTGAATGTTACGGTTACAGAGCCATCTCTTCCACCGTTACATTTTACATCAGCATGTGCATCTGTTGCTACCAAAATACTTGGTTGTGCAATAGTTTCTGAACCTTCTACAATACATCCGTTCGCATCTTTTACTATCCAAGTGTAGGTACCGGCTGTAAGACCTGTATACGCACTTGGAGAAGTTTGAGTCACGAAGCCTGCACCATTGAAGTTCACCATATAAGGGCTTGTTCCGCCAATGTACGTAAGTGTTACAGAGCCATCTTTGCCTCCGTTACATTTCACATCAACATGAGCATCACTAGAAGCCAAAATAGTTGGTTGGGTGAGCGTCACCGTACCTTTCAAGATACAATCATTGGCATCTTTTACCGCCCATAAATAGGTTCCAGCAGCTAATCCGCTGAAGACATTAGAGGCTTGGTAAGTTGCACCATTATCTTTGGAATACATCAATGTGCCTGTTCCTCCTGAAGCGGTAATCGTAAGCGAACCATCGGTTCCACCATTACATTTAGGATTCGCCCCAGTTGCTGATGATACTACTATTGCCGGTGGATCGGAAATAACTACTGGTACTGTTGATGTACATCCTAAGCCGTTACTCTGGCTATCACCCATGACGGTAACTGTATAATTACCAGCTACAAGATTATCAAAGAAAACCGTTGTGAACGGCGTGAAGTCTTTGACTATATCAGGAAATCCAGCACGACTCAGCGTATATTTATAAGCCCGAATACCACTTGAAGTTGCATTAACTTGAAGAGTAGTAGTCCCTCCAATACATTTAATAGGAGGCGATGTTGTTGTAATATTTACATCTGTTATTACGATAGAGGCACTACATTCACAACTACCTCCAGGAGCATTAACGGTTAAAACACCCAGAATTTTTCCTGTCGTTGTTCCCGGAAATAACTCTGCTGTTAAAGTTCCTGAATTTGTAACAGGATCATAAGCAAATGGAGTATTCGATACAATCATTGGTCCATTTGTAGTGTTATCTGGCCCCGGGGGGAATGATATGAGAAGCTCCGGAACTAGCGGTGTTGAACTCGGATTATAACCACTATTTGCAATTTCTACTTGATACGTGAGATTATTACCAAAACACGCTTTCAACGGACCCACTATGTTACATGATGGGGGTGGTAAAAATATAAAGTTAATGATTTCAGCAGTTCCTGCAGCAGTAGTTACAAAAATCCTACCGCTCTCACCTGATGAAGACACTACAGCTGTTATAGTAGTGGAATTGACAACGGTAAATGAAGCGGCCGCTTCTGTCCCAAATTTAACTGAAGTAGCACCAGTAAAATTGGTTCCTATAATGGTAACCGTTGCTCCCCCTTTGGCAGAAGTCGGTGAAAAACTTGTAATAGTAGGAACTTGCGCATAAACCATCTGAACTGATGTCATCAGTAAAAACAGCACTATCGAAAAGTATCCTAATTTCTTATTCTTTTTTTTATTTGAATGACCGGAACTATGGCAACAGTCACCCAATTCTTCAATAGTATTTGAAATTTTCATAATGTAAATTTTTATCATTTATAATTTAAATACGACCTACGGTGACCGATTTAGTGCAGGTGCTAGATTCACTTGGACCTCCATTTAAACCTGGATTTGTGACGGTAAGCTTTATCTTAAAGCTTCCTCCTTTAGTACCTGCTTTTACCTGAATACTCGACGTACCCTTACCTGAAACTATAGTAGCCCCCGGTATGTTTTTATCGATTATCCAAGAATAAGTAGTGTTGGGGCCTGTGTTATAAACATCTGAAATGATGGTTATTGTGCTGCCTCCTCCAGAATCAAAATACCCTTTCAACGGACCTGAAAGATTACAGGAAGGTTGTTGAGCATACAGAACCCCTGTAAAAAGAAAAAATACAACAAGTAAAAACGTACTTGAAATAAAATTTTTATTCTTAGAAGTTTCCTTGACTAAATATTTACTCGTTTTAGTCCGTGAATAATTCACTCGACTTAAACCCATTTTAAATTCGTTTTCATCCCCAACCAAGACTTTATCCCGGTTACTGAAAAACGTTAAAAAATTTAATAAAACATGTTTTTTCATAATAATAGTATTTTAAAACCATATGTTTTTTTTTAATTGCAGGTTTAAAGACTCAGGGCGAATTTTTAATCTTCAAATAAAATAATGAAGCTAACCGTCTCAAAAGGATATTTTTATCAGGAGAATAAAAACACCTTTATCATACCAGAAATCGATTTGTAAAAATTTATTATATTAATTTCAAACCGACTAAATTAAAACAGGGAAATAGGTTATTACGGGAAATTGACACATTGGGGAAATGCAACTAACCTCTACTAACTAATCTTCAATTACATATAATTGAAGTGAATTCTCAAACATAGGAATATAATATGCGGGGAACAATATATGACTCCTAATACTAACCTAAAGTCGTATAAATACAACTTAATTCTTTTCTTACATAAAATTAAGGATTTTAAAGAATGCATCTAAAAAAAGTAGGAATAAACTCGACAAGATGCCCGTTAAATCGGCAATCAACATTGGTATGTAAGAAAATAATTATGTAATCTAAAAAAACTAAAGTTTAGTTAATTGATTAACAGTTAGTTACGTGTTAAAATAATTTTAAAAAATTACAAATGATTTTCCTACGTAATGCAATTCATTTAATAGAAGATGCTTTAGTAAAAACCCAAAAATTTCAGAAAAAAGAACATTACAACATGATGAACAACCAATTTAAAAGATAAAGTACATACTTTATTAAAAAAAAGGCATCAACATGTAAAAAAAATATCCTACTAATTAATTGATTAACAGACATTTTCATGTTAAATTAATTGATTTTAATTATGAATAAATTTCCTACTTTTAATATTATGTTTTGTTTTACGGAAGACATTTACTAAAACAATCGCTTATCTAAATAAATTAAATTCATTTTCAAGCACATTATTTAAGTTTCACCTTCACTGAAAAATAGTGTAAAATGGAATTCTTCTACTCCTATTCGTAAACCTGTATTTTATTAATAATTGAACAAAATAATTGTTTCCGATTAGCTTATAAGTGTTAAGCTCAAACTTCAATAAAATATAAAAGACATAAAAAAAGACCTTTCATCACTGAAAGATCTTTTTTAAATACCTGGAAATAAGTCCCGCTAAAAAGCGGGATAAACTATTCACACACTTTTTTTGCTACGAAAAAATGGTGAATGAGATTTCGTAAATGAGATCCCGCTAAAAAGCGGGATAAGCGATTCACACACTTTTTTGCAAAGCAAAAAAGTGGTTCTCTGCTTACATATTTCTTCTATATTGTCCGCCTACTTCAAACAAAGCCGAAGTTATTTGTCCCAAAGAACAAACCTTCGTCGCTTCCATCAAATGTTCGAATAAGTTTTCGTTTTTAATCGCTGCTTCTTGAATGTCGTTCAATTGTTCCTTTACTTTATCCTGATTTGATTGATGCAAATGGTGCAACATAGTGATTTGATATTGTTTTTCGTCTTCGGTAGCACGAATAACCTCAGCTGGAATAACCGTTGGAGAACCTTTAGAACTCAAGAATGTATTAACCCCAATAATAGGAAAATCACCGTTATGTTTCAAGGTTTCGTAATACAAACTTTCTTCTTGAATTTTTGAACGTTGGTACATCGTTTCCATAGCACCAAGAACACCTCCACGTTCTGTAATTCGATCAAATTCGGCTAAAACCGCAGCTTCTACCAAGTCTGTTAATTCTTCGATGATAAAAGCACCTTGAATTGGATTTTCGTTTTTGGCTAGACCTAATTCTTTATTGATAATCAGCTGAATCGCCATGGCACGACGAACAGATTCTTCGGTTGGCGTTGTGATAGCTTCATCATACGCATTGGTATGCAACGAATTACAGTTGTCATAAATCGCATACAAAGCTTGTAAAGTCGTACGAATATCATTGAAATCAATTTCCTGTGCGTGCAAAGAACGACCTGATGTTTGAATATGATATTTCAACATTTGAGCACGTTCATTGGCGCCGTATTTAATTTTCATAGCTTTCGCCCAAATTTTACGCGCTACACGACCAATTACTGCATATTCAGGATCAACTCCATTCGAGAAAAAGAATGATAAGTTAGGTCCAAAATCATTGATGTCCATCCCACGGCTCAAATAATATTCCACGTAAGTGAAACCATTAGAAAGTGTGAAAGCCAATTGTGTAATTGGATTAGCACCCGCTTCGGCAATGTGGTAACCAGAAATAGAAACCGAATAAAAATTTCTTACATTCTTAGTAATAAAATATTCCTGTACGTCACCCATCAATCGCAACGCAAATTCAGTAGAGAAAATGCAGGTATTTTGCGCTTGATCTTCTTTTAAAATATCAGCTTGAACGGTTCCACGAACTTGTGATAAGGTTCTTGCTTTGATTTCATTATAAATTTCAAAAGGTAAAACCTGATCTCCGGTAACCCCCAAAAGCATCAATCCCAAACCATTATTTCCCTCCGGTAAATCGCCTTGGTAATGTGGTCTTTCGACACCTTTTTCTTTATATATTTTGTTGATTTTTGCTTCAACTTCTTTTTCGAGATTGTTCTCTTTAATGTAAAACTCACATTGTTGGTCAATCGCTGCATTCATGAAAAAGCCTAATAACATCGGTGCCGGACCATTAATAGTCATACTTACCGAAGTCATAGCATGCACCAAATCAAAACCAGAATACAATTTTTTAGCGTCATCTAAACAGCAAATAGAAACTCCGGCATTCCCGATTTTTCCGTAAATATCAGGACGAACATGTGGATCATTTCCGTATAAAGTTACACTGTCAAAAGCTGTTGACAAACGTTTTGCAGGCAATCCTGCGCTCACATAATGAAAACGTTTGTTGGTTCTTTCTGGTCCACCTTCACCTGCAAACATACGGGAAGGATCTTCCCCTTCGCGCTTGAATGGATATAAACCAGCGGTAAAAGGAAATTCTCCAGGAACATTTTCCTGCAAACACCAACGTAAAATATCGCCCCAAGCTTGATACTTTGGCAAAGCTATTTTTGGAATTTGCGAATGGGAAAGCGATTCGGTATGCGTCGCCATCTTGATTTCTCTATCACGAACTTTGAACGTATAAACCGGATTTTTATATTTGTTTACTTTTTCATCCCAATTCAATATAATTTCCCAATTGTAGGCATCCAAATCCATTTTTACTTTGTCAAATTGATTGAGTAAAAGATTTAGGAAAATTTTATTTTCAGCAACTCCTTGTTTTTCATTTTCTAAAGCTGTTGGTAAAACCGAATCGTCATCAATTCCAGCTTTATTAATTACTGGTAATTTTCCTGAAACACTTTCCAGCGTTTTGAAAATCCCGTATAATTTCTGAGCAACTTGTTCTTGACTTACCGCCGTAACATCATATTTTCTGTTGCTTTCGGCTATTTCAGATAAATAACGCGTTCTGTGTGGCGGAATGACAAAAATCTTCTCGCTCATTTCGCGAGTGATTTTAAATGTAGATTTTAGATCAGAATTTGTTTTCTCATGGACTTTGTCCATAATCGCTTTGTAAAGCGTATTCATTCCCGGGTCGTTGAACTGCGAAGCAATTGTCCCGAAAACAGGAAGTGTATCTAAATCCGCATCCCAAAGATTGTGGTTGCGTTGGTATTGTTTTTTTACGTCTCTCAAAGCATCAAGAGAACCGCGTTTGTCAAATTTATTGATGGCCACCAAATCAGCAAAATCAAGCATGTCGATTTTTTCCAATTGAGTCGCAGCTCCAAATTCTGGTGTCATTACATATAAGGAAACATCAGAATGGTCCATAATCTCCGTATCCGATTGCCCTATTCCGGAAGTCTCCAGGATAATAATGTCATAATCGGCAGCTTTGATTACTTGAATCGCTTCGGCTACATATTTTGACAAAGCTAAATTTGATTGACGAGTGGCTAGTGAACGCATGTAAACGCGAGGATTATTGATAGCGTTCATTCGGATTCTATCACCAAGAAGTGCTCCTCCCGTTTTTCTTTTTGATGGATCTACAGAGATTAATCCAATGGTTTTTTCTGGGAAGTCTATTAAAAAACGACGCACTAATTCATCAACCAAAGATGATTTTCCTGCCCCACCCGTTCCTGTGATTCCAAGAACTGGAGTTTTACATTCAGCATTTTTTTTATGAATCGCGTCTAAAGTCTGTTTTGCAACTTCAGGATGATTCTCTGCAGATGAAATGATTCGGGCAATAGCTTTTGGATTTTTCTCTGCCAAATGATCCATTTCATCCGTCAATTTATCTCCAATAGGATAATCAGATTGTTGGACTAAATCATTTATCATCCCTTGTAATCCCATGGCACGACCATCATCCGGCGCATAAATTCTGGTGATTCCGTAGGCTTGCAATTCGGCTATTTCGGTAGGCAAAATTACACCACCGCCGCCGCCAAATATTTTAATTTGCCCTGCTCCTTTTTCCTGAAGCAAGTCATACATATATTTGAAATATTCGTTATGTCCACCTTGGTAAGAAGTAATTGCAATGGCATTAGCATCTTCTTGAATAGCGGTATTCACTACTTCTTCCACGCTTCTGTCATGGCCCAAATGAATGACCTCAACGCCTGTAGACTGAATAATTCTACGCATGATATTAATTGCTGCATCATGACCATCAAAAAGGGCTGCTGCGGTTACAATTCTTACTTTATTCTTAGGAATATATGGTTTTGCTTGTTCCATTTTTATTTAAATGTTCATTTTAGGTCTGCAATTTACGAAAATAATAAAAATCTTTGGTTTAAAAACTGAAAATTTAAGACTGTTATTTTGATTTTTCAAACGCTCATGTATAATTATAACCGTGCTTGTTTTTGGACAAACCTATTTTTTAGAGTACAAGTCGCATAAATAAAATCATGTGCGTTTGTTTGCTTTATCTACATTACAAAGCACAGCTTAAATTTATCATTAAATTTCACTCTATTATTTCTGAAAAAATACGCTTAAATAGAATCTAACTTTTTACGAGCAATCTATTCCCATCGTTTTTTCACTTTTGAACAAAGTCATCTATTATATTTTTTATAAAAAATTCATAGATTAATTTTCGATTGATTTATTTATTGTTAACTGCAATTTCATAGTCTAAAAAAACACTTTTTATACTGTAAACCACATATTTACACTTATTTAAAATATTTTTTTTGTAATTTTGATAGCGGGTAGCAAATCGAATTTAGGGTATCCAAAATTTCTAAATTATAAAATTAAGTCATCTATAAATAAGCCAACATTCGATGCATTAATGAAAAATTTTGGCAAAACATTTTTTTACAAATTTAAATCACATGGTCTTTTTTAGTACCTACTTCGCGAATGCGTCGACATCATTTTAGCTGGTTTAAAAACAGAATCAATTTAAGAAATAAAATTATTGAGAATATGTTCCAAACAAATAGCTCACTTTTGGAATAATCCAACAGTAGAACTACCGATGAGCTAATAATAAAACGACTTTTCATTACAAAAACGCAAATGTATTATTCCATTTTAAAAATTAATCTATGCGAGTTCCTGTTATTCGAAAAAACATAAAATTCATGCCTGATTGCAGTAGAGTTGTTGCCCGGTATTTTATGAATGGTGATCTACGAACCCAAAAAATGGTAAGCAATATTATGGTTTTGACTGAAAAACAAGTCCAAGAAACCTTAGAGCATACACTTCGTGAATTTGCTAGAAGACATCGTAATATTTCACAAACATTTTTTAGGCATTGTGAAAAGATAAGAGGTTTGATAGAAGCAATGCAGATCAATTATGACCAGTTGTCTGATGAGAGAAAAATGCTCATCGGTTCCTATTGTACAATGGAATATGCGATAGAATCTGCCGCCTTTTTTAATCCTTCTATTGTCGAAGATTTTGACCAATCAGATCTTCACAATGGAGAAAAGCGAATCATCATATCCTTTCGTGCAACAGGTGAAGGTCATATTTCTTCGATCGTTTTTAGAAGAGGAATTTTAGACAAAAATAATGATCTCCAAGTGATGAAAATTGGGAGAAATATTGACAAAGCAGAAATTGGATATAAAACCTTATACAACAAGGAACGATTTCTCATTAAATTAGCAGAAATGCATACTTCAGACAAATGCTCTGCCCACATTATGCGAGAACTGCCTGATCAATTCGAGTATGCAGCTTTAAAAAATTTGATAAATAAAGCGCTAAACAACCCGATACTTAGCCACGAAAATAGAACGGCAATGGAGGAAATGCTTTGGTTAGCGGATTCCTTTTATGATTTACAATTCAAACACGATTCGGATATCACCGAACGTGTTATATTTCCGATATCAGAATCTGAAAGTCGCGGTATTGAAGATGCACGTTTTGTGCGCTTTCTGGATGATGATGGAGCAGACAGAATAATTGCCACTTATACTGCTTATAATGGTCATGCCATACTACCAAAACTTATTTCTACTACAGACTTTTATAACTTCCGCGTAGTACCCTTGTATGGAGCCGGTGCTCAAAATAAAAATTTGGCATTGTTTCCCAGAAAAATAAAAGGCAAGTACGCTATGCTTTCCAGAATTGATGGCGTTAACAATTATCTTATGTATTCTGATAGACGCACACAATGGGATAATCCCGTTATTCTTCAAGAGCCTCGTTTTTCATGGGAATTTACACAAATTGGAAATTGCGGATCTCCTCTTTGGACCGAAGAAGGCTGGTTGGTAATTACTCACGGAGTAGGCGCCATGAGACGTTATTGCTTAGGTGCTTCGCTGTTTGATCTTGATGACCCTTCTAAGGAAATAGGAAGATTAAAAGAGCCCTTACTTTCACCATTAGAAGTTGAACGAGAAGGATATGTACCTAATGTAGTGTATTCTTGCGGTTCGATTATTCATAACAACAGCCTTATATTGCCCTATGCTGTATCGGATTATTCTTCTACCTATGGTGTGGTAAATATGGAGGAATTGATCGATGCTTTGAAGAAAAGCAAATAATGAATATCTCCCTTAA
Source organism: Flavobacterium sp. CG_23.5 (assembly GCF_017875765.1). Taxonomy (NCBI): domain Bacteria; kingdom Pseudomonadati; phylum Bacteroidota; class Flavobacteriia; order Flavobacteriales; family Flavobacteriaceae; genus Flavobacterium; species Flavobacterium sp. CG_23.5. Next base: position 3,227,323 of record NZ_JAGGNA010000001.1, on the reverse strand, counting down.
ATGCAAATTACAAAACAGAAATACAAAGTTTAATAAAACCATGTAGCAATATTAGCCAACAAATAAAAACACTGCAATTCAATCGTTTAATAATCAAATTGAGATTGAAGCATAACATTACTAACTAACATCATATACGCCGTAAAAAACATTTCCAAACAAGGTCGTTCTTTTCGCTTGTTAATCTGAAATCTCCATTTCTCTTTTTATCCCATTATTATAAAATACAACTTTGGTCCAGAATGATTTTGATTTTATAGAAGTTGGATACCAATCCCGATTTTCATCCACAAGAATAAAAAGTCCTGTATCGGTGCCTAAAACAATAAATTTATCTCTTTTTGGTTGTTTCGAAAACACGGAGAGATTATACTTCGCACACATCTCATCGCTTAATTTTTCAATATTTTTTGACACAAAACCAATTTCACTAACTGAGAGAATTGAATCTCCATCAAACGGTTTCTCTGATGTATTATCTAAACTATAACGGGCTATGAATTCCACAATATTTCCATTGTTGTCATAAAAATAAAAAGACTTTGCATTCCAATTATAAAAATCTGCAATCTTATCCGGAGGAATCACCACTAAGATTTCTACATTTTTTTCCATCCAGGCAAAAGCTTCCTGCAGTTTGTTATTTGGTATATCAAAAGCAAAATGATAAACAGGTTTCACATTTTCAGAAGGCCTGAACGTTAATTTTGTTGAACCTGCAGCGAATGAAATCCCATATTTATCTCTCGAAATAATTTTCAATCCCATTATTTCATTATAAAAAATCGCCGTATTATTGACGTCATCTGTTAATAAATCAAGTTCTATTATTTTCATCTTGTTTTATAGGAATGATTTTAACACTCTAATATATTGATTTTAAACCATTTATTTCATTAAAAACAATGGTTATTATCCTCTTTTTAATATTTATACTACTAAAAGGCATAGTGTTTGCTTATCTTTGAAAAAATCAATTAAATATAAAGTTATGAAAAAAATTGTATTGTTTTTAATTGCCTTCTCCTTATTTGGATGTAGCGAAATGCAACAAGTTCTTAATCAATTGCCGCAAACCCAAGGAATGGGAGGTATTGATATTGCAGGCGGATTGAGGGAAGCCTTGAACAATGGGATCTCGAAACAAGTGACGAAATTGACCGCGGTAGATGGCTTTTACAGAAATGAAGCGGTGAAAATTTTATTGCCGGAAGAATTGAGAAAAGTGGATGCCGGCTTGAGAAAAATTGGTTTGAACTCATTAGCTGATGAAGGTTTGAGAGTTTTGAATCGTGCTGCCGAAGATGCGGTAAAAGAAGCTACGCCAATATTTGTTGATGCGGTTAGAAACATGACTTTTTACGATGCTAAAACAATCTTGCTGGGAAATGAAAGTTCTGCAACTAATTATTTACAAAATAGCACTTCAACGGCTTTGTACGGAAAATTCAACCCCGTTATTAAAAATTCGTTTGCCAAAGTAGGTGCTGACAAAGTATGGGCAAACATTATCACTAAATACAATAGCATTCCGTTGATCAACAAAGTAAATCCTGATTTGACTGATTATGTGACTAATCAAGCCATGAATGGCGTTTTTAAAATGGTTGCAGTGGAAGAAAAAAATATCAGAACAAATTTGGCTTCCAGAACTTCTCTTTTATTGCAAAAAGTTTTTGCTTTACAGGACAAAAACTAGTGTAAAAACATTTCTATTTTTAGAACATTAAACCGCTAAATTCAATTTTTTTTATAAAAGATATACCGTTATTTTTGAAAAAAATTATTGATAAACGCAATGCCCTATCCCTGATAGAAGCGGTATCCTTTCCTTGTCTCGTCTGGTCCCAAAAGACGAGACGAGACAAGGAAAGATTTAGCGGATAGCAGGAAACAGCTCCTGAAATACATCACGATAAACACTAAAAATACTAAAATGCAAAAAATTACCATACTCATACATTGTGAAGATCAGAAGGCGATTATTGCCTCTGTGACTCATTATATTGCTTCGATTGACGGGAATATTATTTATTTAGACCAACATGTTGACGCGGACGAGAATGTTTTTTTTATGCGTTTGGAATGCGAATTCAGTGCTAAAAACTGGGATATTGAAACTATAAAAAAGGATTTCCAGACCAATTTAGCGACTCCGTTTAATATGTTTTGGGAAATTTACACTCAGGAACACAAACCCAAAATGGCCTTGTTTGTATCTAAATATGATCATTGTTTATATGACATTTTAGGACGATATAGCGCGGGAGAATTACCGCTTGAAATTCCTTTAATCATTAGTAATCACGAAGATTTAAGACCAGTTGCAGAACGTTTTGATATTCCGTTTCGTTATGTTCCTTTTACCAAAGAAATTAAGGCTCAAGGAGAACAACAGCAAATGGATTTATTGAAAGAATATAATATTGATTTTATAGTTTTGGCGCGTTATATGCAAATTGTAACTCCAGAATTAATTGCACTTTATAAAAATCAAATTATCAATATTCACCATTCGTTTTTACCTGCATTTCCTGGGGCTAAGCCCTATCATTCGGCTTTTAAAAGAGGGGTTAAAATTATTGGGGCAACCAGTCATTATGTTACGGAGGGATTAGACGAAGGACCAATTATTGAGCAAGATATTGCGAGAGTTTCACACAGTCATTCCATAGATGATTTTATTATGAAAGGGCGTGATTTAGAACGCATGGTTCTGGCTAGAGCTATTAAGTTGCATGCGGAACGAAAAACGATGGTTTACAACAATAAAACGGTGGTATTTTCTTAAAAATTACAATTGGTCCCTAAACGTATAAATCTACCTAGATTATGTTGTTTTGAAAATGCGGAAGACTATGGTTTTCACTATTTCATTTCGTATAGAATACTTTTTCATGTGATTTCCGATTACTACAATTTACTAGTTTACAATAAAATCGGTCTGATTACTACCACATAAATAAAAAATTGATAGCTTTTATATTCCAATAGTAATGAACAATTATAACACTTTATATTTGCAACGAACAGAAAAAATTAAAGGCGCGAAATCAATTAGTTTAAAGTGGAGGACGTAGGTTAGATGCCTGAAATTAAAATATATAGCTACAGTTAAAAATCTTAACTTATATACAACAAAGTAATAACAAAATCTTAACAGCAAAACATATAGTAATATATGATCTTTGCAGAGTAATAAACTGGTTATTTATTATTTTGGTTTTGGTTAGTTAAAGAACTGCCTGTATCTCTGTGATACAGGCATTTTTTATTTAGCCGCATTGAGAAAAGAAAGGACTGCATCATTGAAAGCGATAGGCTGCTCCACATTTACAACATGTCCGCATTTTTCGATTACAAATAATTTAGAAGATCTGTAATGGTTCTCCACAACTTTCCGAACGGAAGGTAAAAACATGTAATCCTCCTCCCCCATAACGTAAAGGGTTGGGATATTTAATTCTACTTGGCGAAACCATCTTAGCACCGGATTTATTTCGGCGGTGAGTTTAAACCATTTTATAAATTCTTTTTGGTATAATTTTTTAGCCTCGTTTATAAAAAGCAATCGAGATTGTTTGTGACTTTTTTTAGGCATAATCACAAAGGCAAAAAATTTATATAAAACTAAGTAAGGCAACACATATTTGAACATATTCCCCAATCGCATTAGAACCTGCGAGCGGAAATTCATTTTTAAGATTGCACCGCCAAGTATCATACTCTGTACTCGTTCCGGATACATTTCTGCCAATTGTCTAATCAAAATTGTACCTAACGAAATCCCCACAAAATGAGACTTCTCGATTTGAAGATGATTTAAAACTTCGAGAATATCATTGGCCAGAGCCGAAAAAGTATATTTCTGCTTGAAAGCTGTTTTTAACGTAGGTTTTGATTCTCCGTGACCTCTTAAATCCAATAACAATACATTATACTGTTTCTGAAAATCCCGAATCTGTTTGAACCATATAGACGAACTCCCACCAGCACCATGGACAAAGGTTACCCATTCCTTGCTGTTTTTGTTCTCATATATGGAGTAATTGATCACGCCTTTTTTTTGCAAAAATAGAACAATAATTTTAAATTCAATTCTTAACAAATAATAATGCGGAATTATTATTTACAAAACGTAAATTTGTAAAAAATTACACCCATGACTGGATTACTGAAAGAGAAAAGTGAAATAGAAAAGCTCCAAAAAGAATACCAAACACTTTTTGAGCAAAATTTTAATATTGAAAAAACGCCTACTGAAACTGTTATAGAGGAATTAGTCCTGGAAGAATGTGAATCATAATTTTAGATGCAATTTCTTGAAATACTCAAACGCTTTTAGCAATCTGCTTCCATACCAAGAAAACATTTCACCGTCAACAAACACCGTTTTGGCATGATGGGTATGTCGCCCTATCTCAAAAGCATCATCTTCTTTGAAAGGAAAGGGTTCTGAAGACAAGAAAACCAAATCCGGATCGCCTTCTAAACGCATTTTTTTGAGTTCAATTTCCGGATAGCGTCCCTTGTTTTGGTAGATATTTTGAAAGTGATTCAGTTTCAATAATTCATCGATAAAATTGTCTGAACCAGCTACCATATAAGGATTTTTCCAAATAAAATAAGCCGCTTTCAGTACCGGTTTATCTTTGACGAAGTTTTTAAAATCGCTCAAGGCAAAAGCCAATTTATCGTTCCATTTTTGTGCTTCGGTTCTACAATTGAATAGCTGACCAAAATCAGAAATCATTTGGAAATTATCTTCAATGGTGATGATATTAGTAACCCAAACTGGACAAATCTTGCGTAATTGCTCAACTATTTCTTGTGTATTTTCTTCTTTATTGCAAATGATAATATCAGGTTGTAACAATTTGATTTTCTCAAAATGCACTTTTTTGGTCCCGCCAACTATTTTCTTGGTGGACTTAAAATGATACGGATGCACGCAGAATTTAGTGATTCCAATAATTCTATCTTCCAAACCTAAATCATACAACAATTCCGTTTGTGATGGAACAAGAGAAATGATTCGCATAGGCGAAGTTTCAAATGTGTGGGAGGTTCCAAGTTGATCTATTAGATTTTTTTGTTTCAAGTTTCTAGTTGATAATATTGATGAGTAAGTTGAAAGCTTTTTCACCATTAAGAAATTAAGAAAAATTAAGGATTATAAAGTTTAAACATAATGTCTGCAAATTGTTTCCATTTTAAGATTTAACCATTAAGAAAAATAGAAAAATTAAGGCACAAAATTTTCTATTCTAATCTTTGGGCAAGCTTAATGATACTTAATTTCTTAATGGTTTAAAATTAAGTCCCATTGAATTCAAAAAATTTTATAAAAAAACTTTAAACTTTAAACTTTAAACTAATTAATCCTTCCATTTCCTGTTGCATTTTCAACGCTTCTTCTCTTGCTTTTTCGGCAAAATCAGTTCCGTTTGAAGCGTAAATAATCCCACGAGATGAATTGATAAGCAATCCTACATTGTCATTCATTCCGTATTTACAAACTTCGGATAAGCTTCCGCCCTGTGCTCCCACTCCAGGAACAAGCAAGAAACTGTCTGGCACAATTTTACGAATATCAGTGAAATACTCCGCTTTTGTAGCCCCGACAACGTACATCAGGTTTTCAGCGCTTTTCCAAGTTTTAGAGGTCTCCAGCACTTGTTTGTATAATTCCTTACCATTAATATTCAAGGTTTGGAAATCGAATGCGCCTTCGTTTGACGTTAAAGCCAACATTATGGTATGTTTATTTTCGAAAGCCAGAAAAGGCTCCACTGAATCTTTCCCCATATAAGGCGCCACCGTAACACTATCGAAGTTTAAATCTTCAAAAAAAGCTTTGGCATACATGGAAGACGTATTCCCTATATCACCCCGTTTTGCATCGGCAATCGTGAAAATATCGGGATAATTTTCGTTGATGTAATTGATCGTTTTTTGCAACGACATCCACCCTTTTATTCCGTAAGCTTCATAAAAAGCAGTATTGGGTTTATATGAAACTACCAAATCATGAGTGGCATCGATTATGGCTTTATTGAATTCGAAAATTGGATCTTCCAGTTCTAATAAATGCTGCGGAATTTTATTCAAATCAACATCGAGTCCTACGCACAGGAACGATTTTTTGGTTTGAATTTGGTCTATTAGTTGTTGTGTTGTCATTGTTTAAATTGTGAACAGCAAATTTATAAAAAAAACCCCGAAAGGGTTAGAGGATTTACAACTTAAAAAAAATCAGTGATAATATATATATTATTCAATCTTTTTTATTCTGAATCCTTACTTGCAATTATTGCAAATGCTGACATAGATACAGGAAAGACTCCGAAATATTTTAGATTAAAAGCATTTGATTTTCAAATAAATAAGAGCTAATTATGTAAGAAAATTAAAAATTTATATAACAAAAAAAATCCAAACCTGCCACACCTTTGCACCGTTAATCTAACAAAGTAAAAATAAAAAACATGAAAAACTTTATCTTATCAGCAGCATTAATTGCAACAACAGTTTTGTTCGCAAATCCAATCGAAAAAACGGAGGCAACTACCATTTCAAAACAAAAAAGAAGTGAGATTATCAAAAAAACAGACAAAACTGTTTACTTCTGGGAAATAAATACAGCAACTGGATACGCAAGTGGTTACACTATTTCTCAAGCTCAAGCTAAAAAAACAATAAAATTAATGGCTGATAATGACTTCGTAAGCTATAAAATTATTGAAGCCTATAAATAGTTTTCAAAACTAAATATAGGCTTCAATAGCTTATTTTTATAAAAATACATTTCCCCTTTAAGGTCCCGAGGAATACAAAAAAAGTGAAACGAATTTCACTTTTTTTTATTTAAAATACCTCGCTGGCTTCTTTGAGTTTCTCCATGTTATTGACTAGCGCTAACTCGTCAACGATTTTCTGAATGTCCCCATTCATGATATTTCCTAAATCGTACAAAGTCAGTCCTACTCTATGATCCGTTACACGACCTTGTGCATAATTGTAAGTACGTATTTTAGCGGAACGGTCACCAGAACTTACCTGAGAAGTTCTTTTAGTGGCATCTGCTTCTTGTTTTTTGGCTAATTCCTGTTCGTATAAACGGGAACGCAAAACACCCATCGCTTTATCTTTATTCTTATGTTGCGATTTTTGATCCTGACATTGCGCCACCAATCCTGTTGGAATGTGCGTCAATCGAACAGCGGATTTTGTTGTATTTACTGATTGTCCGCCTGGTCCAGAGGAACAGAAAAAATCCACACGAACATCGTTCATATCGATTTGCACATCAAATTCTTCAGCTTCCGGAAGCACCATTACGGTCGCTGCCGATGTATGAACACGACCTTGAGTTTCCGTTTGTGGCACGCGTTGTACACGGTGTACTCCAGCTTCAAATTTCAAAGTTCCGTAAACGTCTTCTCCTGTAACTTCAAAAATCACCTCTTTAAAACCACCCGAAGTTCCTTCATTCATATCCACAACCGAGGTTCTCCAACCGCGATTCTCACAATATTTAGTGTACATACGAAATAAATCTCCGGCAAAAATACTGGCTTCATCTCCACCTGTTCCCGCACGAATTTCTACCATAACATTCTTGGCGTCTTCTTCATCTTTTGGAATCAACATGAATTTTATTTCATCTTCTAATTCTGGCAATCTTTCTTTTGCTTCGTCTAGCTGCATTTTGGCCATTTCGGTCATATCTGCATCACTATTATCAGCTATTATTTCATTTGCTTCTTCGATATTCGCCATCAAAATTACATATTCATCGCGTTTTTCTGCCAAAGCTTTTAAACTCTTGTACTCTTGATTCAATTGCACATAACGCTTCTGATCCGAAATAACATCTGGCTGGATGATTAAATCCGAAATCTCATCGAAACGTTGTTTTACTATTTGAAGTCTATCTAACATATTCTTAGTCCTTATATTTGGAGTGCAAAATTACGAAAAATAGTTTATAGTTAAGTCTAGTTTCCCGACAGTTTTTTTTGGAGCTATTTCCAGCTATCCGCTATATCTTTTTAGGGTTAAATTCCTCTGTCATTCAACCCTAAAAAGGATACCGCTTTTATCTGGGCTAGTTGCAGTCTTTTTCATAATTTTGCATTGTTTTCAATAAACCCTTTAGTTACAATTCACATGAAAAATAAAGCCACGGTTATCTTATTATTTTTATCTTTTTTCGCTTGCAAAAATTCTGATTCCAATGAAAAAGATAAAATCAAATTATCCCGTTGGCTTCTGGGAAACTGGGAAAATAAAACACTAGATGGAAATCTCTCGGAAAATTGGAAAAAAGTAAATGACAGTACTTTCCACGCAAACTCTTATTTTATAAAAGGAAAAGACACCGTTCATTTTGAATCCATACTACTGAACCAAAAAGGAGAACAATTAACTTACAACGCAACTGTAAAAGGACAAAATAACAACAAACCGGTTACTTTCAAACTCACCAATTCAACCGAAAAACAATTATTTTTTGAGAACCCAAAACATGATTACCCTAAAAAAATCATTTACACCCAAATCGCCGATGACAGTTTAGTAACCGAAATCTCTGGGATACTACAAGGAAAACCAAGCACAGAGAAATATATAATGCTACGAACTAAATAAAAAAAATAATTACTACACTTCATAGAAACGACCTTGCTTGAATAAAGCAAAGTCGTTTTGTATTTGGAATAATAATGATTCAAAAAAAGTAAAAAACGCTACTCAAAAAAGCTGATTTTATTATTCCCATCTGGAGCTCGTTCATAACTCCATAAAATTTCTCTTTATTACCAATTTCTAAATTCCTAATTTGCGGTCTCAAATCAGTAGGATAAAATGAAGGTCTGTATTGCAGAAAAACCAAGTGTAGCACGCGAAATCGCATCCGTTTTGGGCGCTAATACCAAACATGACGGTTATTACGAAGGCAATGGCTATATTGTAACCTACACCTTTGGTCATTTATGTACCTTGAAAGAGCCTAATGATTATAAACCGCATTGGAAAAGTTGGGATTTGAACAACCTACCCATGCTTCCCGAAAAATTCGAAACCAAAGTGGTAGAGAATTCCGGTATTCAAAAGCAATTTAAAATTATAAAAAGTTTATTTGACAAAGCTGATTTGGTCATCAACTGCGGGGATGCTGGTCAAGAAGGAGAATTGATACAACGCTGGGTCATGAATGAAGCCAATTATAAGGGCGAAGTGAAACGCTTATGGATTTCTTCCTTAACTACCGAAGCCATCAAAGAGGGTTTTGAAAACTTAAAGCCATCATCCAACTATGATAATTTGTACTATGCGGGATTTTGCAGAGCCATTGGCGACTGGTTATTGGGTATGAATGCTACGCGCTTGTACACCGTAAAACATGGCGGCTATAAACAAGTATTATCTATTGGAAGGGTACAAACCCCAACATTAGCCATGGTTGTGGATCGTTTTAAGGAAATTGAAAATTTTAAACCGCAACCATATTGGGAGCTGCAGACTTTGTATAGAGAGACGCTTTTTAGTTATGAAGAAGGACGTTTTTTGAAAAAAGAAGACGGAGAAATTTTAGCCAATAAAGTCAAGGAAAGTGATTTTGAAATTGTTTCTATCGAAAAAAAGAAAGGCAATGAGTTTGCCCCAAAGCTGTTTGATTTAACCGGCTTACAAGTATATTGCAATACGAAGTTTGGGTTTACGGCAGATGAAACTTTGAAAATTGCTCAAACTTTGTACGAACAAAAAGTAGTCACCTACCCTAGAGTTGACACCACTTTTTTACCAAACGATGTTTACCCAAAAGTAGCCGGTATTCTTCAAAAGCTAACCAATTATTCCTCATTAACGGAACCGCTATTAGGGAAAAAAATTATAAAATCGACTAAAGTTTTCAACGATAAAAAAGTAACGGATCACCATGCGATTATTCCAACGGGGATTCAAACTAATTTACAATACAATCAGCAACTGGTATATGACATTATTACCAAGCGATTTATTGCCGTTTTTTATGATGATTGTTTGGTAGCCAATACTACAGTAATAGGAAAAGCAGCCGATGTAGTTTTCAAAACCACAGGAAAAGAAATCTTAAAAAAAGGATGGCGAGTTGTTTTTGAAGACCCAAATGCCAAAGAAAAAGAAGCCGATCTTTTGCCGAGTTTTGTCGAAGGCGAAAAAGGACCACACCAACCCTCGTTTTTAGAAAAAGAAACCAAACCACCCAATCAGTTCACGGAGGCGACTTTATTACGTGCCATGGAAACTGCAGGAAAACAAGTGGATGATGAAGATTTACGCGAATTGATGAAAGAAAATGGTATTGGGCGTCCATCAACACGGGCTAATATCATTGAAACACTTTTCAAACGCCAATACATTGTTAGAAATAAAAAACAGGTATTACCAACGCCAACCGGAATTCGGCTTATTGATACCATTCAAAATGATTTGGTAAAATCAGCTGAACTGACGGGATCTTGGGAAAAGCAATTGAAAGATATTGAAAAAGGGACGTATAGCGCCGCTGGATTTATTAACAATATGAAACGCATGGTCGAAGCTTTGGTATATGAAGTACGAAGCGAAACCACGCGCGCCAATATTTCGCATGCAGGAAGTATTCAAAAACAAGAGGCAACCGTTGAGAAAAAGAAAGCAGCAGGAATTATGGCCGAAGTTTGTCCAAAATGTAAAAAAGGGACACTTGTAAAGGGGAAATCGGCCTACGGATGTGGAAATTATAAAGCAGGCTGCGATTTTGTATTGCCCTTTACATTTGCAGGAAAAAAAATATCAGAGATTCAATACTTGCGATTACTTCAAAAAGGGTCTACGGTAAATTTAAAAGATTTTAAAACCGATGGAGGCATTGTGGAAGGTCTACTTCGTTTTGATGAAAACTTCAAACTCAAATTAGAACCTAAGAAAACAGCACCTCCTACTCCATCAACAGAAAATAAAGCCCCTTCAGATGCTTTGCCTTGTCCAAAATGTCAAAACGGAACGGTTATCAAAGGGAAAACCGCTTATGGTTGCAGCCATTATAAATCGGGCTGCGATTTTAAAGTAACTTTTGATGTGGTCAGAGAAAAATTAAAAGATCAAAAACCCACTAAGGAATTGGTTTATAAAATTTTGAACGACCATGTTTAATTAAGTTTATCGCTATTTTGGAATTTGCAAACTACAATTCAAGCTTGACTAAAAAGATGTGTGGCAAACGCATGGAAGAATATTTTTAAAAGTTCAAACCACATAAATACACTTCAAGTATTTAGAATAGAAAGAAATTTAATTTTGTACAAAATCCATATTTATCGGTAAAAACCATTTCTTTTTAAAACTCTTATTTCAATATTTTTTGGATTAATCTTTCCGTTTAGAAATAATGATTTCACGCGGTAAAAAAATATTATGAATTCAAAAAATATTTAGCATTCAGCATCTAAGCTACAAAAAACTGGTCTTAATTGGAATCGTCTAACAGTGCTTCTAATTCGACACAATTTGCTCAAAAAAATTAAGACACCTCTTTAAAATCGAATTAAAAAAGAAAGTTTTACTTAACATTTCTACATTGGAAACTATAAAAGCGTTTCAAAATCATTGTCATATACTTGGATTAAATCAAAATTTCAATTCATAAAAAATTGATTTTCAATTCAATAAAAATTAGTTTAAATTATTATTCATATTTAATCTAAATAAGTTTTTTTAATTCAAATGTGGGTTTTATATTTGCACCGTTATTTTTAATTATTCCAAATAAACGACATGAAATATATTTTATTCCCCACATTAACTTTACTATTCTGCCTTTCTACACAAGCACAAGAAACAGCAAACGCTTCTGAAAACTCAAATATTATTGAAAATATTGATACCGTTTCTGATACCGTTAAAAACAAAAAAGGAGGAATACTCAAAGAAGTTATTATAACACAAAATCAACAAAAAAAACCGGTTTCTGCTTTGCGATCAGGTTTAAAACCAATGGAGATCCCACAAAGTGTACAAATAATTGGTGCTGAAATTATAGAGCAACAACAAAGTATACGATTGAGCGATGTGATAAAAAATGTAAATGGAGTTTACGTTGGTTCCGCTCGTGGTGGAGCACAAGAAACATTTTGGTCTAGAGGATACGATATGTCATCGAACAATATGTTTAAAAATGGCTTTCGTTTAAATGGCGGCTCAGTTCCAGAAGTTTCTTCTTTAGAAAAAGTAGAAATACTAAAAGGTAGTGCAGCCTTATTATATGGAAATGTCGCTCCAGGAGGTATTTTAAACATGGTAACAAAATCACCTTCCTTCAAGAAAGGCGGAGAAATAGGAATGCAAATGGGAAGCTATTCCTTTTACAAACCATCAATCGATATTTATGGTCCTCTAAATAAAATTATCGCCTACCGCTTTACAGGTTCTTATGAAAATTCAGAAAGCTTTAGAGATATAGTAAAAAAAGAACGTTATTATATCAACCCCTCTTTTCTTTTCAAAGTGAGTGATAAAACAGAAATTACGTTACAAGGAGATTATTTAAAAGACAATTGGACACCCGATTTTGGTACAGGATTAATTGGTAAAGAAATTGCAAATCTTCCTCGCAATCTATATTTAGGAGCGACTTGGTCTAACGGACAAACCAAACAAGCTAGTGTTTCAGGATTGGTAAGCCATGATTTCAATAAAAACTGGGAATTAAATTTCAATTCTTCTTTCCAAGATTACAACAGAACTTCTAAAGCAACGGAACGTATTCAACCTGCAGCTAATGGAGATTGGAAACGACCATTGGGACAAAACAATAACTTGGAACAAATTATTGGAGAACAAATAAGTTTGCAAGGAAATTTCACAACAGGGAAAGTAAAACACCAATTATTCACAGGTGTGGATCTAGAAAACTCATTTTTACAAGCCTATAACTTTATATTTAATCCTACGACTTATGGTAGTGGTAATATTTTTGATTTTGATAATTTCAATCAAGGAGGAGCAATCCCAGATGGTAAGAATACTAAAATAGTAAAAACAGACACGAACCGTTTTGGAGTTTACGCCCAAGATCTAATCTCAGTTACCGAAAAATTCAAGGTTTTAGCTGGAATACGTTGGTCTTGGCAAGAAGCGCAAGTTAACACATATGATTTAACTAAGAGTCCTGTTATAATCATAGAAGCTCCAAAACGTGCAGACCAAGCATTCTCACCAAAAATAGGACTTGTGTTTCAGCCGACAAAAGAAATGTCATTATTTGCAAGCTATGCAAACTCTTTTACTCCAAATTCAGGAACAACTGTTGATTTAAAAGCAATTAAACCTTCCGTTATAGATCAATATGAAGTGGGTGTTAAAAAAGATTTCTGGAAAGGACTCTTAAGCACAAACGTAACTCTTTATCAGATTACCAATAGTAATTTGGCACAAACAGCCGAATTTAAAGCCGATGGATCAAACAATACAGATGCAGCAGTAAAAGTTTTAAGCGGCGAAACTAAAAGTAAAGGAGTAGAAATAGATATTACTGCAAAACCAGTTGAAGGTTTGAATATTATGGCTGGTTATAGTTATAATGACATGCGTTTTACCAAAACTTCTGGTTTAAAAGGAAGCTTTATAGAAGGAGATCGTCTAGCAAGAACGCCTGCAAACACCGCTAATTTAAGCTTTTTCTACACCTTGCCGGCAGGCGCATTAAAAGGGGTTTCCCTTGGAGCCATAGGAAACTATATCGGAGAAAGAGTGGCTGGATGGAACAATCAAATTGACGCATCGTTACCTAATGGTATTTATGACAGAGAAATTCCAATGGAAGGATACACCACAATAGATTTATCAGCAGGTTATACTTGGAAACAATTTTCAATATTATGTAAATTATCTAATATAACTAACGAATTGAATTATACCGTTCATGAAAATTATAGTGTGAATCCAATTGCGCCACGCCAAGTAATGACGAGTTTAAAATACAAATTCTAATAAAAATTAAAATTTTGGAATGGCAACAAAATCAAGTAGTATTGTAAACGAATTGATATACCTCATTTAAAATTAAACCTTTTACTTTTAAATAAGTCCTAAAGGCAAAAAACCCAAAATAAATTCAGCTTTCAAAAAATGAAAAAGAAAACCTTCAGAAATTTACATCGTGACTTAGGCTATTTCTATATTGGATTAATCGTTTCCTTTGCATTATCAGGACTTATGATGAATCACAGAGATTCATGGCATCCCGAAAAATATACTACTGAAACTAAAGTCATTCAAGTACAACTTCCAGACGTAAGTAAAATAGACGATAAATTTGTTGAAGATTTAGGAAAAAAGTTAGACATCGAAGATAAAATGAGACGTCAAACGGTTAAAAAAGGAAATTTAAAGATTTCTTTTGAAAACAATGATGTAGAAATTGATGTAAAAACCGGAAAAGGAGAAATTGTCTCTTTTCTGAAAACCCCAATTATCAGTCAAACCATGAAATTACATAAAAACGAGTCCAATTTCTGGATCTATTATTCAGATATTTTTGCTTTGAGTTTAATAACAATAGCATTAACCGGAACAATAATGATAAAAGGAGGAAAATTCAGTTTCAAACAACGTGGCTGGAAACTGGCTTTAGCTGGAGTTATTTTCCCAATTTTATTCTTGATTTTATTTGGATAATCTTTTGAAATTTAAAAACATACAAACCCGACAGACTTTTGAAATCTGCCGGGTTTATTTTTTTTAGGACTAGATATAAAAAATAGCGTTATATTTTATGGACCGATTTTTTGTATATTTGTATTATTGAAAATTAATTATTATGACAACAATAACCATAAATGAGCGTACCAAAGCAGGTAAAACATTGCTTGAATTGGCAAGGTTATTATCGCTTACCAATAAAGGGGTAGAAATAAATGAGGAAAGTCTATATAATCCTGAATTTGTTGAAAAAATACTAAAGGCAGAAAAAAATATAAAGGAGGGAAAGACTAAAACTATTGATCCACATGATATATGGGGAAGTTTAGGATTGAAATAACCCATGAAGCTGAAAAGGATTTTGCTAAACATTATAAATCAGGCAATAAATCAAACATTAGTATTATTCAAAAAATACTACTTGAACTTGAAAATACACCCTACCAAGGAATTGGCAAACCCGAAAAACTAAAATATCAATTTAACAGTTTTTGGTCAAGAAGAATAAATCAAAAAGACCGATTGGTATACAAAGTTGACGAAGATATTGTTACCATTTTTGTAGTTTCAGCAATGGGACATTACTTAGATAAATAAGAAAATCCCAATCCTGAAAATTTCAGCATTGGGATTTTGTTAAATTAAAAAGAATCTAAACTTATTTCAGTCCCGCCAAACTATGCTCGATGGTTTCAATTTTTGCCAAAGCATCAGCTTCTTTCTGTTTTTCGTTTGCCAAAACTTTCTCCGGTGCTCCGGCTACGAATTTCACATTAGACAATTTTGCCTGGACTGATTTCAAGAAACCTTTGGTATAAACCAATTCGGCGTTCAATTTTGCAATTTCCTCTTCCACATTGATATTTCCAGTAATCGGAATAAAATATTCGTTTGATTTTACTCTAAATGATAAAGCGCCATCCACTTTTTCAGAAACATATTCTAAGGAAGTGATGTTTCCTAATTTGGTTACAACCGAATCAAAATAAGTTGAAGCTTTATCATTATTGACGATTTTCAATTCAATCGTATCTTTGAACGGAATATTTTTGTCTTTACGAATCGTTCTTATTGCTGAAATTACATCAATCGTATTATCAAAATCAGTAATTAAACTTACATTGAATGGTTTCATTTCTGGCCAAGTAGAAACGATTAAAGCTTCCTCTGTCGTTCTTTCGGCAAGAATTTGCCAAATTTCTTCTGTCAAGAATGGCATAAACGGATGCAATAATTTCAAGTTATTTTCTAGCATTTCTATTGCTTTCGCAAAAGTAACGTTGTCAATTGGTTGTTGGTATGCCGGTTTTATCATTTCCAGGAACCAAGAACAGAAATCGTCCCAAACCAGTTTGTAAATTGCCATTAACGCATCGGAGATTCTGTATTTTTCAAAATTGTCTTCGATTTCCAAAAGGGTTTGTTGCAACTTGGCTTCGTACCATTCAATCGCTACTTTAGAAGATTCCGGTTGCGGAATTGAATCTGAAACTTCCCATCCTTTTATTAGTTTGAACGCATTCCAAATTTTATTTGTAAATCCCTTTCCTTGGTTACACAATTCTTCGTCAAACATAATATCGTTTCCTGCGGAAGCGCTCAAAAGCAATCCTACACGAACGCCATCAGCACCAAATTTTTCAATCAAATCCAACGGATCTGGAGAATTACCTAATGATTTAGACATTTTACGTCTTTGTTTATCACGAACTAAACCGGTCAAATATACATTTGTAAACGGTTTTTTACCAGTATATTCATATCCTGCAATAATCATTCGTGCTACCCAGAAAAACAAAATATCCGGACCAGTAACTAAATCATTGGTTGGGTAATAGTATTTAAAATCCTCATTATCAGGATCCATTATTCCGCCAAAAACCGACATTGGCCAAAGCCAAGAAGAAAACCACGTGTCAAGAGCATCAACATCTTGTCGTAAATCTTTTGTTTCCAATTTAGGATTTGCCGATTTTTCCTGTGCTAATTTCAATGCTTCATCGATAGATTCAGCAACCACAAAATCTTCTTTACCATCTCCGAAGAAATAAGCAGGAATTTGTTGTCCCCACCACAATTGACGGGAAATATTCCAGTCACGGATATTATTTAACCAATGAGCGTACGTATTATTAAAACGAGCGGGATGCAATTTAATTTCGCCATCCACTAAAACCGATTTAATGGCTGGCTTAACTAAATCTTCCATTTTTAGGAACCATTGGTCGGATAAACGAGGCTCAATTACCGCTTTGGTTCTTTCCGAGGTTCCCACTTTATTCAGGTGAATTTCTGTTTTTGTTAAAGCACCAATAGTTTCTAATTCTTTAGAAATTTCTTCGCGAACAACAAAACGATCTTTTCCTTGATACTGTAATCCAAAACTATTCAACGTTGCATCTTCATTGAAAATATCAATAATTTCAAGATTATGCTTCTCTCCTAGCGCTTTGTCATTCATATCATGAGCAGGAGTCACTTTTAGACAACCTGTTCCAAATTCGATATCTACATATTCATCTTCGATAATAGGAATAATTCTTCCGCATATTGGGACAATTGCTTTTTTACCTTTTAAATGTGCAAAACGTTCGTCATTTGGATTAATACAAATAGCAGTATCTCCAAAAATAGTTTCCGGACGCGTTGTAGCAATAGTTAGGAAATCTTCACTTCCTTCGATTTTATATTTTAGAAAATACAATTTCCCTTCTTGTTCTTCATAAATTACTTCTTCGTCAGACAAAGTAGTTTTTGCTTCGGGATCCCAATTTACCATTCGGTATCCTCTATAAATCAATCCTTTGTTATATAAATCTACAAAAGAACGAATTACTGAAGCTGACATATCTGGATCCATCGTGAATTTTGTTCTTTCCCAGTCGCAAGAAGCACCCAGTTTTTTCAATTGGTCCAAAATTACGCCACCATATTTATCAGTCCATTCCCATGCATGTGCAAGAAACTCCTCGCGTGTCAAATCATTTTTATTGATTCCTTGCGCTTTTAATTTGGCAACAACCTTAGCTTCAGTAGCAATGGAAGCGTGATCAGTTCCAGGAACCCAACATGCATTGAAACCTTTCAAACGTGCTCTTCTTATCAAAACATCCTGAATCGTATTGTTCAACATGTGTCCCATGTGCAAAACTCCAGTTACGTTAGGCGGAGGAATAACAATGGTATATGGTGTTCTATGATCTGGCTCTGAGTGAAAATAATTATTCTTCATCCAGTAGTCATACCACTTATTCTCAATAGTTCTAGCGTCAAATTGTGCAGGAATTGTCATAAAAAGCAACTGTTAAAACCAAAATTAAACTTTGGTCTGATATTTGTAATTGATATAGGGAACAAAAGTAAATAATTAAGTAGACTATAAAAAGAGAAATAAATATTTGTACGTTAATTAAAACAAAGTATATTTACTCAAATGATTTTAAAAAAATTTAAAATGAAAAAAATAATTACGTTAATCGCAATCCTTTTAATAAGCAGTGTAGGTTTTGCACAATCTGGCCCTAAAATTGATTTTACGGCAAATGATAATACGATTGATTATGGAAAAGTTTCAAAAGCTAATGATAATGGTGTCCGGGTTTTTGAATTTACCAATACAGGAAATGCGCCTTTAATCATTACCTCAATACAGTCCACCTCAAATTGCACCATAGTATCGAGTACAAAAGATCCTATTCTGCCTGGTAAAAAAGGAAAAATAGAGATTAAATATTCTATGAATGCAGGACCAATTCGAAAAACAATTACTGTAGAATCCAATGCTGTTAATTACGACGAAGGAAGAGTTGCTCTGAAAATAAAAGGAGAAGTAATTGCCAATTAAATTCACAATATATATTTTAATTAGCGCTTTATGAAAATTTCATAAAGCGCTTTTTTTTATAAAACATCTTGCAACTGAAACCTGAATTTTAGAATTTTACTTTCTCTTTCAATTTCCATCACAATCCATACTTCATTTTCTGATTTCATAAGCGCATTTATTTCCTGCAATGAATACTTATAGGTTGGATTTCCATTTATGGAGATAATTAGGTCCCCTTTTTGTAAACCCAAGGCCGAAGCAGGTGAATTTTTCCGCACATTTGCAATTGAATAAATAGGCTTTAGATTAAATTTATATCTAAATTCATTACTGTTTTTTTCTGTTTTTGTTTTAAAAGGATTTTCCGCCACTACAACTGGAACGGTCTGCAGGTAAACCGTTTCTTGTACCCATATCATTCCTTGTTGCTGGATTTCAATTCCACTTCTGTTGTAATTAAAAGGAGAATTAAATTCTTTGTTTTTCTTTAAATAAAGCAGGGAATTAGTATAATCGAGAATAATTGTAAATCGTCTCAAAATTTCACCTCCTACTGAACCTACTCGGCCAGGCACCATTTTCACACTCTTTATTGAAATTGAATCAGGGAAAGCGACAATAGGTTTTTTAAATTCAAATTCAGCCATTTTAAATTTAAAAATCCGAGCTCTTTTTCCTTCCACATCTCCACTAAATCCTTTGCCTAGATAATCTTGGAAATTTTTAGGAGGTACTTTTATCCATTCCGCTTTTTTATCAAAAAGCCAAAGGGCATCACTGCTACCAATGTCAATTAATAATTTTGCAGGAACTTCTACTGAATCAATCATTACACCATTTATTATGTATGGTTTATTTCTCTCTATCGTGATAGGAACCTTAGTGAATTTTTTTTCTATTTTTTTTCTATTTTTTTCAATGTCGCGATGAATAATGATTCTTTTTTTTTCGTAATTGATTTCCACCAGATTATTTTTAAAAAAGTTATATCCAATAATTCCATTTACAGGAATTCCAACATGAGAAGAAAGATTAAACTCTTGGTCTAAAACAATATATAATAAATGATTGGAAGATTTTAGCCCTTGAATTTCTAAGATATTATTGGTCGATTTCAATCCTTCAATTGCCTCTTCGCTTCCTAAACCTCTTAAAATAATTTTTTCAACATTTAAAAAGCTAATTTCTTTTTTTTCTTCCAAACTAAACAAAATAGTCTCTTCAACACCGGAATCCAATAAAAAATTTAATTCTACACCATTGACTTTAATTGGAATAAAAATCAAATTATTAATGAATTTAAATGGAATACTCACTTTATCCCCTTTATTAGTAAATTTAAATTCATCTTGGCCCAAAATAGGTCCAATGCAAACCGCAAGAAAAAACAATAAAAATACTTTTTTCATTTAAAATCATTTTTATAAAATTACACAAAATATTGAATATTTGTATAGAATTCACAACAATTACAATTCTGTTTAACAGAAATTTTCAAAAAAAAAATGCAATTTTGCACTTCAATAATTGAACCATGCCAAAAATATCCAACAAAGGCAAGAATATGCCCGAATCACCAATTCGTAAATTGGCTCCTTTTGCTGATATAGCAAAGAAAAAAGGACATAAAGTATATCATCTGAACATAGGTCAACCCGATATAAAAACACCTGAAATAGCCATTAATGCGATAAAAAATATTGATTTAACTATTTTGGAATACAGTCATTCTGCAGGGAATGAAAGCTATAGAAGAAAATTATCCCAGTTTTACAAGCAACAAAATGTAGCCGTAGAATTTGAAGATATTATAATTACTACCGGAGGTTCAGAAGCGCTATTATTTGCCTTAGGTACTATTATGGATCAGGGAGATGAAATCATTATTCCTGAGCCTTTTTACGCCAATTACAGTGCTTTTTCCACGGCATCAGGTGGTAGTGTAGTTCCTGTAATTTCAACTATTGACACCGGATTTGCTCTTCCGTCCATTTCCGAATTTGAAAAGTTAATTACACCTAAAACAAAGGCTATACTGATTTGCAATCCGGGGAATCCAACAGGCTATTTGTATTCAAAAGATGAAATCATGCAATTGGCAGCACTAGTAAAGAAATATGATATTTTTTTAATTGCTGATGAAGTGTATAGAGAATTCATTTATGATGGGGACACTCATTATTCTGTAATGAATATTCCAGGGCTTGAAGAACATGTAATCATGGTTGATTCTGTTTCAAAACGATATAGTATGTGTGGTGCAAGAATAGGATGTCTTGTTTCAAAAAATAAAGAAGTAATGGCAACTGCCATGAAATTTGCCCAAGCTCGATTGAGTCCACCAACTGTGGAACAAATTGCATGCGAAGCGGCAATTGATACTCCAAAAAGTTACTTTGATGAAGTAATTTCAGAATATAGAGAGCGCAGGGATACTCTAATAGCTGAATTAAATAAAATAGAAGGTGTCATTGTGACTAAACCAAAAGCGGCATTTTATTGCATTGCACAACTTCCTGTTGACAATGCCGATATTTTTGCACAATGGCTTTTAGAAAGTTACGATTTCAAGGGCGAAACCGTTATGGTAGCTCCCGCTGCAGGCTTTTATTCGACTCCGGGAATGGGTTTAAATCAAGTCCGAATTGCTTATGTACTGAAAAAAGAAGATCTAATAAGTGCAGTACGTGTTTTAAAAGAAGCTATTCCTATTTATAATGCCATACGATTAAAAAAACTAATTGCCGCCCAATAATTACAAGTTAAAAAATCTTGGTTTTATTATTCCAGCAATCTAAAAATCATAAGTACTTTAGTAAAGGCAATAACAAAAAAGTTATTGTCTTTAGTTTTTAAAGCCGATTTATGGACTGAAATTCCCGTTCATCAGCCTATAGTCATCATTAAATAGTAGAAGCGATAGAAATTCTTTAATTTTTATTAATTATCTTTACCCCTTAAAAATATACACCCACTATAATAGTTGCTTTTAATGATAAATAACGAAGAATTTCAAGACGAAATAGGAGACAATCACATTGGTTTATCTGCAAAAAATCCGGTACGCGAAGATGCTTTTGCTATTTCTGATGAAGATAAAATAGAAAAAATAAAAAAAGACGTTGAAAATATTCTAATCACACTTGGAATGGATTTGACGGATGATAGCTTAAAAGGCACGCCCAACCGTGTTGCTAAAATGTTTGTAAAAGAGATTTTTGGAGGATTGAATCCTGCAAAAAAACCAAAAGCTTCTACATTCGACAATAATTATAAATACGGCGAAATGTTAGTTGAAAAAAACATTATCGTTTATTCTACCTGCGAACATCATTTATTACCAATTATAGGAAGAGCTCATGTTGCTTACATTTCTAATGGAAGAGTTATTGGTCTTTCTAAAATGAATCGAATTGTCGAGTACTATGCCAAAAGACCTCAAGTTCAAGAGCGTTTAACAATGCAAATTGTTCAAGAATTGCAAATTGCTTTAGGTACAGAAGATGTAGCGTGCGTTATTGATGCAAAACATCTTTGCGTCAATTCAAGAGGAATTAGTGATATTGAAAGTAGCACAGTGACCTCTGAGTTTGGCGGAAAATTTAAAGACAGTGTAACTCGAAGAGAATTTTTGGATTACATTAAATTAGAAACTAAGTTCTAAAATAAAATAAATTTCATTAGTATCGATAAGCTCTAGCCCTGATGGAAGCGGCATCCTTTTTATGGTCTCGTTCCAAAGAACGAGACAATAAAAAGATATAGCGTACAGCGGGAAATAGCTCCAAAAAACACTCAAATGCCATTATATAAAAGTCAGACTCTAAAAATATACAATTCTCTTTCGGGAGAAAAAGAAACTTTCACACCTATTCACGAAGGAAATGTGGGAATGTATGTATGCGGACCAACGGTTTACAGTAATGTGCACCTTGGAAATGTGAGAACATTTATGTCATTTGATGTGATATTCAGGTACTTTTTGCATTTGGATTACAAAGTACGTTACGTTCGTAATATTACAGATGTGGGTCATATTGTGGATGATGTTGATGAGGGTGAGGATAAAATTGCGAAAAAAGCACGTTTAGAGCAGCTGGAACCTATGGAGGTGGTGCAGCGATATACGGTCGATTTTCATGATATTTTGAATGCTTTCAATTTTTTACCACCAAGTATTGAGCCTACTGCTACAGGACATATTATTGAACAAATAGAAATTATCAAAACTATTGTTGACAAGGGAATTGGTTATGAAGCCAATGGCTCAGTGTATTTTGATGTGGTAAAATTCAATGAAACCAATCATTACGGTATATTAAGCGGTAGAAATATAGAAGATATGCTTGCTAATACCCGTGATCTTGACGGGCAAAGTGACAAAAGAAATCCACAGGATTTTGCGCTTTGGAAAAAAGCAGAGCCCCAACATATCATGCGTTGGCCTTCGCCTTGGAGCGACGGTTTTCCGGGCTGGCATCTAGAATGTACTGCGATGAGCACAAAATATTTAGGCAATCATTTTGACATACATGGTGGTGGAATGGATTTGAAATTTCCTCATCACGAATGTGAAATTGCACAAAATGAGGCTTGTACCGGTCAAACCCCAGTAAACTATTGGATGCATACCAATATGCTGACGTTGAATGGTAAAAAGATGGCTAAATCTACCGGAAATAATATTTTGCCAAGAGAAATTTTAACGGGAGATAATACCATTTTAAGCAAAGCTTTTTCTGCATCGGTAGCTCGATTTTTTATGCTACAAGCACATTACAGAAGCATCCTCGATTTTTCTGATGATGCTATTGTTGCCGCCGAAAAAGGATATAAAAGATTGATGGACGCCATAGAATCATTGAAAGAATTAGGTTCAAGTTCTAGCAGCACATTAGATATTGCAGCTTGGGAACAATCTGGCTATAACGCCATGAATGATGATTTTAACACTCCAATTTTGATTGCACAATTATTTGAAGGTGTTCGCTTTATTAATTTGTTAAAAGAAGGCAAAGAAACGTTGACTGCAACTGATTTAAAGACATTTACTAAAGCAATGGAAGCCTTTGTTTATGACGTTTTAGGTCTTGAAGACGAAAAAATTTCAGATACTAATAATGACAAATTGGAAGGAACAGTAAATATGCTAATTGAAATGAGAAAACAGGCTAGGGATAATAAAAACTTTGCGCTGTCTGATCAAATTCGGGATCAATTGATTGCTTTAGGAATTCAATTGAAAGATGGAAAAGAAGGAACCACGTTCTCGATATAATTGTGATAGTTTTTCCATTAGAAAATTAGATCATGAAATTAATTACACCCTTTGTCATTTTAGTACGATTTTACCAAAATGCAATTTCACCCTTTACTCCTGCTGCCTGTAGATTTGAACCTACTTGCTCTTCGTATATGATAGAGGCATTACAAAAACATGGTTTGTTTCATGGTGGATTTTTAGGGATAAAAAGGATTTTAAGTTGTCATCCTTGGGGTAGAAGCGGATACGATCCTGTACCGAAAAAAAAATGCAATCATGAACATTAACCTTTTATTGGTACGAATTTTACTTTAATTCTTTATTTTTACACCACATTAAAAAACAACGATAAATGACACATGCTTTAAATATAGTTTGGAATCCATCAGAAGGAATTGATTTAGGTTTTTTTGTAATTAGATATTACAGTTTAATGTTTGTAATCGCCTTTGGATTAGGATGGTACATCATGAAGAATATATTTGAACGCGAAAGTGAATCTTTAGAAAAACTAGACTCTTTATTTATTTGGACGGTTCTTGCTACTTTAGTTGGAGCGCGGCTAGGTCACGTTTTATTTTATGATTGGGAATATTTCCGCAATCATTTACTTGAAATATTTCTACCCTTTCGCTTTACACCAAATTTTGAATTTACGGGTTATCAAGGATTAGCAAGTCATGGCGCAGCAATATCAATTATTATTGCCATGTATTTTTACAGTAAAAACATATTAAGAAGACCACAATTATGGATTCTAGACCGAATCGTAATACCTGTTGCCAGTGGCGCCATTTTTGTACGATTAGGTAATTTCTTCAATTCTGAAATTGTCGGAAAAGAAACAACCTCTTCTTTTGGAATTCGTTTCCTTCGAGATAAATTTAGTCCCAATGATGCCGTTAATGCAACTCAAATAGCTAATCCAAAAGATGCTTACCACGCTATTGCCACCGATCCTAAATTTGCTACTTTATTAGAACAAGTTCCTGCGAAGCATCCTGCGCAATTATATGAAGCATTTTGCTATATTTTTGTTTTTGCTATTTTGTTTTTCTTGTATTGGAAAACTGATGCGAGAAAAAAATCAGGATTTTTATTTGGGTTATTTTTAGTACTATTATTTGCAGTTCGTATGGTCGTGGAAGCAGTAAAAGAAAGCCAAGGTGGATTTGAAAACGCTTTAGGGTTGCTATCTACCGGACAGTGGTTAAGTATTCCGTTTATATTAATTGGTTTCTATTTTATTTTCACCGCCGAAAAGCCTGTAAATATAATTTAGTAGAAATTCAATTTAACAAATATAAAGTTGTGTTTTTTTTATCATTGTCTAAAAAACATCAACCATTAGAATATCAAAAAACCTCAAAAGTTATGCTTTTGAGGTTTTTTGATATTTATCTTTTTAAGGAAAAATGGGATTTGAATATTTTGGAAATATCATTCTCGACATATTCAACGCTAAACCAGTAATCATTCGAGGGCATTGCATGTCCGTTATACATTCCATCCCATCCTAAACTTTTTGTACTAATTTCTTTTAGCAATTTACCATAACGATCAAAAATAAAGATTCTGCTATTTGATAAATAATCTAGAGAAAAAATATTCCAATTATCATTAATGCCATCATTATTTGGAGTAAAATATTTAGGATAATTAATGACTAAAACATTAGATTTTGTTATTGGAGCATTACAACCAAATTTATCTTTTACCGTAATCGCGTGCGTACCATATGAAACATATTCAAAAACTGGGCTCTCTTGAAACGGCCCATCATCCAGTTGATATAAATAATCTCCTGGCGCAGTAGCGGTGATGGTTACCACTTGGTTTTCAGCAAAAGCTTGCGTAACAGTCCACTCTACTTTTACGAGCGTGTTCGAAGGCGTAACGGTAACACTTATAGTTTTTGATATAGCGCATTGATTTGCATCTGGCGTAAAAATGTACGAACCGTTATTCATATTATCAATTACAGCAGGTGACCAAGTCCCCTTAACTCCATTAGGAGATGTCAATGGCAAAACAGGAGGAACACTTCCTGCACAAATTGCAAAAGAACTAAAAGCGTGGCTTACACGAGGATTAACAGTAACGATTAATGTTTGGGTTGTAGCACATTGATTCGCATTAGGGGTAAACACATAATTTCCGCTAGCCGTATTATTAATTGTCGCTGGTGACCAGGTTCCTGATACTCCATTAGGGGAAGCCACGTTATTATCTAAAATTGGCGCTGAACTTCCTTCACAAAAGGAGGCAATCGCTGGAAAGTTAGGAACTGTTTTTGGAGTAATTGTAACATTTAGTGTTTGTTTAGTAGCACATTGTCCAGCAGCAGGTGAAAAAATGTAAGACCCACTAGCTGTTGTATTGATTGTTGCAGGCGACCAAGTACCGTTGATCCCATTAGGCGAAGTAGTGCCAAAAACAGGAGCTGGATTCCCAGAGCAAATAGGCGCTATATTAGCAAAATTAGGAGCAATATTTGGCTCAATAGTTATAGTTTTGGTAGTCGCCGGTCCGACAACACATTGCCCAGAATTTGGAGTAAAAGTGTAAGTAACCGCGCCCAGAATCGAAGTATTGACCGTACTAGGGCTCCAAGTTCCTGATATAGCCGGTGTGTTATTTGAATTTAATGGCAATACTGGCGCTGTCGCATTTTGACAAACAGTTGCCGGAATGGTTGTGAAATTCGGTGTTGCTTTTGGTGTTATCGTAACAGCAAGCGTTTGTGTCGTGGCACATGGAAATAGAGTTGAATTTGGAGTAAACAGATTACTCCCGCTAGTCGTATTGTTTATTATTGCTGGCGCCCAAGTTCCTGTAATTCCGTTTGGTGATGTATTCCCTAATAAAGGAGCTGTATCTCCAGAGCAAAACGGCGGAATCTGTGCGAAATTAGGAGTCGTAGTTGAAGTGCCACAAGGTACTGTGCATGTAAATACGGAAAGATCACATGGATATGTCGTATGTGCTACTGTTAAAGTCACAGATTGTCCCGGTAGCAATCCAAATACTTGTAAATTGCTTAGCCCAGTTGATTCAGTAACTGGTGGACCTCCGTCGATTGTATAACTGTAACTATATTGATTGGGTAAACCTGTAGTATTTGTCCAATCAAAAAAAACGGAGCTGTTTTTATCAGCAGCTGCAATTTGAGTAGGGTCACATCTAAGAAGTAATATCTTTGACCCATTATCTGCTACAATAATTACATCAATCTTAGAGCGGGTACTTTCAACACCGCTCACAGTCTCACTTACATAATATGATGTCGTTCCTATAGCAGTTGTTGAAGGAGTCGGAGCTGTTGAAGATGCCGTTCCTCCTATTGCGTTTGTCCCATACCAATTTAAAGTTCCTCCCGCGGAAGGAGTCGCTGTTAAAGGATTAGCCACTTTATTTTGACAATAATAAATTGGTGAAGTAACTGTTGGCGGAGGAGTGGCAATATTAAAAAATTCAGAGGATTTGTTTAGATTTCTTAAAATACTGCTGGTAATATCAATTGCAGGGGTGAATTTTGAGTTATTTAAATTAGTTGCAACAGTAGTAGTCTCAATTTTAATTTCTACTTTATTACTAACTTCACGAGCAAAAAGATTAACATTAATAAGCAAATACATAAAGATTAACAACTTAGTAGATTTCTCCATCGCTTTAAATTTTTAAGATAACTTTAAATACAAAGTGGTAATATATTGGGATTGCTTAGTAAATATATAAAATTAGTAATAATTATAAATTTATTTTTTTAAATATTATTGACTTCGAGGATATAATAATATCAATACCAGGTAATTAATTTCAACTTCAAACTAAGAAAGTGGTATAAAAGTATAATTTTACCTTAATTTTTAATAAGGAAAAGAAAATCCAAATTCTATATTTTTTGTATTATAACCCGAATTAGAATCTTGTAATCCAGCGTTAGAAACATGTCGAAAATTAGGCCTTATGTCAACTGTTACACTATTGATTTTAAAAGTGAACCCTACCGCCAATACATCCGAAAAAGCAAATCCTTTTGACAGCCGCTCTGTTTCAGTATCAGTATACATAGGACCAACACTTCCTAAAAAATAAATACTTGCCGTTTTAAAAACAGGTTTTCGCATCAAAAAACCTATATTAAAAACATATTCTCTTATATTTTTCAACTTGGTAAATCGTTCTCTTTTTTCAATATAATTAGGGTCGTTAGGCTTCACAAAATAAAAGTTCAAAAGCTCGTGCTTTGCAAAGTTTAGTTCTGGCTGCAGCAAGACCTCATACCTAAAGTTCTTTGTATCTTTAAAGGCATAATACACTTGTAGTTTATAATAATTATTAGTGTACGTATAATCGCTGTTTTTTAATTCATTTCCAATACCATAAGCCAAACCTAATATTATTTTACTTCCTTTATACTGAGCGAAAAATGTTTGATAAGTAAAGACGAGAGTTAAAATAAAAAATATTTTTTTTAACATGAAATTTATTTTAAAGACTGATATGTTTCCTGATCATTAAATTACAAATAAAAACTTTAGATTCTCACTTTTGGTTTAAAAAAAAAGAGACTCAACTTACGTTGAATCTCTTTTATAAAAATCTCTGTAAAAGCTATCTTAGCTTTCTTGATGATGTTGTTCGATTAACTTTTTATCTTCTTTAGATATTGTATCAACCAATACTGGTGTTGCAATAAACAATGAAGAATAAGTTCCTACGATTATACCAACTAACATTGCGAATATAAATCCTCTGATAGATTCACCCCCAAAAATAAACATGATAAACAAGACACCAATCATAGTTAATGACGTATTGATAGTTCTTGACATGGTTGAATTAATCGATTTATTAACAATTTCAGCAAAAGTACCCTTTGTTTTTCCATCTAAGAATTCACGAACTCTATCAAATACAATAACGGTATCATTCATAGAGTAACCAATTACAGTAAGAATAGCTGCGATAAAATGCTGGTCTATCTCCATACCAAATGGCATAAATTTGTAACACAATGAATAAATTCCTAAAACAAAAATAACATCATGCGCTACAGCTGCGATTGCTCCTAAACCATATTGCCATTTTCTGAAACTGATAAGTAAGTATAAAAACACAATTAACATCGCTCCCAGAACAGCCCAATAAGCATTAGTTTTTATATCCTCAGCTACTGTAGGTCCAACTTTTGAAGCCTGTACAATACCTAGTTTTTTACCTTCAGACGTTTTTACAAAACTATCATAGGTTAGTCCAGCTGAAAAATGGTGCTTTAAACTATTATACAATAATCTGTTTACTTCTTCATCTGCTTTAACTCCATGCTCTTCCACTTTATATTTTGTAGTAATCTTCAATTGATTATCGTTACCAAATATTTTTGCTTCGGCACTACCAAATACTTTAGTCAATTCGGCTTTCACATCTTCTGCTACTACCGGCTTCTCAAAACGAACTTGGAAAGTTCTTCCTCCAACGAAATCTACACCTTGATCTAATTTATTTGTGAATAATGAAATAACACTAACTACAACTACTATTGCAGAGAAAGCATAAGTCCATTTTTTAATACCTAAGAAATCAAAATGAAAGTTTGTAAAGAAATTTTTAGAAAATCCTGTAACAAAAGTTAAATCATTTTTTCCAGCTATATTTCTGTCAATAAAAATTCTTGCAATAAATATAGAAGTAAATAAAGAGGTAACGATACCTATCAATAATGTTGTAGCAAAACCTTTTATTGGTCCTGAACCAAAAATAAATAATACAGTTCCAATTAAAATATGCGTAACGTTTGCATCTACAATAGAACGCATCGCCCCTTTCCAGCTATATGAAGTTTCAACAGCTTCACCTAGTGTTTTACCCGCACGTAATTCTTCTTTCGCTCTTTCATATATAATGATATTCGCATCTACTGCCGTACCCATTGTCAATACAATACCGGCAATACCTGGCAATGTAAGAACAGCACCTAAACTTGCAAGAATTCCAAACAAGAATAATAAGTTAACTGCTAAAGCGATATTTGCATACCAACCTGCTTTACCGTAGTAAACAATCATCCAAAGTGATACTAATAATAATCCAACAAGCGCAGAATTTGTACCGTTATCAATTGCTTCTTGACCTAAGGATGGTCCTACCACTTCTGATTGAACAATATCTGCTGCAGCTGGTAATTTACCTGCTCTTAAAACATTGGCTAAATCTTTAGTTT
Source organism: Flavobacterium sp. CG_23.5 (assembly GCF_017875765.1). NCBI lineage: Bacteria > Pseudomonadati > Bacteroidota > Flavobacteriia > Flavobacteriales > Flavobacteriaceae > Flavobacterium > Flavobacterium sp. CG_23.5. The sequence goes on along the minus strand of NZ_JAGGNA010000001.1, from coordinate 3,197,281 downwards.
GTGTAACATCAAAAGTTCCTGAAATTTCAGATCTACCTCCAGCAATTGGTCCGCTAGAAACCCCTGGTGCAGAATATACAATATCATCCAAAACAATAGCAATATTGCTTTTTTGAGTAAATGCTCTACCTGTTAATTCTTCCCAAGCTTTTGCACCTTGGTTATTCATTTGCATAGACACAGCTGGTTTTCCTGATTGATCAAAAGTATCTTTTGCATCAGTAACAACTCCACCACCCATTGCAGGAATATTATCTCTATTTCCTTTTAATGCATATAATTCTACTGCATCAACATCTTTTCCTTTTGCATCTTTAATTGCTGAAGGAATACCCCAAACAAATTTAGCATAACGTTGATCTCCTGCTAATAAAACTCTAATATCTGCTCTTTTCAAATATCCATTGACAACTGCAGTATCTTTTGGTGAGAAAAGACCAAGAACTGGTCCACCACCTTGACCAATCATTTTATCAAGTAAAGGATTATTTCCTTTCTTTGTCGCTGTTGAATCTTTTCCATCAGTCAATAAAGCACTCAAAGAATCTTTAGCAACAGTTTTAATTTCAGTTTTAGCTATTTCAGTTTTTTTCAAAGACTCATTTGCTGCCATTAAAAAGTTACCTATCTCTTCAATTTTATAAGTTTCCCAAAATTCTAATTGAGCGGTACTTTGCAATAATTTTTTAATTCTATCTACATCTTTAGCACCAGGAAGTTCTACAAGAATTCTTCCAGATTCTCCTAATTTTTGAATATTAGGTTGAGTAACTCCAAATTTATCGATACGTTTTCTTAATACTCCAAAAGCACTCTCTACAGATTCATCAACTTTTCTTTTGATTACTTTTTGTACTTGCGCATCTGTCATTTGAAAATCTACACCACCTTCACCTTGCAAACTTCTATTTGCAAAAATATCTGGGGAAGCTAATTTTACCGATCCTTTTGAATTAGTTTCGAAAGCATCAAAAAATTTATCTAAATATGATTTATTCCCTTCTAAATTTGCAGTGGCATCCGCCAACGATTTATTGAAAACTGGATTTTTAGAATTATTAGATAATCCTTTCAATATGTCTTTAACCGAAATTTGAAGTGTTACATTAATACCACCTTCTAAGTCAAGACCTTTATTGATTTGTTTGTCACTCACTTCATTAAAAGTAAAGTCAGTAAATCCAAGATTAAATACTTTTTCTTTTCCAATGGAATCCAAATATTTAACTTCTTTTTCAGGATTTCCACCAGCAAAAGATTTTGCATCATTTTTTACTTTGCTTGAAACAAAAGTGAAAGAAAGTTGGTAAATACTCACCAATGCAAATAGAATTGCGAAAAATTTAATAAGTCCTTTATTCTGCATTATTACTAAAAATTAATTATTTTTATTTATTTATTTTTGTTTTATCCCAATAAAACATAGTCCTGACATCGATTTTTACTACTAAAAAACAACATTTCGAATTACATCATTTTTTTAAACCGAGCAAATATATAATTTAGGTTAAGATTAACAAATTATTTATGGATTAATCTCATGAAAAAGACTGCAATAATGCAGTCTTCCCTATTTTATAATTAAAATATTATTCTAATATCGATTTTAATGCATCATTCATTTGTCTAACTGCATCAGCGCTTTTAGCAAATAATGCTTTCTCCTGGTCATTTAGTTCAATATCAAGAATTTCTTCTACCCCATTTTTACCAATGATACAAGGAACACCTATGCAAATATCATTTTGGCCATATTCCCCTTCAACAAAAACAGAACAAGCAATCATTTTCTTTTGGTCATTCAATATACTATCCACTAAAAAAGCAACTGAAGCTCCAGGAGCATACCAAGCAGAAGTTCCTAAAAGTCCTGTAAGTGTTGCTCCTCCAACCATAGTATCAGCAGCAACTTTATTCAATGCTTCTTCTGAAAGAAATTGAGATACCGGAATTCCATTATATGAAGCCAATCTAGTTAAAGGAATCATAGTTGTATCACCGTGTCCACCAATCACCATTGCCGAAATGTCATTTGCCGGTTTGTCTAAAGCCAAAGATAAATACGTTCTAAAACGAGAACTATCTAACGCTCCACCCATTCCAATGATTCTGTTTTTTGGCAATCCAGTAGATTTCAATGCTAAATAAGTCATTGTATCCATAGGATTAGAAACTACCACAATAATGGTATCTGGCGAATGTTTCAACACATTTTCAGCAACTGTTTTTACAATTCCTGCATTGATGCCTATTAATTCCTCACGTGTCATTCCCGGTTTTCTAGGGATTCCTGATGTAATTACTACTACATCACTTCCTGCCGTTTTTGAATAATCATTTGTAACACCCGACACTTTAGTATTAAAACCTGTATTTGTAGCACATTGCATAATATCCAAAGCTTTACCTTCAGCAAAACCTTCTCTGATGTCCAATAATACTACTTCGCTTGCAATTCCTCTATAAGAAATTACGTCTGCGCAGGTTGCACCTACATTTCCTGCTCCTATAATGGTAACTTTCATATTTTATAGTTTATTCGATTATTTGTTAATTTGGTTATTTGGTTATTTTTTTATTCTGTTAATCATTAATTCATTCTAAAAAAAAATAGTGATTAATCTTAGTTTACGCATCAATCTTAGCATATACTGCATTTTTCTCAATAAAATCTCTTCTCGGTGGCACCTCATCACCCATTAACATAGAGAAAACTCTATCTGCTTCGGCTAAACTGTCGATTGTTACCTGACGTAACGTTCTAAAACCAGGATCCATTGTTGTTTCCCAAAGTTGTTCCGCATTCATCTCCCCAAGACCTTTATAACGTTGAATTCCTGCGCTTCCGCCCATTCTTTCATTTGCCTGATCACGTTGAACGTCATTCCATGCGTATTCTTTCTTGTTTCCTTTTTTAACTAAATACAAAGGAGGGGCAGCAATATATACGTGACCTTCTTCGATTAATTCTTTCATAAATCTAAAGAAGAATGTCAAAATCAAAGTAGAAATATGACTACCATCGACATCGGCATCACACATAATAATTACTTTATGGTAACGTAATTTTTCTATATTCAATGCTTTACTATCCTCCGCAGTTCCTATTGTAACTCCAAGTGCAGTAAAAATATTTCTAATCTCTTCGTTTTCAAAAACTTTGTGATGCATTGCTTTTTCCACATTCAAAATCTTACCACGCAATGGCAAAATAGCCTGAAATGCACGGTCACGACCTTGCTTAGCTGTTCCACCTGCCGAATCTCCCTCGACAAGATATACTTCACATTTTGCAGGATCTTGCTCGGAACAATCAGAAAGTTTTCCTGGTAATCCACCTCCACCCATTACGGTTTTACGTTGCACCATTTCACGCGCTTTTTTGGCTGCGTGACGGGCTTGTGCCGCAAGAATAACTTTTTGAACAATAATACGAGCGTCATTTGGATTTTCTTCCAAATAATTTTCAATCATTTCACTCACCGCTTGACTTACCGGTGAAACTACTTCTCTATTTCCAAGTTTAGTTTTCGTTTGTCCTTCAAATTGCGGTTCAGCAACTTTTACCGAAATAATAGCCGTAAGTCCTTCACGAAAGTCATCTCCTGAAATATCAAATTTCAATTTATCTAACATTCCGGATGCATCAGCATATTTCTTCAAAGATCTTGTTAGACCCGTTCTAAAACCTTGCAAGTGCGTTCCTCCTTCGTGCGTATTGATATTGTTTACGTAAGAAAAAATGTTTTCGGTATAACTTGTATTATAAATCAAGGCAACCTCAACCGGAATTTCTCCTTTTTCATTATCCATAGAAATAACGTGTGCAATAATTGGCTCACGATTTCCATCCAAATAACGAATGTATTCTTTCAATCCTTCATCAGAATGAAAAACTTCAGAAACAAAATTTCCGTCTTTATCGACCTCTCTTTTATCAGTAAAAGTGATTGTAATTCCTTTATTAAGGTATGACAATTCACGCATACGAGCCGCTAAAGTATCGTATGAAAACTCAATTGTCTGAGTGAAAATAGAATCATCTGGATAAAAAGTAACAATTGTTCCTCTTTTTGTAGTTTCTCCAATTTGTTTTACCGGATAAAGCGCTTTTCCTTTTTCGTATTCTTGTTGGTATATTTTACCATCACTGCTATGAACTGTTGCTATAAGGTGATTCGACAATGCATTTACCACCGACACCCCAACACCGTGAAGCCCTCCAGAAACTTTATAAGAATCCTTATCAAATTTTCCTCCGGCACCAATTTTAGTCATTACGACTTCTAGGGCCGAAACTCCTTCTTTTTTATGAATTCCTACTGGAATACCACGTCCATTATCTTCAACAGAAACAGATCCGTCTTCATTTATATCAACTATTATTGTATCACAATGCCCACCCATTGCCTCATCAATAGAGTTATCTACCACTTCATAAACTAAATGATGCAGTCCTCGAACACCTACATCTCCAATATACATCGATGGACGCATTCTTACGTGCTCCATTCCTTCTAATGCTTGAATACTATCTGCTGAATAATTGTCCTTCTTGATTTCTTCGCTCATATATTTTAATCTAAAAAAATGTAATTTTTGTCTAACACGCAAATATATAAAAACACAATTTATATAACCGTTAAAATCACATTTTAAGCACTTAAGTTATTAACATTTGTTAGGAAAATAGCAATTTCAAAAATCAATTTCAATTTCAAAAAAAATAAAAAAAATCAAACTTAGTATAAAAAACAAATTTCCAAAACAAACATAAAAAAAATGCTATTTTGGAAATTTGAAATTATTATAATCTAATTGAGATTGAAATTGCTATGCTATTGCTGTTTTTTATTCAACAACAACTTCTTATTTAGCAATTTCCGTATCCGGTTTTACGTGTGCAGCATTAGCTCTTCCGCTTGGATCTTGGTTTTCCTGCCATTTTGGAATCCATTTTCTAACCGTTTGTGCCGCACTTACTTGCGGGTAATGTTTATTAAAAATCTTCCTATATAAATAAGCTTCCTTAGTAGTTGGGGAGTTATAAGGAAATTCAGCTGCGGCACCTGCTAATTCCTCATCAGTTACTTTAGAACAACAATATTCAATCAATTGATTGATCCACTGATACCCTACTCCATCTGAAAACTGCTCTTTTTGTCTCCACAATACTTCCTCTGGCAAATACGGATCGTTTGGCGTATCGAAAGCTTTTCTCAAAATATATTTTTCTTTACCGTCGTACGTTTTAGGCATTTTCTCTACTGCTTTGATACGAACGGCCAAATCTAAGAATGCTTTGTCTAAAAACGGCACTCTAGTTTCTAAACCATGGGCCATTGTTGATTTGTCCGCTCTTAATAAATCGGCAGTAAATAATTTTTGGACTCTCTCAATTGTTTCTTTTTGAAATTCTACTGCTGATGGTGCATTTCTAAAATACAAATATCCTCCAAAAATCTCATCTGCTCCTTCTCCCGAAAGCACTACTTTTATTCCTAGGTCCGCAATCGCCTTCGACAAGAAATACATTGGCGCGCTCGCTCGTATCGATGTTACATCATACGTTTCAAGGTGCCAAATCAATTTATCCAAGATTTCAATCCCTTCTTCGATTGTAAAATGAATTTCATGGTGTTCCGTTCCTAAAAATTCGGCCACTTTTTTTGCTGCTTTTGCATCTGGCGCATCAGCATTTAATCCGATAGAGAATGACTGTAATTTTTTACCGCTTTCCGCCAATAACCGGGAAGCAATCGCTGATGTCAATGAAGAGTCTAATCCTCCCGAAAGCAACACTCCAATAGGCACATCACTCATTAACCGCTTACGCGTAGCTTCGGTCAACGTTTCTCGGATTAAATCTAAATCTAACTCTTGGTCAGCTTTTAAATAATCTTCATATTCCGGTTTGTAGTATTTTACAAAACCCGTTTTTTTAGTGTAATAATGTGCTGGAGGAAAAGTAGAAAATGTTGTGCATTGGTCAGCAATAGGTTTCATTTCAGAAGAAAAATAAATTCTTCCTCTTTGGTCCAAACCATAATACAAAGGTTTTACTCCCAATGGGTCTCTAGCCGCTATAAAATCATTTCCATCTACAACAACAAAAGCCCAGTCACCATCAAGCATGTTACAAAAATCATAACCAAATTCTTCATATAAATGTACAATTACTTCCGAATCCGATTTAGTTCTAAAAGTATGCTCTTTTAAAATACCATCTCTCAATTCCTGATGATTGTAGATTTCACCATTATGAACCATGTAAGCGGTTTTCGTACCTTTTATTGGTTGTTTTCCGGAATGCAGATCGATGATAGACAAACGTTCATGACTTAATATATGCCCGTTTTCCATAACATGTAAATCGCTTTCATCCGGTCCACGATGTGACATCCGTTTTGAAAGCTCTCGAACTATTTGCTCCTCTTTTCCCTTTCCAATAATGGCTAATATTCCACACATAACTATTCTATTTTTAACATTCCTGTTTATTGTGACAATACAAATATGCATCAATAGTTACAATAACAAAACACAAAATCACAATTAAGTTACAATAAACAATCAAAAACCCCAATTTAGACAAAAATTACAATATGCAAGACTTATTCCTTTTGTCTCATAAACCGCACTTGCTTATCAACACTCTTGGTCTTCTATTATTAAAATTCCGAGTACAGCAACTTATTTTAGGAATCGGTAAACAAAGAAAAAACGCCCCCAAAAAATGAGAGCGTTTCCTTAATTATAAACTTTTAAAAAATTATCTTATGCTTTTACATAGGCATCGTCATGAACACTAGCAACAGCTCTTCCTGAAGGATCATTCATGTTTTTGAATGCTTCATCCCATTCTAAAGCGATTTTTGTACTACAGGCTACACTTGCTTCTTGAGGCACACATAATGCGGCTGCATCACTAGGAAAATGTTCCGCAAAGATGGAACGATAGTAATACTCTTCTTTAGAAGTTGGCGTTTGCAAAGGAAACTTGAATTTGGCATTTAACAATTGCTCATCAGAAACTTCTTTAGCAACCACTTCTTTCAAAGTATCGATCCAGCTATATCCAACTCCATCACTAAACTGTTCTTTTTGTCTCCAAGCTACACTTGGAGGCAACATCTCTTCAAAAGCCTTACGAACCACCCACTTCTCCATTGGATGTTCGCTATTAATCATTTTGTCTTGTGGATTAACTCTCATCGCTACATCCATGAATTCTTTGTCCAAAAATGGCACACGTCCTTCAATTCCCCAAGCTGCTAAACTTTTGTTTGCACGCAAACAATCGTACATGTGCAATTTGCTTAATTTACGAACGGTTTCTTCATGAAATTCTCTCGCATTTGGTGCTTTATGGAAATATAAATATCCTCCAAATAACTCATCGGCACCTTCACCGGACAATACCATTTTAATCCCCATTGATTTAATAACTCTTGCCATTAACCACATTGGTGTTGATGCTCTAACAGTAGTCACATCATACGTTTCAAGATTGTAAATCACATCGCGAATAGCATCTAAACCTTCTTGAATAGTGAATTTAATTTCGTGATGAATGGTTCCAATATGATCCGCTACAACACGAGCTGCGGCTAAATCAGGAGAACCTTCTAATCCTACAGAGAAAGAGTGCAATTGTGGATACCAAGCATCGGCAACATCACCTGACTCGATACGTTTTTGCGCATATTTTTTGGCTACAGCCGACGTAATCGATGAATCCAAACCTCCCGAAAGCAAGACCCCATAAGGCACATCACTCATCAATTGTCTATGAACAGCAGCTTCAAGTGCCACTTTTATATCGTCTATACTGGTCACGTTATCTTTTACAGCATCATAATCTACCCATTCTCTTTTATACCATTGTACAAATTCTCCATCCTTGCTAGACATATAGTGTCCAGGAGGAAATAATTGAATTTTTGTACAATATCCTTCTAATGCCTTCAACTCTGAAGCCACATAAAAAGTACCATTCTTATCCCAACCAATGTACAATGGAATAATACCCATGTGATCACGAGCAATAAAATACTCGTCTTTTTCTACATCATAAATTGCAAATCCAAAAATACCATTTAACTCATCTATAAAATGAACTCCTTTTTCTTTATAAAGTGCCAAAATAACTTCGCAATCACTTTCAGTTTGAAAAGTATATTTTCCTTCAAATTGTTTGCGCAATTCTCTATGGTTGTAAATTTCACCATTGGCAGCCAAAACAAGATTTTTATCTTGACTAAACAAAGGTTGTTTCCCTGAAGCTGGATCTACAATAGCCAATCGTTCGTGGGATAAAATAACTTTGTCATTACTGAAAATTCCACTCCAATCCGGACCACGATGACGAATTAATTTAGACATTTCTAATACTTGCGGTCTTAAAACATCAACTTTCTGTTTTAAATCAAAGGCACATACTATTCCACACATAACTATATATTTTAATATTTTATTTAATTTTATAAGGCAAAGATGCAATAACAGTTACGTTTACAAAACATAAATGCGTATTTTAGTTATAAATTAAAACTAAATATACGCATTTGCATACTAAATGTAAACTAATACCCCCAAACCTACATTCAAAAATTATAAATTATCATTTCCGAAGGTTGCTTTATTTTACTTTGGTTCCTTTTAAGTAGGTTGCTAAAGGAATCATTTTAACAATTTTATTTTCATTGACCTTCATTAAATCCTGATCATAAATTACAAAATCAGCCCATTTCCCTGCTTCCAGACTTCCTTTCTCTTTTTCTTCGAAATTAGAATAGGCTGCCCAAATCGTCATCCCTTTTAAGGTTTCTTCTCTGGTCAATGCGTTTTCCATTTGAAAACCTCCTTTCGGGAAATTTTTACTGTCTTTTCTGGCAACTGCAGCATGAAAAGTCAGCATAGGATTTACTTCTTCTACAGGAAAATCAGTACCCAAAGCCACAATTCCTCCTTTTTGAAGCAACTTTTTATAAGCATAGGCATTTTTCAATCTTTCTTTCCCCAATCGTTCCACCGCCCAATACATATCTGAAGTTGCATGGGTTGGCTGCACAGAAGGAATAATTCCGAGCTTAAAATAATCAAAATCTTGTTCCCGTATAACCTGAGCATGTTCGATTTTCCATCTTCGGTCTTTTTTACCAGCTAAAACTTCTTTGTAAATTTTCAATAGCACCGTATTCGCCGAATCTCCAATAGCATGTGAATTCAACTGAAAAGGAGAATTTGCAATTTGTTTGGCAATAGATTTCATGTTCGAAATAGGCGAAAGTAATGCCCCAAATTGTTTCGGCATATCTGAATAAGCTTTGTGCATACAAGCGCCACGCGAACCCAAAGCGCCGTCTCCATACATTTTAAAAGATCGCACATCCAGATTATCTGTTTTATAAACCCCTTTTTTAAGATATAAATCGATGTTCTTCTGGTTAGCAGAAACCATTGCATAAACGTTTAGTTTCATCAACTTTGCTTTTTGCAAACTATCTATTAAATCAATAATTTCCGGATCTAGTCCCGCATCGTTTATCGTTGTCAAACCATTTCTAAACATTACTTTTTCGGCGTCCAATAAGGCGGCGATTTGTATTTTACGGCTTGGTTTAGGAATTATTTTAAAAACTAATTCCATTGGATTATCTACCAAAATTCCTGTTGGTTCTCCATTCACCATTTCAATCTGACCGCCAACTGCTTTAGTGTCTTTTGTAATCCCGGCCAATTTCAACGCTTTACTGTTCACAATAATGGCATGACCATCTATTCTGTTTAACACGACGGGGATATTTGGAAAATTTTTATCCAAAATTTCTTTAGAGGGATATTTCTTTATTTCCCAATCATTCTGATCCCAGCCATTTCCAACAATAAACTCAGGATTTTTCTCTTTTTGAAAAGTCTTTATACGGGCAATTATTTCGTCCATACTTTTAGTTCCTCTCAAATCAACTTCTTGCAGATTGAGACCAAAACCATAAAAATGACAATGCGCATCTATTAAACCCGGATAGATAAATTTTCCCTTGGCTTCTATAGTGTTTTTAGACTCGTAGGCATTAGCTATTTCCTCATCGGAACCAATTGCTAAAATTCTGCCTTTATCGATTGCCATAGCCCATGCTTTACCAAAAGTCTTATTTACAGTATAAATAGTAGCATTAGTAACAATAGTGTCAACGTGAATTTTATTTTTTTGATTACAAGAAATCAATAAAAACAAAGCAAAAAGTAGTGTAATTCGTTTCATTATGTACAGTTTATTTAGGCTAATATAAAGAAAGAAGCCCAAAATATATAAACTGTAAGAAACTATTTAGAAGAAAGATATTAGGAAATTTCCTCAATCAGATATTTTGTCGAATTAATCTCAAAAGTAAATCCCACTTTATTCCCCATTAACTTACTTCCCAAGGGTGACTGCGGAGACAATGCAATGATATTAATTCCTTCGATATTAATTTTAGGAAGTGCTACACTTAAATACAAATAAATTCCATTCGCTTTAATCAGACTTCCCACAATAATGTTTTTAGTAATGGTGGCGGAATCTATTTTGTCCAAAACAGCTTTTTGAGTAAGCACTTCTCTAAGTTTTGTATTGAGCTTCTCTTGTTCGATATGCATCATAGACAAAGCAGTTTCATGCTTATCTCCGGCTGAGCCTTTGGCATCATTTTTAGAATCTTCGGTAAGCGCCGCAATCATATCTCTGAAAACATCGATTCTGTCTTGAACTAACTGAAGGTAATAGTGGTATATTTTTTGTTTGAAAGTCATATTTTTTTTAACTGGGATGACACTTAAATCGTCAATTGCATATGGATTAAAAATCTGGTTTTTATAAAGAAATATTTCGATCCATTTATCTAACACCCCAAAGTTATGATTTTCTTTTATAGCATCATTAGCCAGATGAGTTTCATCCAAAAAATTTAACAAGTTTTTTTAAGTTAATAAAATTGGATTCAATAATTTTAACTTTTTAACCAATCCTAAAAACACAATGAAAAAATCGACATTTATTACCACAATTGCATTTGTTTTCATAATGCTAGTATCCTTCAATGTTCACGCACAAAAATTTCCAGAGCTCGATAAGAGCCCAATGGATGTTGCTTCTTTTCCTAATGATTATAAAATTTCGGCGAAAGCAGCAAAAATCACTTACAGCAGACCCCAATTAAAAGGACGCAGTCTTAGTGAACTGGCTCCAAATGGAAAAGTGTGGAGAACTGGGGCAAATGAAGCCGCAGAACTTACATTGTACGCTGATATGAATTTTGGCACTACCAAAGTTAAAGCTGGCACTTATACTTTATACACTATTCCTGGAGTAAAAGAATGGACCGTTATTATAAATAAAGACCTTAACGTTTGGGGTTCTTATTTTTACAAATCTGAAAATGACGTTGCCAGATTAACCGTTCCAATGACTGAAGCTACAGAATCACTTGAGACTTTTTCAATGGTTTTCACAGAGGCTAAAAATGGTATAGTGCTTAACATGGGATGGGGCAAAATTAGAATTGCAGTACCATTTACAAAATAGAAAATCCCTTAAAACAAAAAAAATGCTGTCTCAAAAAGGCAGCATTTTTTTATACTTTTTAATTTGTGAAAATCATTTCTATTTAAAATACTTTTAAAATTAAAAATCAAACTTATAATTTACACCCGCTAGCACTTGAAAACCTTGAACAGGGTAATTCAACCACTTTTCATACCCTTGATTAGCGATGTTATTAACTCTTAAAAAAGCCGTTAAGCGTTCGCTATATTTAAAGCCCACATGAGCATTGGCATCAAAATAAGATTTCAAAGTAATTGGGCTCGGAGCCACAATATAAACAATATCCGAATTTAGTTTTTGATCTTTACGTTCTCCAACATAAAAAACATCGATACCGGCGAACCATTTCTTAGTTACATTAAAATTTAGATTTGAATTTAATTTTAATGTTGGCAAATTCCATGCTTCACTTTGAAAATCATTAGTGTAACTACTGTATGTTCCATTTATTCCAAAACTCACATTTTCTGAAAAATCAGCTTTTAGTTCTCCGTAAAAACTCAAAGTTCTCATGTCGTCATAAACGACTTGTAGCGAATTTCCAAAAGCATAGTTCTCATTGGTACTTTTTTCAGTATAATCATTGCTTCTAAACAATGCTTTATTTCTCTCATTCACATAAGAACCTCTAATATTATAACTTACATTATTAGTCAGTTTCCCTTTTAATCCTGCAAAAATATCATATTGTTTATCCGTTGGTGCAATGTTTAATGTTGGAGAAATATATGGATTTTCATTTACAAAATCTTGGTATGTGTTCTGTTCTAAATTTCCTTCGGCACCAGCATAAAAAATCATCAAATCATTCACAACTTTGTAAGAAGCACTAATTTGCGGGTAAACAAAAAATTTGTTGTTGCTTTTTACATTATCTAAACTATAAAAGATACCTGCTCCAATATTCAATGTCCAGTCGTCTTTTAATACTACAAAACTTGGTGCAATACCAAAATTAGTAAAACCATATTTTAGAGGTTCTACATTTGTATTCGAATAATTTTTCTTAAAACTTCCCCCTACATAATCCACAATTATATTTGTTTTTATAGCCGTATCCATTATGTCAACTTTGAATGACGGTTTTACATAAAATCGATTCTCCGAAGATCCATACAAATCTGAGAAATGATTGAACTTGACACTCGCTTCATTAAAAATACTTTCAGTAAAAGTAATTTTTCCGCCAGCGGTAATTGTGTTATATGTTTGTTGTGGCTTTATTCCATTAATTAAAACAGCTCTATTTGATGGTGTCATTGTGCTGCCAAAATTAGTTGGCAATCCATACCAATTATAGATTTGATTTTGATAACCCAAATCAAAATTCCATGACAAATCTTTTTCATTCGCTCCGTAAGTCAAATCTATCGATGTATCATAAAACCGATCATCAAGTTCAACACCTTTTATTCCTCCTTGAGAAGAATGATGACGAAACATTCCTCCAACATAATTATTATTGTCTAAATCGTGGTTAACAAATAATTCACCGACAAATGTGCCGTAATTTCCAACTCCAAACGTCGCATAATTTTTAAATAAATGTTCTTGTTTTTCTTTTTCTACCCCTTCCGCTTTTCCTTTTGACGGCGTAAAAGTTGACGCTACAGGAAAAGAGAAAATAGTATATTTTATAGTTTCTTTTTTAGCATTTCCTTCCTCGTCTAGTGAAGGTGTTTCTTTCACTTTGAACGCATCCGAAATTGTTGGCGTATAGGGTTTTACAACATTTACTGTTTCCGTACCTATTTGTTCCTTTTTTTGTGCAAACGAAAATTGGAAGACAAAGAAGAATAAAATCCCCAACCCAACCCTCCCCGAAGGGACGGGAATGAAAAATTGAGAAATGCTATCTACAAATGGATTTGTGTTGTTATTTTTAATTATCATCTTTTTATCATGTGTTTTAGTAAAGAGAAATACGCTCTTCATTTAATCAATTTTTAATCTTTATTATCTAACTTTCTGTCTATTTCGAACATCTTATTTCTAACCTCGTAGCTCAAACCTAAACTTCCCATTCTCCTTTTGCAATGAATTGCGTTTTTCCAGCAATTTTTATATCAAAATGATTTTCCGATAATTTACCCTTAAAATAAATTTGTGAAGGTCTATTAATAAAATCGCCTTGATGGTTTATAATTTCGATTTCTGGTGAATGATATTTCAAAAGAAAGGCCTGTAAACAAGTACTGGCACTTCCTGTAGCCGCATCTTCTTTAAGTTGATTGTCCTCTATACATAACATTCTACTGATCAGTTTTGCCTCATCTAAGCAATAAAAATACAACGCTCTATGACTCGTTTTGCAATGTGCATGCAACCATTCATTCATTTTAGCCTTATCCAGAATTATATTTTCTAATGCTGCTTTACTTTGGAGAGGAACAATTACAAAAGCACTTCCTGTGGTAACTTCTTGAATAGGAAATTGATCATCAAAGTCACTACGTTCTAAATTGCTGAAGGATAAAAAATCATCTGCTGAAAAAGTACCCAAAAACTCTGGTTGAGCTGCCTGCAACACAACCAAATCCCCCGATTGATTAACGTGAATTTCCCCTATTGGAACCGTTAAAATTATATTTTGAGGCTTGTTTTCAAATATTTTATTCATCAAAACCCAAGATGTACCAATGATAGGATGTCCCGCAAACTTCATTTCATATTCAGCAGTGAAAATTCTGATTGTTGCCTTATTATTTTCTGGTTTAAGGATGGTAATGAAAGTACTTTCAGCAAAGTTGATTTCGCGAGCAATTGTTTGCATCTCCTTATCACTTAACTTTTCAGCATCTAAAAAAACAGCCAATTGATTGCCTGCATATTTCTTTTCTGCAAAAACATCCACTATATAAAAGGGTATTGTCATTCGTTTTTTTGTTATTTCTATTACTTCTAACCTACTAGCTTCTTCATTTCCAACAAGCCGATTTACTCGGCTTACTTCTTACTTTGTTATAGACGAATTTGTTTTGGATTCTTCGTCTTTAATACTATTTAGTTCTGTTTGCGCTTCTGAAATAACGTCTGGAAAATCAGTGAAGTTCTGTATTACGTTCTCCAAAATGTAAGTTGCTTGGTAGCTGTCTTTCAAACCGTAAAAGTTTTTTGCCATTAGTATTAATCCTTTGGCTCCAAAATATTTGTAACTCGAATAATTTTTCGCCAATTTTTGAACGGCAATATTTGACGCTTCATATTTCGCATCTTTATTTTTAAAATACCCATCATAATATAATGCTTCGGCAGCTAATTCTCCTTTGGCAATCAACATTAATTTTGCATAAGCCACTCGTGCTTTTGCCTCATCACCGGTTTGTATGGCTGCACGTGCTATTATAATTTGGGCATCACTTTTTACATTATCATCCGTTTTAGAATTCATCAAAACTTTCTCTGCATAGACTACTGAGTTAGAATAATCCTTCCCGTCATAATAACATTTCATCAAGTTTGATTGCGCATAAGTCCTGTTTTGAGATAATTCTCCTTCTTTCTCTAAGCGAGATAATATTGGAATTGCTTTATCACAATCTTTATTTTTTAGGAAAATCTGTGCCAATCTATTCAACGATTGTTCTGTAAATTCACTTCCTGACTGTTCAATTACAAATTCATAATTAGGAATTGATTTGCCTTCTGAACCTTCTGAATAATACGATTGAGCAAGGTAATAATTAGCCTTTAAAGCATGTATTCCTCTGGGAAACTTAGCCACATAACCGCTAAATCCTGCGATTGCCTGTTTCGTATTATTTTGTTGAAATTGTTTCTCGGCAGCTTCATAGGTGTCGTTGTCAAGTTCAGCGTCTGTAACAGCAACAAAATCCAAAGTACGAACCCAATTCGCATATTCATCCACTCTACCGTTGTCCACATAAATCAATCGAGCGGTTGCCACGGCTTCTAATGCCTCTGGACTTTTAGGGAAATCCGCCGCTACTTTTTTAAATTTAGTTAAAGCCAGTTCATCTTTATCTGAATTATAATAAATTAATCCTTGGCGTAAAATAGATCTGGAAGTAAAAGAACCTCTCTTAAATTCAGTATTTAATCGATCGTATGTTTTTATGGCAAGATCACTTTTATTGTCGGAAACATACGTATTCCCTAGTTCAAACATCGCATCATCACGATAATCTGATTTTGGATATAACTGTAAAAAAGCATTTAGCTCTTCTATTTTCTTATCGTTTTTAGAAATAAATCCGTAAGAAATTGCTTTTTGAAAATACGCATAATCAGCATCTACGCTTTTTGACTCGATCACTTTATTGTAAGCCTCCATCGCCGCTCCATATTTTGAAGTAACAAAACGACAATCCGCTAAACGCAAATAGGAATCATTCAAACGTACTTTATCGTCTTTTGAAGTTGTTATTTGATTTTGGAAATAATTCCCTGCCTGATCGTATTCTTTCAATTTGAAATACGCATAAGCAATATTATAATTAATGTTTTTATGCTCCGGTGTTTCTTTGGCTTGAGCCAAACCTGTAAATTGTTTAAAGCTTATCAACGCCTCTTTGAAATCATTCAAAACATATTCTGTTTCCCCTTTCCAGAAAGTGGCTCGGGCAGTAAAACTTGCATCTTTTTGTTCGTTGATGGATTTAGTAAACATTTTCAACGCTTCGTCATAATCTCCATCAGTGTATAATTCTAACCCTCTGTAAAAAGTAACTTTTTGATAAGCTAATCTATTTTCTGCTGATTTGTTTCTTTCTAATAATACTAAGGCTTCTTTATAATTTTTTGAAGAGATATAAGAATCAATCAGTAGTTTTTCAATCTCTGAATGACTGGAGTTATCAGGGTATTTTTTTAAGAAATTCAGCAATACTGCTGGTACACTTTGATAAGAATTTCCAATTTCATAACTCAATTTAGCGTAATTCAAACTCGCATCTTCTTGTATCGCAACATCAAATTGCATTTCGGATGCGTTTTTAAAAGCATTTAAAGCCTGCTGTTTTTTATTTGTATTCAAATAACTTTCTCCCAAATGATAATAGGCATTTTGAGCCACAGAATCTTTTCCTCCAATGATTTTATTGAATTGTGAAATCGCATTTTCGTAATCTTTCTGCATGTAATAGGCATATCCCAATTGGTAAAAATCTGTATTATTCCATCTTCCTTTTTTTCCTTTATACGCCACCAAATAAGGAATGGATTTATCATATTGTTTTAAATTAAAATAGCTTTCGCCAATAATTTTATTCAATTCTGATTTTTCCGAAGGATTTGATTTAGCCATTGCTTTTTCGCCTAAATCAATTGCTTTTTGAAAATTCCCCAACTTAAAGTTCATATCGGCTTGATAATACGAAAGCTTTTCTTTGTATTTTTCTTCTCCCGAAACTTCATCAAAATATTTTGTTGCCTGCTTATAATCATCTCCTTCATAAGCCATGAAACCAAGATAATACTTAGCCTGAGAGCCATATTCAGCAGAGTTCACCACTTTATTCAAATAGATTGTCGCATCCTTTTTCTTTTTGGCATTAAAAAAACTATAGCCTTTTTGGAAGTTAAATTTATCGCGATCGCTGTTACTTAAATGACTCTCATCCACTTTATCGAACCATCGCAAAGCTTGCGAATAATTCCCTTGCTCAAAATAATAATGAGCCACTTCAATATACGCTTGATTTTGTTTAATACTCGTAGGATAATCGGCGACAAATTGCTCCATCAATTGATCCGCATTGGATTGATTGGTACGAATAGCGCAATTTGCGATATAATACGCACAATCCGATTGTACTTCCTCAGTCGTAGCGGTTGCTTTTACGTTCTTAAAAATAATTTCGGCTGATGCATATTGTTTATCATTAAATAAAGAAAGTGCTTTATTGTAATCTTTTAAATCGTGAGTATAAATCGTTGATTTTTGTGCCGATATAGAAGCAGTTATAATAAAAAGAAGAAATAAGTAGAGCCTAGAAATTTTACGCATTGTATTTTTATTTAATAATTCAAATGTATCATATTCTGAAGTCTATAACGAATCGTTATCCGTTTTTATTATGAACATTTTTTTAAACAATTTACATTTGGCAAGTCTGAACGACTGTCCATTCGATAATCATTAAGCTTAAGTACTTATTATTTCAGTAATTCTTCTTAATTGAATAAAATTTATTTTGAATACAACCGTTATCTTATTACTTTTACCAAATAAACAAAATCTCCTATGTCTCAACCTGTATTGTCTTTAAAAAATGTAAACATTTATCAAGAAGGAAAAACTATTTTATCTCATGTAAACTTGGAGGTAAATCATGGAGAGTTTCTATACATCATCGGAAAAACTGGTTCTGGAAAAAGCACCTTGATGAAAACCTTATATGGTGATTTACCACTTAAAGAAGGAGAAGGTCATATTGTAGATTTTGATTTAGCCACTTTGAAAGAAGATGACATTCCGTTTTTGAGAAGAAAGATTGGAATCGTTTTTCAAGATTTCAAATTATTACCGGACCGCACTGTAAAAGACAATATGTTATTTGTTCTTAAAGCAACTGGCTGGGTTGATAATGACGAAATGCAACGAAAAATTGACGAAGTACTGGATAAAGTTGGCATGAAAGAATTTGGTAATAAAATGCCACATCAACTTTCTGGCGGAGAACAACAAAGAGTTGCCATTGCAAGAGCTTTACTGAACGACCCTGAACTTATTCTTGCTGATGAGCCTACAGGAAATCTTGATCCACAAACCAGTGCAGAAGTATTGGAAGTATTAAAAAACATCAATGCAAACGGAAAAACGATCATTATGGCAACTCATGATTATGCATTACTAATGAAATTTCCATCGAAAACATTGAAATGTGAAGAGGAGCGAATTTTTGAAGTGGTTCAGCAGAAACAGCTATAATGCTTTCCGTATTAATCCCAATATACAATTATAACGCCTATCCCCTTGTTTTAGAATTGCACAAGCAATGTTTAAAATCTAAGATTGATTTTGAGATTTTGTGTCAGGATGATGCTTCGCAATCGAGTTTGAATGTGTTTAATGAAAATATAAACTCATTATCAAATTGCAGTTTTGTTTCATTAAAACAAAATGTCGCTCATCGTGAAAATAGAAATTCATTGGCGGAAAAATCAAAATACGAATATTTGCTTTTTATTGATGGTGACTCTATCATTATTCGGGACAATTATATTAAAGATTACCTCTCTAATTTACTTGATTTTGACATTATTTATGGAGGTCGTGTACACCCCAAAAAATGTCCTTCTGACAATCAAAAATTAAGGTGGAAATACGGAAAATTTATTGAAGATAAATCAGCTGAAAATAGAAAAAAAAAGCCTTATCAATCCTTACTTTTTAATAATACACTAATTAAAAAAGATTGTTTTAACAAAGTGAAATTTGATAAATACATGAAAAAATATGGTCATGATGATACCCAACTTTCGTATCAATTGAGTGTATTAAAATCCAAAGTAAATCACATTGAAAACCCTGTTGAACACGGCCATATTGACACGAATTTGGTTTATTTAAACAAAACCAAAGAATCACTAGAAAATTTATATCAACTGCATCAAGAAGGTAAAATCGACACTGAATTTGTAAGGATTATTCAATTGCACCACTTTTTAAGAAGAACAAGATTAGTTTTTATAATTTCAAAAATTTATAGTTTTTTTGAAAAGCCAATCTCCAAAAACCTGACTGGGAGCAATCCGAATCTATTAATTTTTAATCTATTCAGAGTTGGTTATTTATGCAAAATAAGCTCTAAATAAAAGCATAATTTTTAACCATTTTTCGTTTCAATAAATAACTGATTCCATGTTTCCATAATCGCATCAATTGAATATTTCTGGCTACTTATTTTTGCGTTTTTTCCCATTTCAATTCGTAATGATTCGTTTTCGATTAAAGTTTCTACCGCTTTTACATAATCCAATTCGTTACCGTTTTCAATTAAAAATCCATTTTTATTTTCAATTAAAATTCCCCTTGGTCCACATGGACAATCATAAGCAATACAAGGCAATCCAGTAGCCATAGCTTCAATTAGCACCATTCCAAAACCTTCAAATCGAGAAGTCATTAAATAAAATGAAGCCTCTAAATATTTTTCTTCAATATTTCTTACTGGTTCATAAAAAGCAACACTATTAGCAATACCCAAGTTTTTAGCGAATAACCGTAGATCTGAATTTTCACTAGATTTTCCGTAAATATCCAAGGTCCAATCTGGATGTTTCACTACTACTTTTTTCCAAATTTCCAGCATTCTGTCAAATCCTTTTTCGTACGTGTGCCGTCCAACAGAAATGACTTTTTTGTTTGCCAAAGAGCTCGATTTTGAGGAAGCAAACCATAATGGATTTGGAATCACAATCGTGCGCTTTACATCCCATTCTTTTATACTTTCACTAGTTTCAACTACAAATTTATCGTATTTATTTGCACCAATTTCTTTGTAAGTATTGCCTATATTAGAAAAAAATTTAGAAAAAATACCCTTACTTATTTCTTTTTCTTGAATGAATTTAGAACTGTGCATTTCTAAAATTAGAGGGATTTTATTTTTTAGAATAAAAGGGATTGAATAAGCCTTTAAACCATTATCACATACAATAATGACATCAGGTTGTATTGTTTTAATTTTGTTTTTTAAGGAATTTTTATAAGATTGGAAAAACTGAAAAAAATTCCCTTTTAGAATAATATCATGGAAAACAATATTTTCATTGAAGGAATAAAAAAGAGGAAAAAACCCTTCATTTTGAGTGAGAATATGAACCTCATATCCTAAGTTTTCAATAAGATAATTGGCTTTGACCGAAAGTATTCTGGCTACACCGCCTTCGTTATTAATGTTTGGAACGATATAAAGTAGTTTCATTTTTTGGATGTCAAAAATTCGTCGAAGTCTCTAATATAATCCGTTTCTTCGAACACATCAGAGGCAAAAACTAAACAAACAGAGCCAGATGAAAAATTGTCCAATTCTCTCCAAATTCCCTTTGGAATATACAATCCCATATTTGGTTTATTCAAAAGAAATGATTTTTTTTCAATTCCGTCGTTTAACGCAACTTCAAAACTTCCGCTCAAAGCAATTAGCACTTCACTTTGATTGATGTGAGAGTGGCTTCCACGAAAGGCATTACTCGGCACATCAAAAAGATAGTATACCCGCTTGAATTCAAACGGTAATATATCATTTTGAATAAATGCGAGATTTCCTCTGGTATCTTCTACAACAGGGATTTTTATTAGCACTATGTCTTTTACTGTCGTCATATTTTTTTTTATAATCGAATCTCCATCAAATCTAACCATTGCTGACCAATTGTTGCTATTGAAAAAGATTCTACACTTTGCAAGGCATTCTGCTTACAATACTTATATAAATTTTCGTCGTCAACGAATAAATTCATTGCTTCGGTAAGTTGTTTGACGTTTTGATTTTCCACTAACAAACCATTTTTTTTATGCACGATCATTTCACTTGGTCCGGACAAACAATCAAAAGCAACAACAGGAGTTTCGCAAGCCAGAGATTCCAAAATAACATTGGGCAAACCTTCATTTAAACTACTTAAAACAAAAAATCTTGCGTTTTTCAAGTACTTAAACGGATTCTCCTGAAAACCTAAAAAATGCACTTTATCCGATACTTTTCTATTTGTGGCTAGCTGTTGCAAATTAGTTTTTTGATCTCCATCCCCTAGTAAAACCAAATGAATATTATTCCTTGGCAAAATCGATTCAGAATACGCTTCAATCAACTTATCAAACTGCTTAATCTTAGTTTCCATTTGGCCTACGCCAATAATATAATCAAACGGAAGCGATACTTTTTCATTACTCTTTTCCTGTATGTCATCAATGTCGATTGGATTATAAATTGTAACGACGTTTTTCAGATGATGTTTGCTCTCTATACGTTCTTTAGATTTAGTGGTAATACCAACCATTTTATAACAATTTCCGTACATATATCTGGTAAGAACCGACCAATTGGGCATATAGTGATCTATCAAATAGCTATGAACCATGAAAATAGTTTTCGTTTTATACAGCCATTTTGCAATCAATAACTCCTGAATTGGTTTTACTCTAAACCTGAAATCGATAATAAAATCAAATTCCTGTTGATGAAGGTATTTTTTAAGAAAAACAAAGCGGTTCCATTTATTAAAAAGTCCATTGGAAGAATTTTTCATCTTTCCTAAATTGACTAATTTTCCCGAATAAGAATAAGAGACTTCATCAAGAACGATAATATTGTGGATTTCAATTCCTTTTTTTTCGAAAAATTGAGATAAAATGGCCATCACTCTTTCGGCTCCACCTCGACTTAATCGATAACCAATTAATGCAATTTTAATTTTTTTGTTAGGCAATATCATTCTCGATTTCTTATTTTCGTATCAAATATAACTCTTTTAAAAAAATATGCAAGATAAACCCATTGTTACCATTATTTGTCTGTGTTACAATCAGCAAGATTACGTCTTGGAGAGTTTATTTTCTGTTATAAATCAAAGTTATTCAACCATTGAACTTATTATTGTGGATGATTATAGTACTGATAATTCTAAAGCGACAATCGAAAAATGGCTTGTAAATTACCCTGAAATTCAATTCATTGCAAACGAAGCCAATTTAGGGAATACAAAGTCGTTCAATAAAGCTTTAAAAATAGCCAAAGGACAATATATCATTGACTTGGCAGCAGATGATGTTTTACTACCAAATTGTGTTTCTTTACAACTAAATGCTTTTAAAAATACAGCGTACAAAAATCTTGGAATTGTTTATGGAAACACCGAATTAATTAGTGAAAATGGCGAATTTCACTCCTACTATTTTGCAGTAGATAAATCAAAAAAAGTAATGGAAAACAGAATTACCGGCAATATTTATGTGTCAGTCCTTTCGGGAGGCGATAGTATATGTTCGGTTTCGAGTATGGTAAAAAAATCAGTTTTTGATTCTCTACAAGGATATGATGAAACACTTGCTTATGAAGATTTAGATTTTTGGATACGTGCTTCTCGCCATTTTGAATTTGATTTTATCGACGAAATTCTGATCCAAAAAAGGATCGTTGCCAACTCTTTAGGAACTGATTTTTTTAAGAAAAATGATTCGAAGTCAAAAAAAATAAATTATTCAACTTATTTGATTCTTAAAAAAGCAATCGCACTGAATAAAACAAGAGAAGAGAATAAGGCAATTTTAAAAAGAATTCATTTTGAGACGATTCTAGCATACAAAACTTCGAATATGATTTTAATGATAAAATATATCGTCTTAGAAATCAAATTGCGATCTACAATTTGTTAATTTCTCTCAACTGTTGAATATCCAGTAGATCTTTCGGTCTATTTTCTTTAATTTTACTAGTGATTAAATCTTCCAGTGAAAGCACATTCCACCGCAAAAAAGAATTATTATTAACTTGTGAAACTTCACTATCAACCATTAGCATTCGAACCTTATGTTTATTGGATAAAGCAACAAAACTGTTAATGTTTTCTTCCCAAGGTTGAAACATATTTTGTAGATTTTATAGTAATCAAAAAATTAGCAGATTTATCAACTTTATTTTTGGTTGAAAACTGGTTTACTCTGTACATTAAATTCAGAAAGCTATAAATACGTTCGATTTTAGAAAGTTTTAAAAAAATTTCTAATTGCTTCTTGTTACTTTCTTCTTTGGTTTGAAATTGGATTTCCATATCAATTCGTTGTTTTACAAAATTATATAAATAAACAGTTGAATCGCTAAAAAAGAAGTTCTAAATTTAAATGATTTAAAGCTTGTAACTAAGAAAATTTCTACACAGTTAATTTTATAAAAAGAGTTTTACTGCTTTAAATTCAATTACACCATTAAAAAATCTTCCAAATCTTTTCTTTCCCCTTCCCAATCTCTTGAAATATTGGTCCGAATTAATTGTGATGGAATCCCACCGATTAAAATGTGCGTACCCAAATCAGTATAATTTTTATTACCCAGACTATTAGAGGCTATTGTACAATAATCAGGAGTCTTTGTATTTTGCATAATTGTAACTCTACTTCCCACATAATTATAGTTGCCAATAGCAATTGGGCCCGTCATTTTTAGCTTTTCTCCAATAGTAGTATCTATCATCTGATGAAAATTAGTATCCATAATTTGACATTCCGATCCAAAACGGGCATAATCACCCAAGACAATATTTTCAATACAAATTAATTTAGCATAAGAACCTAATGATGACATATGTCCAAACTCACAATAGGCATTTTCGCCTATATAAATAAAATAATCCTTCCCAAATTGTACGTGCCCTTTAAAAACCAACGTTCCTAAAATATTGATTTCTGCAATCCCTTTATGAAGTGTGTTCATTTCATATGGTTGACCAAAACCAATCATTCCTCTTTTAATCGGCCCATTAATTTGAATTTTACCAATTATTGAAGCAAATTTTACCTCTCCATAAAAAAAAACAGGAAGTTTTTTAGCGGTATGTAAAGGAAACTTTTTGAAATTAAAGTATAAGGTCTTAGTCCAATTCACCGTATAATAAAACGCAGTTTTTTCGCGAAACAGCTTCGTTTTTCTATAATAATATTTAAGAATTTTAATCATTTTTTTTCTTTATTATAGAATTGAATAATTCTTTTAATTCCATTTTTTTATTCATTTGAAATAAAACAAAAGCAAACGAAACCACTACCATTACTATCATCAAGCTATATTTTATAGTGGGATTCGGAATATATCTAAAAAGGAACATGGTCATACACATTAAAATACAGCTCAAATAAATTTGATGAAAATCTCTATTAAAATAAAAATTATATCTTTTTTTCGTAATCATTTTAAGAACAAAAAAGTGAAATAAATAATAGACTAAAAAACTAAACCCAAGACCTTCCAACCCATAATAATTATATCCTAGAATATTTAAAATTAATGATAGTATATTAAAGCCGATAGCGGTTTTCATAAAGATTTTCGAGTCTCCCTTGGCGATCAGAATATATCCCATTGACCAAGAAACCGCTCTAAACAACATGGCTAATATCCCAAAACTAACCATTGGAATAATTGAAATGAACGCAGGAGTGTAAATAATTTTTATAATAAGTGGAATCATCGCTAAAAATAAAATAATTATTGGGGTTATAATTAGTATCGACATAAACGATTGCTGCACTACACTTACTCTAATTTTTTCGTTATCATCATTAATAGAGGCTAATTTCGGAAAGTAATCGGTACTCATAACGGTGAAAATTATTCCAACATAAGAATTCAATAAAGTAAAACCAGCATTAAAATAGCCAACCTCAACTAACCCTCCGTTTTTACCAATATACAATTGAATCAAATAAGTAGATAGCAAAGTCAGTAACCCACTCAATGTCAGCATTATTCCTAATCGAATAATACTTTTTCCCTCAGTTGTCACTTGTTTATTGCTTAAAGTAATTTTTTCGAATTTTATTTTTTTTGAATAAAAAACAGAAAACAATAAGGACGATAATGAAGCTATTATTATTGTTGGTACAATTGCGTCGATTCTGTAAAAAACATACAAAGGAATTGAAAATAGTAATCCAAATAAATTGCCGTAAAAATTTGCTTTGGCCAAAAGTTTCATTTGTCTTAAACCTTGCAAAACTACAAGTTCGCCTATCATCAATTGCCTAAATAATAGCGTAATGGACAAAAAAACAAACGAATAGGTGTGATTTGAATTTCCAAAAGTAATTGTGCTCAGCCACCCAGAAAAAATAATGGTAAGTAGCGTCCCCAAAATCCCAGTTAATAATGCCAATTTTTTTACAACAGCTACAATAGTTGAAACAGTATTTAAATCCTCATTTTTATAATTTCCTGAAACATGTTTTATAGCACTTGTTTCAATTCCTAAACCAGTAATGCCTGAAATCA
This sequence comes from Flavobacterium sp. CG_23.5, assembly GCF_017875765.1. Classification (NCBI taxonomy): domain Bacteria; kingdom Pseudomonadati; phylum Bacteroidota; class Flavobacteriia; order Flavobacteriales; family Flavobacteriaceae; genus Flavobacterium; species Flavobacterium sp. CG_23.5. The sequence goes on along the minus strand of NZ_JAGGNA010000001.1, from coordinate 3,171,739 downwards.
TAGCTACCGAAGCATTCAATAAAGAAATTATCCCCATTCCCGCCGGTCCAATAAACACCGCAATCAATTTTGTCCGAATTATAGAAATAATAATATTGAAAAATTGCACTCCGCCAAAAAGGGAGGTAGTTTTAACAATTTCTAGATATGATGATTTACTTTCAGACACTATTTAATATTCATTTAAAATTGAAACTATAAAATCAACTTCAGCTATTGTCAATACGGGACTTATAGGAAAAGACAAAACTTCATCGTGAATTTTTTGGGTAATGGGAAAAGACAAGTTATTATATTCTTTCAGCGCATTTTGATTGTGCGGCGGAATTGGATAATGGATTACCGTTTGGATTCCGTTTTTGTTTAAATAATCCTGTAAATCAGTTCTATTTTTAGTTCGAATGACAAAAAGATGAAAAACATGATTATTTGAAAAATCCCAGTTCGGCAAAATAATTTTCTCATTTTTTATTTCAGATAAATACCGTTTTGCAATGGTTCTGCGTTGCTCGTTTTCTCTGTCAAGATTCGGTAATTTGATATTCAAGAAAGCGGCTTGCAGTTCATCTAATCTTGAATTCACACCGATATAATCATTATAATATTTCGTTTCAGAGCCATAATTTCGCAGCGAATAAATCACTTTTGCCAACTCTGAATCATTTGTGGTGACTGCTCCGCCATCGCCTAATGCTCCTAAATTTTTTCCTGGATAAAAACTATACGCTGCACTTGATTTTTGATTGCTGATTTTTGATTTTTGATTGCTAACAGCCCCGTGAGCCTGAGCCGCATCTTCAACAACGAGCAAATCATTTGCCATAGAAATTTCATTAATCTTATCCATTTCTGCCAATTGTCCGTACAGATGAACTGCCAGAATCGCTTTGGTTTTTGAAGTGATTTTCGAAATAATTAAATCGGGATTGATGTTGTATGTTTCTAATTTTGGCTCGACCAAAACAGGGACTAAATCAGCTTGCAAAATAGCTAGAATACTGGCGATATAGGTATTTGCAGGAACGATGACTTCATCTCCTTTTTGCATTTTTCCAAGTTGAATATAACCTTTGAAAATCAATACTAAAGCATCGAAACCGTTTCCTACTCCAATACAGTATTTTGTACCACAATAATTGGCAAAATTAGTTTCAAATTCTTTGACTTCATTCCCCAAAATATACCAACCCGAATCTAATACCGATTTCAATTTTTCTTGAAAGGCAGTTTCGTAAGGTTCGTTTATTTTCTTTAAATCCAGAAATGGTATCATTTGATTTGTTTTATTTAGCAAAAAACGAATTTAGTTTATCATAATTAGCGGTTTCCACCTGATAAAAATCGTGAACAATGGTACTGGCCCCGAAGCTTTCTTTCCAATAGGTCAATCCATCATTTAACTTTTTTCCTTGCAATTCATTGGAAATTCCAAAATCGAAAAACCGTTTATTAGCAAAGACATCCGTGATAAAATAGTGATATAAAAAATCTAAACTACCTAGATTCTCGTCGCTCTCGTTTTTAGCAATATACTGACAATGAGCTACATTTTCACTTTCAAAAATAGTAGTTCCCGCGACAATTTCATCTTTGTAATAGACATTAAACTGTCTGATATTATTAGGAAAATGATTCCGCAATAATATGATTTCTTCTAATGTATGAACCGGATTTACGTTGTGTCTTTTATTTAAGTTAGGAATCAATATTTCATTCCAAAACAACTCAAAATCATCTTCTTCTTTTATTACCAGACCGTTTGAAATTCCTTTTTGAATGCCTCTTTTTCTTATTTTAGAAAAATTATTTTTTTGCGATAAGTCAATTACCGACAAGCTATCTCGTCTTACTAATTGGGCTTCCGCCAAAAACAAAGCGTACAAAATTTCATCGGCTGGTTTAGTGTGATAAATGGACGGAATCGTTTTTAAATGCAATTTTTCGATTTTATTTTCATTTAGAAACAACAAAACAGCTCTAAATGCAGTAATTATTGTAGTCAATTTTGATTTTTCATTATAAACTAACCCGCCGTAAGTCAATCCTTGATGCGAAAAAATTTCATTCCCCTCTTTATTAGCAGGAAGTACAGCAATCCATTTTTCTTTGTAAAAAACAATCAATGAATTATCCTCAAATCGATTTTTGTGATAATCCATAAAGTCCCTATGAAACAAGAAAGTTGCATTTTTGGCTTGACCAATGAATGCATTCCAGTTATCATAATCGCAATCTTGGTATTGTTTGATGGAGTAATTTTTCAAGACTGATTTTTAAACTTTAGAAAACAATAAATTTATTATTCCGCAAGTATATTATTTTTTATAAAATTAGATAATTAAATATAAATCACTAATTTTAAATTTAATAATCTAATTTTAAATGAAACAAAAGCTACTCTATCTCATAATTAGCCTAGTTTCCATAGGGTCCAACTCCATTTTTGGACAAGAAATTTCCTTGCATAACCAATTTAATGGAAGATACGATTTTTTATTTGTTGGTAACACTTTAAATAAAACTGAAAATGGCACTGGTCAAGCATGTGAAATCAATACCACATCTTCGGCAACATTGAAATTAGATCCCGCTGATGTTGTGGAAAAAGTCTATTTATATTGGGCCGGATCTGGGAACGGTGACTTTGATGTGACTCTTAATGATAAAACCATAAGTGCCGAGCGCACTTTGCATGTTTTGCAGAGCACTTCTGGTTTGCCTTTTTTTAGTGCTTTTGCAGATATTACTGACCAAGTTCAAGTCTTCGGTAATGGGGAATACCGCCTTAGTGATTTGGATTTAACAAACGAAATTGATAATTACTGCTGGAATGGCACTAATTTTGGCGGGTGGGCTATGATTATTGTTTACTCAAATCCTTCTTTACCATTAAATCAGCTTAATATTTATGACGGCTTACAGTATGTTCCAAATGAAATAAACATTACACTAAACAACTTAAACGTAATTGATAATTTGGATGCGAAAATAGGTTTTATCGCTTGGGAAGGCGATCAATCCATTAATGTTAATGAAACGCTACGGATCAATGGAAATCCCATTGGCAATCCGCCATTAAATCAAGTTGACAATGCCTTCAACGGCACAAACAGCTTTACCAATTCCACTACTTTGTACAATATGGATCTTGATGTTTACAACATTCAAAATAACATTGCTATTGGCGATACGTCTGCTAAAATTCAACTTACTTCTGGTCAAGATTTTGTAATGATTAACGCTATTGTAACCAAATTAAATAGTCAGTTGCCCGATGCTACGATTCAACTTAATGAAATTAAATTAAGTTGTGATTCTAGACAAATTATGGTGGATTACACGGTTTATAATTCTAAAAGCACTAGTTCATTACCAGCAAGAATGCCTATTGCCATCTATATTGACGGGATTTTAAGAATGTCTTTTTCAACACTTTCCGTTATTCCAATAAATGGAAGTGAAAACAATACAGTTATCATCACAATTCCAGACAGCATCGTAAACCCTTTTGATTTACAATTTATTGTAGATGAGACGGGAAATGGCAGTGGAATCATTACTGAACTGAATGAGAATAACAATACTGCTTTAATTTCAAAAATAGCATTGTGGACAAAGCCAAAAGTAAATCCAGTATTAAATATTGAAACTTGTAACGTAGGTTTAGGACGAGGAATTTTTGATTTTACTGCTACCGAAGCATTGGTAAAAGTAAACTCTGATGATATAGTTAGTTTTCACACCTCGCGCGCAGATGCTGAAAATGGAGCTAACCTGATTTTCAATTCAAACAATTTTGTTGCTGAAACCACTCGCCAAGAAATTTTTGTTCGAGTCAAAAACGAAAATTGTTTTACTATTACGTCTTTCATTATTAACGTCAAAAATTGTCCGCCTTTAGTTCATAATTATTTTTCACCAAACAATGACGGCTTTAATGATACCTTTTTTGTTGAATACTTACGCAATATTTTCCTTAACTATCGGATTTCAGTCTATAATCGTTGGGGAACTTTAGTTTGGACAGGAAATAATGGCACAAGTGATTGGGATGGATTTGCAAATGAAGGTATACTGCTGGACAGCAAAAAAGTGCCAGACGGCACCTATTATTATGTAATTGATTTAAATGATTCGGAATATCCAAAGCCGTTGGTAGGATACTTGTTTTTAAAAAAATAGATTTTTCTCTTCAAACTATTTTTGTTCTAAAGGGGATAAATACCATTTAAATTTCACTGCCATTAGGCGCACTGTAATAATAAATAAGGAAGTTGCCAGATATAAAATATCATTATCGAGATTCAGTTTTTTTAGCATAAAAAATACGATTCCTCCAAGGATGCAAATCGTGGCGTAAATTTCTTTTCTAAAAATAACAGGAATCTCAGTACACAAGATATCACGGATTACACCTCCAAAACAGGCTGTCATTGTTCCTATTGCGATACAAATAACAGGATGAAGCCCAATATTAATCCCTTTTTCAAGTCCAATTAATGTGAAAACACCTAATCCGATAGTGTCAAATAAAAACAAAGAAGTACGCAAGCGATCGAATTTTTTTCGAAAAATAATAGCTAGAAAAAATCCAACAATAATTACATAAACATAATTTAAATCGCGCATCCACCCTACTGATGTTCTCCCTATCAAAACATCACGCAACGTTCCTCCGCCCACAGCCGTTACAAAAGCGATGATGAAAACCCCAAAAGGATCGAGCTTTTTGTTCATGGCAGTTAATGCGCCTGACATAACAAAAGCCATCGTACCGATGATATCTAATAGATGAAACATTATAACTTTTTATTTTAAAATAAGTGAAGAAAATTTCTGACTGAAAAATAATTCTGACAAATTTAAAGAAAATACGGTTGAAAACTAATTGTTCCCGATACAATTAACCAATCTGTTTTTTGATTCACAAATATTCCTTTCTAAATATATAAAACTGAATTATCTCTATGTATCTTTGTTAAACCATAAATAAAACGAATCTTTTGAAACAAATAACTTCCGCACAAAATCCATTCATAAAATCTTTGGTGCAATTGCAGGAAAAAGCAAAATCACGCAAACAATCCGGAACTTTTTTAATTGAGGGAAAACGCGAAATTTCATTAGCCATTAAAGGTGGTTACGAAATGGAAACGATATTGTTTTTGCCCGAAATTTGTTCTGAAACCGAAGCCAGAAAGTTATCCTCAAATACCGAGTTAATAGAAATTAATAAGGATGTTTATCAAAAACTGGCATACCGGGATACTACCGAAGGTGTTTTGGCTGTAGCCAAAACAAAATCACAACAGTTATCCGATTTAAAATTATCTAAAAATCCTTTAATTCTTGTTGCCGAAGCGCCGGAAAAACCGGGAAACATTGGTGCTTTATTACGTACAGCTGATGCTGCTCATCTGGACGCAGTGATTATTGCCAATCCAAAAAGTGATTTATACAATCCAAATGTGGTGCGCTCTAGCGTAGGTTGTTTGTTTACCAACCAAATTGCAACTGGAACAACATCCGAAATTATTGCTTTTTTGAAAGAACGAAAAATCAATTTTTATTGTGCTACTTTACAAAATTCAACTTCGTACCATACTCAAGATTATACTTTGCCAACGGCGTTAGTTGTTGGTACAGAAGCGACCGGCTTAACCGAAGAATGGCGAACGCAAGCCACGCAAAATATCATTATTCCAATGCAAGGCGAAATCGATTCTATGAATGTTTCGGTTGCAGCAGCGATTTTAATTTTTGAAGCCAAAAGACAAAGAGGTTTTTAGATTTTTGATTGCAGATTTAAAAACAAAAAATAGTAAAGATTTACCATTTTATAAAATACTTAGATAATATGAAAAACAAATTATTCGTTGCAATAACATTAATTTCAACCACGTTTTCTTTCGCCCAAATTAGTTCAACCCAAGTGGATGAATTAGTTAATCGGACTTTAACCGCATTCAATGTTCCTGGAATTGCTGTTGCCATTGTAAAAGATGGGAAAATCGTTCTTGCAAAAGGGTACGGTGTAAAATCAATTTTGACAAAAGAAAAAGTCAATGCCAATACCCTTTTTGGAATTGCATCAAACAGTAAAGCTTTTACAAGCGCAGCATTAGCCATGCTAGTGGATGAAGGCAAAATAAAATGGGATGATAAAGTAATTAAATATCTTCCCAATTTTAAAATGTACAATGAGTATGTAACCCAAGAATTTACGATTCGGGATTTACTGACGCATAGAAGTGGGCTTGGTCTTGGCGCCGGCGATTTAATGATTTGGCCTGACGGAAGTAATTTTACCGCACAAGATATTGTCCAAAATTTGCAGTATTTAAAACCGGTTTCTGCTTTTAGAACCAAATACGATTATGATAATTTACTATACATTGTTGCCGGAGAGGTGATTCATGTTGCAAGTGGCAAAAGTTGGTGCGATTTTATTGAAGAACGCATTATGAAACCATTGGAAATGAACAATAGTGCCGCTTCTTTTTTAAGATTAAAAGATACAACAAACATAATAGCGCCCCATGTTCCAATTGATGGAAAATTAAAAGTAATCAAACGCTATCAAAATCAACTTTTTGATGCGGCGGCGGGAATTTATTCCAGTGTTAATGATTTAAGCAAATGGACCATTATGCAAATGAATAACGGAAAATATGGTGCTGTAAACAAGCAATTATTCTCTGAAAAAGAACATAATCAAATGTGGCAATTGCAAACTATAATTCCTGTAAGCACAAAAGCACCTTATAACACTCACTTTAGCGGGTACGGATTAGGTTGGTTTTTGAGTGACGTAAAAGGCTATAAACAAGCTTCGCATACCGGGGGACTTGAAGGAATTGTAACCCAAGTCACTTTGATACCAGAGTTACAATTGGGTATTATTGTATTGACGAACCAGCAATCCGGAGCAGCATTTAACGCAATTACCAACACGATTAAAGATAGTTATTTGGGAATTAAGTCCGACGATTATGTTACAATTTACAGTAACAAATTAAAAGCTAACGTAGAAAGTGCCGATAAAGTTACGGATGAAGTATGGGCTGCTGTTGCAAAAAATAAAAAAGATAAAATCAAAATAGATTTCAAAACGCTAAAAGGAACTTTCAATGATAATTGGTTTGGTGCAATCACTATTTCTGAAAAGAAAGGAAAATTATATTTTGCTTCAGCTCGTTCACCTCAGCTTACTGGAGAAGTTTTTTTCTACAAGGAAGGAAATTTTGTTGTGAAATGGAATAATGCATACTTTCATGCTGATGCCCATTTATTTTTTGAATATGATGCAGCTGGAAATGCAATAGGTATAAAAATGAAACCAATTTCTGAGCTGACCGATTTTAGTTATGATTTTCAGGATTTGGATTTCAAAAGGGTAGAAAATAATATGTCTAAAAATACTGTTTCCGGTAATTAAATCCTAAGTCAAAAAAACAAGTAATCCTTGTATATCTCCTAACTAATTTCTATTTTTAGAGATTGAACCATGCCGTTATGATAGAAATTGATATAGAAAAAGAAAATAAAGCAATTGCTCAAGAATATAAAGAGTTACTCCGTATAAGCTACCAAACTTTAAGCGATGAAGATAAAAAACTGATTCGCAAGGCTTTTGACGTTTCCGTTGATGCCCATAAAGATCAGCGACGAAAATCGGGCGAAGCCTACATCTTCCATCCTATTGCTGTAGCAAAAATTGTTGCATCAGAAATTGGTTTGGGAGCGACTTCAATTGCAGCCGCATTGTTACACGATGTTGTTGAAGACACACTGATGACAGTGCAAGATATTGAGCGTTTATTTAATCCTAAAATCGCACAACTGGTAGAAGGTTTGACTAAAATATCCTTAGTCCAGAAAGATCTGAATGCCTCATTGCAAGCCGAGAATTTCCGTAAAATGATTCTAACGCTTAATGATGATGTACGTGTAATTCTTATAAAATTAGCCGATCGTTTGCACAACATGCAGACCATGGATTCGATGCAAGAAGACAAACAAACTAAAATCGCATCTGAAACCTTATACATATATGCTCCACTCGCCCACCGTTTGGGTTTATATAATATTAAAACAAAACTGGAAGATTTAGGATTAAAATATACTGAACCAGCCGTTTATAATGAGATTTTAAGCAAAATAAAAGAAACTAAAGAAGAACAAGATGCATACATTGCTGACATTTCGGAAGTTCTTAAAACTTCATTAGACGCAGAACAGGTAGATTACATTATAAAAGGTCGTCCAAAATCTATTTATTCGATCCGTCGAAAAATGAAAGCGCAAAACGTAAGCTTTGATGAAGTCTATGATAAATTTGCACTTCGCATCGTTTACAAATCAAATCCACATGATGAGAAATTTATAGCTTGGAAAATATATTCTATCGTAACAGATCATTACCGACCAAGTCCAAGTCGATTACGTGATTGGATTTCATCACCAAAATCGACAGGTTACGAAGCTTTGCACATTACCGTAATGGGGCCAAAAGGTCGCTGGGTCGAAGTGCAAGTGAGAAGTGAACGTATGGACGAAATTGCAGAAAAAGGATATGCAGCGCATTACAAATATAAAAATGGTGCTACCGAAGAAAGCGGTTTGGATGTATGGCTGAATTTACTAAAAGAAGCTTTAGAAAATTCTGAGACTAATGCGGTGGATTTTGTCGAAGATTTCAAAATGAATTTATATTCCAAAGAAATCTTTGTATTTACTCCAAAAGGAGAAATTAAATCCTTGCCAAAAGGCGCCACTTCACTCGACTTTGCTTTCAGTATTCACTCAGAAATTGGAATTCGTACTCGGGGAACGCGTGTTAATGGAAAATTAGTACCGTTAAACCATGAGCTAAAAAGTGGCGATCAAATTGAAGTTATTACTTCCCAGCATCAAAAACCAACGCCCAACTGGCTCGATTATGTAACGACTTCAAGAGCCAAAACTAAAATAAAAAACGTTCTAAACGAAAACACTAAAAAAATTGGTGAAGAGGGAAAAGAGCTGTTAACTCGAAAATTAAAACATTTAAAAATAACTCTAAACGAATCAGTTGTCAATGAATTAGTTATTTTTTTTAAACTAAAAACTAGTTTAGATTTATTTTATAGAGTTGGGATTGGCGCTATAGAAAACCAGCAGCTTAAAGATTACGCGGCACAAAAAAGCAACACTTTTATAAATTTTTTCAAAAGTAAAATAAAACGTTCTTCAAGCAGCACAGCCGATGAAGATATTCATAAACCAGTAATAAGCAGCAGTTATGACATGCTTGTTTTTGGCAAAGAACACGACAAATTAGATTATAAATTATCTCCTTGTTGCAATCCAATTCCTGGTGATGATGTTTTTGGTTTTGTAACCATAAATGAAGGAATTAAAGTTCATAAAAAAGATTGTCCAAATGCCATAGGGATGCAATCAAATTATGCGTACCGAATTTTGACTGCCAAATGGATTGACTCTTCTCAAGAAGAATTCAAAGCAATAATAAACATTACCGGAATGGACATATTGGGACTAACAAATCAGTTAACAAAAGTCATTTCAAATAATATGCATGTAAATATTCAAAGTATTTCTTTGAGTACTGATGCTGGAATTTTCCATGGACAAGTAGCCGTAATTGTTCAAAACAATACGATTTTGAAAAAAATGATCAGTAATATCAAAAAGATTGACGGAATCGATAAAGTAACACGTGTTTATAAAACCTAAGAAAGATTACGTTTAAAGTTTTTAAAATTTGATTATTACATTTATTATAAGCAAAATTTACAACTTGAAATGAAACAGAAAGCCAAATTAGTCCATTTTTAAACGATTTGATTTTTCAACTTTAAACGCTAAACTTTAAACTTTAAAAAATAAAAATTTATCTTTGCCAGATATGACACTCATTTCCACTGATAATAACAAAAACCAAGAAATTGTAAAAAATGTTTTTACAATGTATCTTGAAAATAAAGGACACCGCAAAACTCCTGAACGTTACGCAATCCTTCAGGAAATTTACGAAAGTGAAGAACATTTTGATGTAGAGAATCTGTATATCAAAATGAAAAACAAAAACTATCGTGTGAGCAGGGCAACGCTTTATAACACAATCGAATTGTTATTAGATTGTGCTTTGGTGCGTAAACACCAATTTGGTCAAAACCAAGCACATTACGAAAAATCATATTTCGATAAGCAACACGATCACATCATTATGACCGATACTGGTGAAGTAATTGAGTTTTGTGATCCAAGAATTCAAAGTATTAAGAAAACGATCGAAGAAATATTCGATATAGAGATTACCAACCATTCCTTATATTTGTATGGAATAAAAAAACAAAAAGAGAGTTCGGACAGCTAAGAAGTTGTGCTTTATATTAAAAATTAACTACAAATAACATATAGAATGACCGTAGATTTATTACTAGGATTACAATGGGGAGATGAAGGAAAAGGAAAAATTGTTGATGTTCTTACTTCAAATTATGATATTATTGCTCGTTTTCAAGGTGGACCAAATGCTGGACACACTTTGGAATTTGACGGAATAAAACACGTACTTAGAACCATTCCTTCTGGAATTTTTCATTCGAATAACATAAACATTATTGGTAATGGCGTTGTAATTGATCCTGTAGTTTTTAAAAGTGAAATTGACGGATTAGCAAAATTCAACTTAGATTTAAAATCAAAATTAATCATTTCAAGAAAAGCACATTTAATTTTACCTACACACCGCTTGTTAGATGCAGCTTCTGAAGCTTCGAAAGGAAAAGCAAAAATTGGTTCTACACTTAAAGGAATTGGTCCAACTTATATGGACAAAACTGGAAGAAACGGAATTCGTGTGGGAGACATTGAATTAGAAGATTTTGCAGACCGTTATAGAGCTTTGGCTGATAAGCATGAAGCGATGATTGCATTTTATAATGTTGACATTCAATACAACTTAGCTGAATTAGAAAAAGAATTTTTTGAAGCGATTGAAGAATTAAAAAAATTAGATTTTATTGATAGCGAAGAATATTTAAACCAAGCGCAAAGAGCAGGTAAATCAATATTATGTGAAGGAGCTCAAGGTTCATTACTAGATGTTGATTTCGGAACTTATCCATTTGTAACTTCATCAAACACTACTGCGGCTGGTGCTTGTACCGGTTTAGGAATTGCTCCAAATAAAATTAAAGAAGTGTACGGAATTTTCAAAGCTTACGTAACCCGCGTAGGTAGCGGCCCATTTCCAACAGAACTTTTTGACGAAGATGGCGTAACTATGGCACGTGTAGGAAATGAATTTGGATCTGTTACAGGAAGACAAAGACGTTGTGGTTGGTTAGATTTAGTAGCGCTAAAATATGCTGTTCAAGTTAATGGTGTAACCCAATTAATGATGATGAAAGGTGATGTACTTTCGGGTTTTGAAACTTTGAAAGTATGCACGGAATACATTTATAAAGGAGTGAAAATTTCTCACTTCCCATACAACATCGAGCCAGAAAACGTTACTCCTGTTTACCAAGAATTCAAAGGTTGGAAAGCTGATTTAACTGGTATGACAACTTACGATGAATTGCCAATTGAATTAAAAGAATATATAGAGTTCATTGAAAAAGAAGTGGAAGTTCCTATCAAAATAGTTTCTGTGGGACCAGACAGAAAGCAAACTATTCTTAAATAAAATTACTTAACGCTCTGAAAATTCAGAGCGTTTTTTTTAGTATATAAATCAATTCCTACGAATGAAAAATCCAACTATTAAAATACAAAAAACCGAATTGCTTTCTGATAACTGGTATATTTTAAACAAAGTAACTTTTGATTATCAAAAAAAAGACGAATCTTGGATAACCCAAAAACGTGAAGTCTATGATCGTGGAAATGGAGCGGCTATTCTACTTTATAATACAAAACAAAAAACAGTAATTTTAACACGACAGTTTCGCTTACCAACGTATCTCAACGGAAATGAAACCGGAATGATGATTGAAGTTTGCGCAGGACTTTTGGACGAAGATCATCCAGAACAATGTATCATTAGAGAAACCGAAGAAGAAACTGGCTATCGACTTACTAAGGTTCAGAAAGTAATGGAAACCTACATGTCTCCTGGTGCCGTAACGGAAATTTTATACTTATTTGTTGGGGAATATAACGACTCCATGAAAGTCAGCGCAGGCGGCGGAGTTGCACATGAAGAGGAAAATATAGATGTGATGGAAATGTCCTATGATCAGGCCTATGCTATGATTGAATCAGGAGAAATAAAAGATGCAAAAACAATTATGTTATTGCAATATGCCAAAATAAAGAATTTAGTGTAAGACGACTGAACTGCAGAAACTAATAGGGAAAGAACTTCTCTTATTTAAAATTTAAAAAAAAGTACAATGAAACTGTTTCATTGTACTTTTTTTATTTCCACATTCCCATGATAAAAACTACTTGTTGGGCTGAGGAGTCATTCTTAAATATGGTTTTATTCTTTCATATCCTTTTGGAAATTTAGCAGCAATGTCTTCGTCTTTAATGGCTGTTGAAATCACTACTCTTTCTCCATCTTTCCAATTAGCCGGAGTTGCCACGCTATAATGTGCTGTCAACTGCAAACTATCAATTACACGAAGTAATTCATCAAAATTTCTTCCGGTAGAAGCGGGATACGTCAAAGTCAGTTTTATTTTTTTGTCTGGGCCAATAATGAAAACGGAGCGAACCGTAAAACTTTCATTAGCATTGGGATGAATCATATCATACAACTCTGCGATATGTTTGTCTTCATCGGCAATTATTGGAAAATTGACTGTTGTATTTTGAGTTTCGTTAATGTCTTTAATCCATTGCATATGGGAATCTAATCCATCTACGCTCAAGGCAATAACTTTTACATTTCTTTTTACAAATTCAGGGTAATAATTTGCTACAGTTCCTAATTCGGTGGTGCAAACTGGCGTGAAATCTGCAGGATGTGAAAATAAAACACCCCAAGAATCACCTAACCATTCGTGAAATTTTATTTTCCCTTGCGTCGTTTCTGCTTCAAAATCCGGAGCAATATCGCCTAATCGTAATGATGCCATAATGATTTGTTTTTATTGATTACTAACAGTCTAAGTTATTGAATTAACGTCAATAAACCGTATAACAAACCCTAAAATTGTACTAAAAATTCAACAAATAAATAGCAGCTGAATTTTTCCGGCAATAAAAATAATTTTCGAACACAAAAAAAGTCGTTAAACGGAAATTCGTAGCCCCGATAGAAATGGAAATCCTTTATAGGAGTAAATCCTGAAAGGTTTACGCCTATAAAGATTGCAATGCATAGCGGGAAAAAGCTCCTGAAAAATTAAATAAACTGCACAATAAAGTACCAAAAAACTAACGTGATAAATGACAGCGGTATTCCGAAACCAATCATCATGCTGCTCAACCTTGGTTTTAATCCATGAGTCGAAGCTAAGATACTTGCGGTAATCATGGGCGCCATTGCGGCTTCCATTAACACAACTTGCATCGCTGTTGAATGCTGGTCTAAAATGACAACGTACAATAAATATATGAGTGCCGGAGTCAGCACTAATTTATACAAAAGTCCTAATCCCAAGAATTTCCAATGTTGGCTTCTTTTATCAAACCGTAATTGCAATCCTACCGAGAGCATTGCTAATGGTGTCATGGCGCTCCCTACCTTTTGCAGAAAATACTGGATGTATTCATGGAAATCAAAATTTAAAACATTCATTACGCAAGCTCCCAGAAAAGCGATAAACGGTGGAAAGAACAAGATTTTTTTGGCAATATGAAAGCCGTTAGGACTTCCAGTTGAATATAACGTCGCCACTAAAATCCCCAAAGTAGAAAGCACTACAAAAGAACCAGGCTGATCTACTAAAATTGCAGTTTTCATGCCTTCTTCTCCATATAGTGCTTGAATTATAGGAAATCCAAGAAATGAAGTATTGCCTAATCCAGCTGTTATAATCAGACAACCGGTGAGTTTTTTAGACCAGCCAAATCTGCAGCCCAGAAGATTAAAAAATAAATAAGAAACAATAAATCCAATCCAGGCCATGGATATGGGGTATAACAATTCGTTACTCCATTCAATTTTTGGTATGTAATATAAGGCTAATGCGGGAAGACAAATGTAAATTACGATGTTGTTTATACCTTTATAACTGTTGGTTGGAAAACGTTTTACCTTTTGTAAAATAATTCCAAGCAATAGAAAAACGAAGATTATAATGAAGTTGTACATAGAGTAGAATTGACTACAAAAATACTATTAAAATTTCTTTGGCAATCAGAGGAATTATAATTTTAGTTTTTGTTTTGAGATCTTTTGTTGGTTTACATGGATTGATATTAAGAATCGCTTTAATTCATTTGCTAACGTCGCAAGTTTGAATTGCAAATTTTCATCACTATTATTACAAAATCACGGTCGAATAATTTACAACGTAGCTACAAATTATGCAATGCAGAACGCAAAAACACTTTAAAAATAAGTAATTTTCATTACTTTTACTTTTCAAAACTTACGCTTTGCCAAACAAAAAATCCCAACCTAGTGCGCTCCATGAGAAAGCTGGAATTTCTCCACCGGAAATGATTAGTTCTATCTCCGTGAAAAATATTCAGCAGTTTAGAAAAATACAACCCTCATCTACAGAATTAGTGGACGGTATTTTAGCGGGAAGCGTCACAGCATTAAGTCGGGCAATTACTTTAGTGGAGAGCACCAATGCCAACCATTTAGAGAAAGCCAATGAAGTAATTAATGCCTGTTTACCTCATGCCAATAAATCGGTCCGTATAGGAATCACGGGTGTTCCCGGCGTTGGGAAAAGTACGTTTATTGAAGCTTTTGGAAAATATTTAACTGGTTTAGGGAAAAAAGTGGCGGTTCTTGCCGTCGATCCAAGCAGTACGATTTCACACGGAAGTATTCTGGGTGATAAAACCCGTATGGAAGAATTGGTAAAAGATCCAAATGCCTATATCCGACCTTCGGCTTCGGGAGAAACTTTGGGTGGTGTGGCGCGAAAAACCCGTGAAACCATTACGCTTTGTGAAGCTTGTGGGTTTGACACCATAATAATTGAAACTGTGGGAGTGGGTCAAAGCGAAACTGCGGTTCACAGTATGGTAGATTTCTTTCTTTTATTGAAAATTTCTGGTGCAGGCGATGAATTACAAGGAATCAAACGCGGAATTATGGAAATGGCAGATGCTATTGTAATCAACAAAGCAGATGGTGATAATATTAGAAAAGCGACTTTAGCCAAAGTAGAATTCAACAGAGCTTTACATCTTTTCCCTGCTAAAAAATCTGGATGGACGCCCACTACGTCAACCTGTAGCGCCTATACTCATGACGGCATTCCCGAAGTTTGGGAAACTATTGAAAAGTTTCTTGAACTTACAAAAGGCAACAACTCCTTCTTTGAAAAACGAAAAGAACAAAACCAATACTGGATGCTGGAAACCATAAACGAGCAATTGAAACTAAATTTTTACAATCATCCTGAAATTCACAAGCTGCTTGAAACCAATAAAAAAGCGGTGCAAAATGATGAAATATCACCTTTTGCAGCCGCTCAGTCGTTATTGGGAAAGTATTTTTCCTCCTCTAATTCTTCCAAAGGAGGAGAATAAAAATATATTTACGCAAATTTTCATGATTTATTTCTAGGAACGAAGTGCTAATTCTGTTTTTTAGTAATGACATAATACGGCACAATTCACTCATTAAACAATAAAATCTAAATAATTTTCTTGATTTATAATTTCAAATGTGGCATTGGGATATGATTTCGCAAATTCCGTTGGTATTTTTATTTTTCCTTTACCCCATTTGTATTCAAAGGCAAAAAGTTGATCATTAACTTCTTCAATCCTATCTATTTCTTGCTTGGTATGTGTTCTCCAAAAATAGTCTAAGACATATTTCCCTTTATAATGAAGCATTTTTATTCTTTCGGAATTTAGGTAATTCTCCCATAATTTACCAATGTCTTCTCTCGTGTTTATTGGATTGAAGGAATTTATTATCGCATTGCGAATACCATTATCCACAAAATACCATTTTTTCATTTTTGTAATTTCGTTATCTCGATTTCTGCTAAAGCCCGAAACAGAATAAATTATAAAGACCTTACTAAACAAATCCAGGTATTTTTCAACAGTATTTTTACTTATTTGCAAATCCCTGCCAATACTTTCCAACGAAACTTCACTTCCTGTCCTAAAAGCAATAATTTGCAGCAATGAAATGATTTTATCCCGTTTTTTAATCCCCTCAAATGCCAAAATATCTTTCAGTAAGTGATTGTTTACAATTTCTTTGAGATAGCTTATTTTTTCATCCCAATTATTCAAGCTTGATAATTCGGGATAACTTCCAAAGATTAGTCTTTCTTCAAGATTGTTTATAGTTTCCAGATAATTTTCCTGTTTTGAAAATTCCATTTGCGAAATAGGATAGAGACTTATAGTTTTCATTCTACCAACCAATGGTTCTCCAATCTGATTGTTAATTTCAAATGCTGATGAGCCTGTAATTAAAACTTTCAAATCAGGTATTGTATCCACCATCAATTTGAGTTTTCTTCCAATGTTTGGAATTTCCTGAGCTTCATCTATTACCAGAAACTTTATATCACCCAAAATTCTTTTATAATTTGCGGTACTTTGAATTTCTAATATATTATGCGTCTCTATATCGTCACCATTTAAAAAGAGTACTTCTTCCTTAGTGCTTTTTATAACTTTATTAATTAATTGCGTTTTTCCTACTCGCCTCGCTCCCAATAAAACAAGGACTTTGTTCGGTTTTAGGAACTGAGGTATCAGTGATTCGTATATTCTATTTACTTCCATAACAGCTACCATTTGAACACAAATATAACTATTTTCAATTCAATTCCGTCAATAAACTGACGGAAATTAACTAAATACCGTCAGTATATTGACGGTATTTAGTTAATTTCCGTCATTACAAACGACAATAGCTCTTGTAGCTGATAAAAAAAGCGGCTACAAAAATGATGTAATATCACCTTTTGCAGCCACTCAGTCGTTATTGGGAAAGTATTTTTCCTCCTCTAATTCTTCCAAAGGAGGAGAATAAAAATATATTTAAACAATTTATTTCTAAAAATTGGGACTGATTGTTTCATTTCAAAAAAGAACTCTACTCCTTCTCGTAACGTTCCATTTCTCTATCGTAAAACTCATTGGCAAGAACGATTAATCCTTCCATTTCGGTATTTAATTCGGCTTCGTCAAGATCTTCAGCTTCTTCCATAAACTCGACTTCATCATCTTTTAAATTGATTATAAATCGTGGATAGTCTAAGTGAATGATGAAAATATCGTCGTGTAAATCCGTGTTATCGCCCAGTAAAAATTTTGGTAATTCCATTTTATTATTAATTTGTTGATTTGATAATTTGGTAAATTGAATTCGCATAAACGAATAACCAAAGTACCGAATAAACTTTTTAAAAAACTATTTATCAGAAAGAATTACCGGCGCATTCCCTCTGCCATTCATAAAAATAATTTTAGTGTTAGTAGAGGTTGCAATTTCTTTTTGCGCTTTTATTTGTTCGTATTGCAATTGCTTGTCAGTTAAACCCGTTGAAATAATTCGTTGATAATCGGCAATACCTTGTGCTTCTACTCTTTTACGTTCGGCTTCCTGTTTTTCTTTTTGAAGAACAAAAGTCATTTTTTGAGCATCTTGCTCTGCATTAATTTTACTTTCGATAGATGCTTTTACTGATGTAGGAAGATTAATATTTCTAATAAGCAACTGCTCCAAAACCAATCCTCTCGATTTGAAATCGGCTTCTATTGTTTTAAAAATTCGCTGTTGAAATTCATTTCTTTTGGTGGAATATAAGGCAACGGCATCATAATAAACAGCATTATCACGAATACGGGTTCTAGTAATAGGTCGAACAATTTTATCAGAATAGTTTACTCCAATTTCTTTGAAAATTTTTGGAGCAGCATCTGGTGATACTCTGAACAAAACCGTTAAGTCAATTACTACTTCAAGTCCATCATTTGACAAAACACGAATGGCGTCGTCACCTTGTTGTGCCCCTTCTCCATGAACTGCTGACATGGTATAATTTTGGGTTTGAATGTCGAATTCCGTAACATCCATAAGCGGATTAATCACATTCAATCCACTTTCTAAAACATCTGGTTGAACGCTACCATACAAAGATTTTACTCCTACTTTACCCGCATCAATTTGCTTAAACATAGAAGAAAAAACTCCCAAAATAATTAGAAGAACCCCAATGATTTTGAGAATACCTGAAAATTTAGAAAAGGGATTTGTATCGTTTTTTAATGTAAAACTTAGAATTAACAAGATTATTCCAAGAATAATAAATAGTATCATTTTTTAATTGGTTTGATTAATATACTTATTATACGAGAAAAGAAATAAGAAGTTACATTGTGAGAAAAATTTTAATTTTTGTGATTTTCTAAAACCAATTTTCTTGTTAATCTTGCGAAACGAATGTATAAAAATAAAGCTGCCGAAGACAATCCTGCCAATAATCCTATCCAAATTCCTACCGCTTGTAATGAAGTGTATTTTCCCAAATAGTACGAAATAGGAAAACCAATTACCCAATACGCGACAAAAGTAATATACATAGGAATTTTTACGTCTTGCAAACCTCTTAAAGCTCCAAGCACTACAACTTGAATTCCATCTGAAATTTGAAAAACCGCAGCCACTAAAAGTAATTTTGCAGTTATTAATATGATTTCGCTGTTATCAATCGCTTGGGCCGAATCAGTCATATTCAAGAATAAATGAGGCAGGAAGTTATGAAAAATTACAAAAATAAAGGCGAAAAAAGTTTCGAGCATAATAGCCAATAAAAAGATAGATCTTGCTACAACAATTAAACTTTTGTAATCATTCATTCCTTTCGTATGGCTCACTCTAATCATGGCGGTCACGCTCAAGCCCATCGCAACCATAAAGGTTGATGAAGCTAGGATAAGCGCAATCTGGTTTGCTGCTTGACTGTTTTTCCCTAATGAGCCGGAAAGCCAAATTGCGGCAGTAAATAAGGTTACTTCAAAAAGCATTTGCATGGCGGAAGGAAAACCAAGATTGATAATTTTTTTTAGAATTGATTTTCGGATTTCTTTGAAACTAAAATTTTTGAAATAGCTTTTAAACGCTTTATTATGTCTCATCAATAAATCCATGAAAACTACCATCATAATTCTGGAAATCACGGTTCCTAATGCTGCTCCAAGAATACCTAATTTTGGAAAAATCCAAATCCCATAAATCAATACATAGTTAAAAAATATATGAACCACATTAGCCATTAATATAGCATACATGGAATATTTAGTTTGCGCTAAACCGTCAGCAAATTGTTTGTATCCTTGATAAATAATAACGGGAATCAAAGAAAATGCGACCCAATCAATATAAGGAGCGGCCATATCAGCTACTTCTTTGGGTTGGTGCATCAAGTACATTATTTGTTTAGATAATACGGTCACCATAAATAAAACAACTCCTAAAACGGTACACAATAATAAACCATGATGAAAAGTCGAACGAATTTTTTTATCATTTTGTTCCGCATTTGCCTCAGAAACCAATGGCGTAATAGCTGTAGAAAATCCTATTCCTAAAGATAATGCTATAAAAATGAAACTATTACCTAAGGAAACTGCAGCCAATTCCGTCGACCCTAGTTTCCCAACCATGAAATTATCCACGATACCTATTAAAGTATGTCCAAGCATTCCCAAAATTACAGGATATGCTAATTTGATATTATAAGAAAACTCTTTAGTATATGTAGATAAATTCACTTTTACTTTTTTATTGACAAAGATAAATAGAAGCTTTCAATTTTATCAATACTATTATAAATATAACGTCTGTTTATTAGTAGACTTTTGCATTAAACAAGGAATTCTATAACAAAAGCGAATAATTCTATAACATTTCAAACTTACTGTAAACTTACATTTGCAGAGTTATTATGCAACAGTAAAAGCAAAATGACGAAACAATTATTAAACAAAATATTACAATTATGAAAATTTCAGCAAAAATTAAAATGGTATTAGTGGTAGCGATTTCAGCTATGTTCGCTAACAATGCACAAGCACAAGAAGTTAAAGAAGTTAAAAATTACGATCAAGGTTTTCGTTTAGGAGTAGGTTTAAATGCTGGCTATTCTACAAATGATCCTTATAAATTAGCATTAGGAGCCGATGTAAGAGGGCAATATGATTTATCAAAAAGATACTCTTTGACTTTAACTACAGGTTATACTAACTTATTTGTAAGCAAAGCTGATACTTTTCCTGGACAAACTGAAGGAAAAGATTTAGGGATTATCCCAGCTAAAGCGGGTTTCAAAGCTTTTGTATGGAATGACGAATTTTATGTAATGGGAGAAGCTGGAGCTGCATTTGCAGTAAGCAATGTAGATAACACTAGAGACAAAACTTCTTTATTGTTATCTCCAAGTATTGGGTACGCAACAAAATATATCGATATTTCTTTGAACTATACCCATTACAATCATTTTGATCGTTTAAACAACAATGGTACTCTTGGTAGAGGAGTTGGACAAGTTGGTGTACGTTTAGCTTATGGTTTTCAACTATAAAACTATTTTGAATTAGTTTAAAAAAATGCGCTGAAATTCAGCGCATTTTTTTGTTTTAATTTTTTAAATATTTTTTATCCGTTAGCGTTTTCATAAAGGCAATAAGTTGCTTTTTTTCTATAGATGTCAAGTTCAGTTTATCCTCTGGCAGCGTTTGATTTGGCAAATTAAATCCCAATCCTTTTCCTCCTCCATCATTATAAAAATCAATTACTTCTTCTAAGGTTTTAAAAACACCATTATGCATATATGGCACCGTTAAGGCTACATTTCTAATAGTGGGAGTCTTGAAAGAATTTCTGTTAATTTCAGCTTTTGTCAATTCGAATTTTCCTAAATCAGCATCTAATTTTTTATTTGCATTGGGAACGCCCAGTACTTCGCTTTCTGATTTTATAAAACTTGGAGGCACTGTTCCGTTAGTTAATGGAATAAAATGACAAGTAGCACATTTTGCCTTTCCGGCAAATAAATTAAATCCAGCAATCTCATCCAAATCAAATTTCTCCTCTCCCCGCATGAATTCATCAAACTTTGAATCATAGTTACTCAATGACCTAATATAAGATGCTAAAACATTTTTTATTGCGAATTCATCAATTGCCTTTTTTGGAAATGCTTTTTGGAATTTAGCGGCATATTTCCGGTTAGTTTTTAAAGCCAAAACTGATTTTTTCAAAGAGCCATGCATTTCATTTTCATTTGTAATTACAGCTATCGCTTGATCCTCTAGGTAATTAACTCTGGAATCCGAAAAGAAAACACGTTGAAAAGCAATGTTAGAAAGCGTAGGTGTATTTCTTTTTACCAATGATCTTCCATCCAACGAAACTGCTTTTTCTAATCCGTCAGTAAATGCATTTTCCGAATGATGGCAGGAAGCACACGAACGGGAATTATTACCAGACAAAATAGGATCATTGAATAACAATTTTCCTAACTCAATTTTCTCTGGCGTAGTTTTATAATCTGGAAATCCTGAAAAAGCTTCGGCATCAAAAGCAGTTGCATCAAAAAGTGTTTGGGCGGTAGTTTTTAATCCTCTTACTTCTTTAATCAAAGGAATTTTCAATTCCATTTGAGTTCTATACAAACCTTTACTCAGCGGGTTTGCAATTTCCCGAATAAAAACAGCGCGGTCAAATTCATTAAACTTGGTATTCTTATGTAAATACTCTTTCCCGGTTTTAATCGTTTTTAAAACTGACTTAGCAATCAAATCCTCTGAATTGTCCAAATAAATTTGATAATATTCCTCAATACTTTCCAGTGACGAGACTGCTTCAGGAATAGAATTTTGAACAATTGGAGAATCAAATCCAGTTATTCCTAAAGTGATTATCCTAAAAACTTCTAAACGCATCGCATCAAAAATATGGGAATCCGTTAGTTCATTGGTTTGCGACACTTTGTCCAATCGTTTTAAATTAGCCGAAAGAATCCCAATTTCTTTTAGAAGTTCCTCTTTTGATTGAGGATCATAATTAGGGAAAAGAAATTCTTCGATAACTTGAAATCCCTCAGGAGGAACTGTTTTTCCTTCATCTTCTTCAAACTCGGCTAATGCGGGTCCGTTAATCGATTTAGAAACAACAGGAAAATAATATTCGCTTATCATTTCTACTCGTTTATAGTTTTGATGTGCTTGAAGAAATTGTTTTTGGATTTGTGTTGGCTTTGAATCCGATTGTACCAAAAGTTCCAATTGCGAAACATTTTGAATTAGAACCTGAATATCCGCTTGGAACAAATCCTTTATTTTTTCATGTGTGAGTTTGTTTTTACAAGAGAAAAGGGAAATCAATAATAAAAGAAAAAAGAAATTTTTCATAAGAAATTTTAAAAATGGAGAGAAAACAAAAACCACGATTCCTAATAGGAAATCGTGGATTTTCGTAACTATTTACTTTAGAATATATTATCTAGCAAGTCCTTTGATTATTACAATTTGACTGGCTTGATCTTCATTTGGACGATTTGTTCCTCCATCAACCCCCTTATATTTTATCCCTCTCCAAGTATGTGGTTGAACACTTAATAAAAAGGTATCATCCATTCCTAATTGTTCGGACACATCAATCAATGCACCGTATTCCCAATCACCAAATTTGCTAACGCCACCTACATTATATTTTGCAGCATCAGTAGCATCACGACGGTGATCTAACTCTACAACAACTTTCAATTGTTTAGTTGCAATATTGTATTGATAAATATAACCATCATGAGTTTCATCCCCGTAACCATTAGCATCTTCTTCAACATACACATAGTTTTTAGTTACGCAAATGTTATCTGGATTTTGGAATTTTCCAGCAATGCCGGTACGATCGTCTCCGTCAAGAATTACTTGCAAAGTTCCAACTAATGGATTGGCAGCGTCTAAATTCAATTTATAAACTCTACCATATTTAGTTCTTGAAGCATCAGCATTTGTTCCTGTAGTATTTTGTCCTGTAGCATTAAAGTAGATTTCACGATCTGCTGCATCTCCGCCTTTTCGGTAATCTAAATCTTCAATTCTACCAAATTTTATCGCTTTTAGTGTATTTACCGCTGCGTTAATTTGGGCTCCAGTCATTGTAGTATGATTCTCAATTTTCACAAACGAAACAGAGTACGATTGTCCCGCAACCATATCTTTTTCTCTCTGATTATCATCTGTTCTTTTCATCATGTATAAAGAACCATTCGCTAAATCACCTACAGTATTAGAAACATACATGAATACCTGACCTCCATAAGTTCCGGAATCATCATCACCTATTACAACTACCGTTTTTCCTGCAAAAGCAGACTTTCTTAAAGGCAAAGCATTCTCAGCGCTTAATCTTCCAAAACCAGGCAACTCTTTAGAAACAGAATTGGACCCAACATCTCCATAAGGATTTAAAGCATGTGTTCGAGATTCTTCTCCAGATTCACCGCAAGTTAAATAAAGCGGACCAAAACCATGTTCAGCAACTGTAGCCATTGTAGCGCCACACAATCTCCAGGTTCCACCATTAGAATTCAGCAAATATTCTCCCTTTGTAGGTTTGAATGTCTTGTCTAAAGTAATTCTTGAAACCGCAAAATTATCTTCTTGATTTACTAAGAAAGTAAAAGTCCCATCTGCATTTTTTAATAAACCGGAACCATCCGCTGATCCACCAAAAACATAATTTGGACTTCCTGCTAAAACATCATCTGAAGTAATTAGTGAAAAAAGTTCTAAGTTTTCAAAACCAGCTTGCTTTTTTAATAATACTGGAGTAACCGATTGGTTTGCTAAAACTACACTTGTAGTTTCCTTCGAAGATTTAGGATCATTCTCACAAGAGATTAATGAAACTAAAAATAACATTGGTAAAATAATTCTTTTCATTTTGGTCGATAGTTTAAAATTCAAAGCAAAGAAATGAACTGAATTTTAACTTCAAATGAACGGAATATTAATAAAAAGCCAAGAGTTTACTGTAAAATCCAACGCTGTAAACCAATAAATTTACATACTAACAATTTGATAATAAAGTAATAAACTTGTAATAACTTTCACCGAAAAAATATTCAAACTAATTCTCTTCCTTTAGAATCTCCTTATACTTTTCTATATTCTCCATTACTGTTTTATCTAATTGTGGTTCTTTTATATCCGTATGTTTTTGCATTTCTTCCCAAATAATTTTGGCAACAATGTAACGAGACATTTCCTTATCATCAGCAGGAATCACATACCAAGGAGCATAGTCCGTAGAAGTATTATTTATCGCCTCTTCATAAAAATGCATATAATCATCCCAACGCTCTCTTTCTGCCAAATCCCCAGTAGAAAATTTCCAATTTTTTTTCTCATCTTCTAACCTGCTCAACAAACGTTTTCTCTGCTCTTCTTTGCTCATGTGCAAAAAGAATTTCAGCACAATAATTCCGTTTTGAGTAATGTGTTTCTCAAAATGTCTAATTTGCTGCATTCTATTGTCCCAAAACTCAGGCGTAATAGCCGAAACAGTATCTATTCCCGGCAAGTTTTCCTTTAGGATATATTCAGGGTGCACCCGTGTGACTAAAACATTTTCATAATGAGATCTGTTAAAAACAGCAAACTTTCCTTTTTCTGGCAAAGCCAAATAGTGTCGCCACAAATAATCATGTTCTAATTCTGTTGTATTAGGAGTTTTAAAACTGTGCACCACAACTCCGCGAGAATTAAATTCATCGAAAACTTCCCGAATTAAGCTGTCTTTCCCAGAAGTGTCCATGCCTTGTAAACATATCAGCACACCATAGCGATTATGAGCATACATTACATCCTGAATCTCGCTTAACTTGGCCTGCACCTTGTCCAGTTTTTCTTCCTTCTTATTATCACTAGCACCAATATCTAAATTGGTAGGCAATTTTGACAATTCTATCTTGTCAACAACTTTAAAATCAATAGGATTTATAGACTTCATAAGAAATATTTTATCTTTACTAACTCAAATATAATGAATAAATAGGATTAATCCTGATGAATTTCAGGAGCTATTTCCGGCTATCCGTTACAATCTTTCTATTTTTAAAGAAAAAATAAAAAGGATTTTTACTATTATCCGGGCTAGGGCATTCGATTTCAAAAATACATTTATGGAAAAATTTACACTTGAATTACAATTTCAAATCGCAGGCATTGGTTCGTCATCAGGACTCATTTATAAAGACAATTCCTTATACATTATATCTGACAACAGCTCCTTTCTTTACCAATATCGAATCCAAGAAAAAGAACTCAACAAAATAAAACTCTTTGATAACGGTCAGGAAAACATCGCAAAAAAGGAAAAATACGACTTTGAATCCATTACCCTAAAAGGAAATAAACTCTATCTTTTCGGGTCCGGTTCCACACCTAATCGAAACAGACGAATTACTTTTCACTTGGAAAATAGAAAAGTTGAAGAAAAAGATTTATCATCCCTTTATGACAAACTAAAACAAACCGCTTACATCTCAGATGATGATTTAAATATCGAAGGCGCTTTATTCCATAACGAAAAATGGCATATGTTTCAAAGAGGAAATGGAGCACAATCTAAAAACGGACTTTTTACTTTGGATAAAAAAGGAAATGACATTCACTTTTTTCCTATCTCATTGCCAAAAATTCAAAACATAGAAGCCACTTTTACAGATGCAATTCTCGTGGAAGATAAAATCTATTTTCTGGCAGCTGTCGAAAATACCACCTTAACGTATGATGACGGAGAAGTATTGGGCAGTTTTATAGGCGCATTGTCCTTAGAAAATTTCGAAGTACTGATTACCCAAAAAATTTCGGATATACATAAATTCGAAGGACTAACATTATACGCCAAAACAGAACAAAAAATAGATTTTTTGCTCTGCGAAGACAAGGATACTGAAGCTCTGGAAACGGATATTTACAAACTTAGTGTTGACCTAAAATAAAACGAAACCCAGAGGTTTATTTCTTGGAATCTTGAAATGATTGTCTGTTTTTCTGTTCTTTTAAAATGCTACTTAAAAAAGGCAGAGTAACTTTTTCGATTTCGTTTTCAGAAATATCCAAGGCTTTAGGATTTGTCGCCAATTGTAACCAAGGCTTAGGGGCACTAAAATTATAAGCACCAAAAACAATTACCGGAGTTCCTTTTACTTTTACATTTTCCTCGTCGGCTAATTCCCATTGATCCGCCCAATCATAAAGATTACGGGCATCTTTTTCTTGAAGTCTTAAACAAGAATGAGAAGCTGGATAACCTGGTAAAGTATATTGATGCCATCCCACACCCAATTTATTTTCAATATTAAAATTCCAACGCAAGTCCCATTCATCATCAAAAGTACTTGTGGTTTGTTCGGCTTTCCAGTTCGTATAAAAAAGTCCTGTAGGGGTCAGATCCTTTTTTCTTCCCATATTAGTTGGTCCAGTATAAACTAATTGTCCTTTTTCATAAGCGGCAAATGTTTGTGTAGGATAGGAGAAAAAAATGATTTTATTAATTTCTTTCAAGGAAGAAACCTCTAGTGGAAAAGGAAGATAAAACTCTATATCACCACTCATATCATCTGGAATAACAACAGAACCCATATTTTTAAAATTGGCTCCATCAGTTCTGTTCACGGCATACGCGATGTGAAGTTGGGTACTGTCAGTGTTATTTTTTGACAGCCATTCTTTCGTGTTCTCAAGTCGATAGGACAATTTTTTAGGCTGATGTCTTTCCTTCACTTTCACAGGTTCTCCAGTAACATCTGTTTTATCTTGTTGTTTACAGGAAACTAACAACATTACAATACTAATATTTAAAAGAAGGACAATTTTTTTCATAGTTTAATTTTTACGTTGCAAAATTCAATCATTTTGCCAATCTAAATGTTACATAATTACGGGGTTTTGTTGTCTAATTATAATATTGGCAAAATAACCTACGCATTTTAATTTTTGAAGCAATGCGCAAATGTTAATAGTATCCATTTTTTACTTTTTATTACCAGTTAAAAAAAGCTAATGGTTTAACTTTGCTAATCACATTACAAAACGTAAACGAACATGACCGACTTAAAAAATAAAAACGCATTAATTACCGGTGCTGGAAAAGGAATTGGTAAAGCAGTAGCTATTGCTTTGGCAAAAGAAGGTGTAAACGTAATTTTACTGGCAAGAACTCAATCTGATTTAGATGAAGTAGCACAAGAAGTGAATGCATTTGGAGTAAAATCATTAACCCTTATTGCTGATGTTGCCGATATTAAATCCGTAAACATAGCAGTAGAAAAAGCCTTAGCCGAATTCAAAACCATTGATATTTTAATCAACAGTGCCGGAATAGCTGCTTTTGGTAAATTTATGGAATTAGAACCTGTAGCCTGGGAACGAATTATTCAGGTAAACTTAATGGGAACTTATTATGTAACACGTGCCGTTTTGTTTAATATGATTGAAAGACAAACTGGAGATATCATCAATATTTCTTCCACAGCCGGATTAAGTGGAAATGCTTTAACCAGTGCCTATAGCGCCTCTAAATTTGCAGTTTTAGGATTGACGGAATCGTTGATGCAAGAAGTCCGCAAACATAATATTCGTGTGACGGCATTAACACCAAGCACCGTTGCTACTGACATGGCCAAAGAATTGAAATTAACTGATGGCAATCCTGATAAAGTCATGCAAGCCGAAGATATGGCCGAATTAATTATCGCGCAACTCAAATTAAACCGAAGAGTTTTCATCAAAAACAGCAGTATTTGGTCTACGAATCCTTAAAATTTTCAACATATAAGTCATATGATTTTTAACCATTAAGGCATTTAAACTTAAAATATAAAACCATTAAGAGATTAAGTTTCATTAAGTCTCACGCTTAATTTTCTTAATCTCTTAATGGTTTAAAAATTTCGAGTCACTTATTTAAATATCACTCTTACTCTCTTAATCTCTTTGTTAGTTAAATTCCTGGTTAGTTCTAAAAACTTAAATGACTTATATGTTTAAAAACTAAACCAAAGCCGAAACAAAATCCATCCGGACGCTTCCATCTTCATCAATTTTAGTCAAATTAATTTCATGTAAAGTATTCACTAATTCGGGATTCCATGGTGTTTTTACTTTTACGTAATTTTCAGTAAATCCATGAATGTATCCTTCTTTATTTTCACTTTCGAACAAAACAGTTCTATTACTACCCAACTGACTTTCATAAAAAGCACGACGCTTTTTAACTGAAAGTCCACGCATCATTTTGCTTCTTTTTGCGCGAACATTAGCAGGAACAACTCCGCTCATGTCAGCAGCTTCCGTATTATCACGTTCTGAATACGTGAAAACATGCAAATAGGAAATATCCATTTCATTCAGAAAATTATAAGTCTCCAAGAAATGTTCGTCCGTCTCTCCGGGAAATCCAACAATCACGTCCACGCCAATACAGGCATGAGGCATCACTTCCCTAATTTTATTTACTCTTTCGGTATATACTTCACGTAAATAACGACGTTTCATCAACTTTAGAATATCGTTACTTCCGGATTGCAACGGAATGTGAAAATGCGGTACAAAAGTTCTGCTTTTCGACACAAATTCAATCGTTTCGTTTTTCAATAAATTCGGTTCAATAGACGAAATTCGCAAACGCTCAATTCCTTCCACTTTATCTAATTCCTGAACCAATTCCAAGAAGGTATGTTCGTGTTTTTTATTTCCAAATTCTCCTTTTCCGTAATCTCCAATATTTACTCCAGTCAAAACAATTTCCTTGATATTTTGAGCTGAAATGTCCTTTGCATTTTTCAACACGTTTTCCAACTCATCACTTCTTGAAATTCCTCTTGCCAAAGGAATAGTACAATAGGTACATTTATAGTCGCAACCATCCTGGACTTTTAAGAAAGCACGCGTTCTGTCACCAATAGAATAACTTCCCACATAAAAATCAGCTTCAGAAATCTCGCAAGAATGCACTTCGCCCATATCATTTTTGGACAAATCATTGATATAATCGGTGATTTTAAATTTTTCAGTTGCACCAAGAACCAAGTCAACTCCATCAACAGCAGCTAATTCCTCTGGTTTCAATTGTGCATAACAACCAACCGCAGCAACAAAAGCTTTGTTATTTAACTTCATTGCTTTCTTTACAATCTGCTTGAATTGCTTATCTGCATTTTCAGTTACGGAACACGTATTTATCACATACATGTCAGCCACTTCTTCAAAATCAACACGGTCAAAACCTTCATCCTGAATAGAACGGGCAATCGTTGAGGTCTCCGAAAAATTCAGTTTGCAACCAAGCGTATAAAAGGCAACTTTTTTTCTTTCTGTCATATTCTTTTAGTTTGTGCGAGTCCCTTACTTCGTCGGGTCAGGCTATGCGCTGTATCCACGCCAAAAAAAGGCGCGGGATGTCGCTTCTATCCCTCTCGCAACACGGTGCAAATTTACACACATTTTTCATTAAAACGAAATCGATAATCGGCTATATATCAATATCCTAAATAGAAGTGAAATATTATTTTTTAATCTTTAATGAGTTTTCGACTGTGTTTAAATTACGCACAAACCTAATTCAAAATAAATCTACGAACAACCTCAGCCACACCATGATTATTATTCGAGGCAACAACAAAATCTCCTTTATCTCTCAATTCCGGATCTACATTATCTACCCAAACACCCAATCCTGCATATTCTATCATCGATAAATCATTTCCAGCGTTTCCTACGGCTATAATTTCGCTTTGATGAATGTTTAGTTTTTCTGCTAAAAATTTCACACTTGCAGCCTTATCAATTCCGTTCTGAGCTACTTCCAGAAAAAAAGGTTTTGACATGGAAACACTCAAATGTGGCATTGCTTCTTTCAAATCAATTTCAATTTTTTTGAGATAGCTGGGTTCTTCCAATAAAATACATTTTACAGCAGAAGAAGTCACGGCATTCTTGAAATTAGGGACTTTGATATGCTGCAATCCAGTAATATTTTTTTCTACATCAATATATTCCGAATCGGTTTCGCTGACAATCTTACCATCTATATAAGTAATAATATCAGTTTTGCTTTTTAAACTGTAATCGTATAATTCATGAATTTGTTGCTGCGTCAACATTTGTTCAAACAACACTTTATCTTCTTTCAAATCTGTAATTACGGCCCCGTTAAAAGATAACATATACGAATTATTGATATCCAATTCTAATTCTTTGGCAAAAGCAGTCATGGCTAATGTTGGTCTGCCCGAAGCCAAAACAACATACACACCCAATTCCTGAGCCTTAAACAACATTTCTTTATTCTCTTTTGAAATTTTATGGTCATCAGTCAACAAGGTGTCATCCATGTCTAAGACCAACATTTTATATTTCATCTACTTCTTTTTGCAATTATAATTTGAGCTTAAATGCTCATTCTAAATTCTTCAATTACTGGATTTACTTTTGCAAATTCCGTTTCTTGAACGAATAATTCAACCGCTAAATCCGAATTTCCAAAACCGCCTAATCTAGCTGATTGTATGTTGTTTTTTACCAATACATCTACACCTATCGCTTCGATTTTTTCTTGTAAAGCCATTGCTAGAATTTCACTTCCCGAAAACACTTTCATTAATCCCATCTTGTTCTTTATTTTTTATTAAAGTTATTCCTTCAGCTCCTCTGCTCCGCAAAGTCTCCGACTTTGAGGAAGTGTAGGAAGGTCTCCTGACCTTTTAGACATAATGATTATTTCAGTCTAAGACTGAAATTCACATCCTCAAAGTCGGAGACTTTGCGGAGCATATTAATTTTTATCTTCTTCTTCATTTTCCCCTTCTAATTCCTCTAAATCGTCTTCTTCCTCGAAAACTCCTTCCTCTTCCGCAGCTTCTTCCTCTAAATCCTCATCGTCTTCGTCATCTTCGTCTTCATCATCTTCGTCTTCTTCGTCTTCGTCTTCATCAATTTCGAATAAATACGGCTCCAATAGCATTTTATCAGCCAAGATTTCAATTCTTTCCGTGAGCTGCTCCGAGAAAATAATTCGTTGGGTTTTATTAATACTGTTGGAAATACGCATGATTTTAGTTTCGTGACGCAATTTCAAAATAGGATCTGCATCATCAAGAATGAACATTTTAAGTCTGTTTACATTAAATCCTGCCGTAGTAAACATTTCGCTCAATTTATTTGGTGTTCCAATTAACACATCAATTCCGGTAGAAATATAATTTTTGTCATATTCCATATCTCCTTTATCATGTACACCGTACACACGTAAATCTGTATATTTTCCAAATTTTTCAAAAAGCTCTTCCATCTCCAAAACTTTGGCTTTGTCTTCTACAATTACCAAAGCACGAGGCGATTCCTCACCCTCACGAACTAATTGTTGAATCACGTTTAGCACAATTGTTGTGGATTTTCCGCTTCCTTCCGGCGCGATGATAATACAATCTGAACCGCTTTTTAGTGTCGAAAAAGTTTCTTTTTGCATGGCATTAGCCTCAGTTAAACCACTTTCAATTAAGGCTTCTTGTAACTTTTCGTTTATTTTTTTTAGTTTCATTTATTTTAGATTGAAAGATTTAAATATTCAAAAATTAAAAGATTACTTCACTAATTTTTAAATTATTCAATCTTTAAATTATTTAATTATTTCGATGCAAACAGCTTCACATCATTTTCGGAAATTTCGTTTCCTCCAAGGATTATTAAGCGCTCCACTACATTTCTTAATTCTCGAATATTCCCCGTCCAATCATATGCCTGCAACAAATCGATAGCTTTCTTAGAGAAATGTTTCAATGCATTGCCTTGCTCCGAAGCAATTTTATCTGCAAAATGGCTAATCAGCATCGGGATATCTTCTCGTCTGTCATTTAGTGCCGGAACTTTTATCAAGATAACTGCTAATCGATGGTACAAATCCTCACGGAAACGACCTTCGGCAATTTCTACTTTTAAATCTTTGTTGGTGGCTGCAACGACACGCACATCTACTTTTATGTCTTTATCCGCTCCTACTCTAGTAATCATACTTTCTTGTAAAGCTCGCAATACTTTGGCTTGCGCCGAAAGGCTCATATCACCAATTTCATCTAAGAAAATAGTTCCTTTATCGGCTGCTTCAAATTTTCCTGCTCGGTCTTTCACTGCCGATGTAAAGGCTCCTTTTACGTGACCAAATAATTCACTTTCGATTAATTCAGATGGAATTGCTGCACAATTCACTTCGATTAAAGGAAAATTAGCTCTTTCGCTTTTTTCGTGCAATTGGTGCGCAACCAATTCTTTTCCGGTTCCGTTTGGTCCAGTTATTAAAACTCGGGCTTCAGTTTGAGCGACTTTTTCAATCATCAGTTTGATGTGATTAATTGCTTCGCTTTCGCCAATCATTTCGTAGTTTTTACTAACTTTTTTCTTTAGAATTTTGTTTTCTACTACGAGTTGTTTTTTGTCTAAAGCATTGCGAACTGTATTCAACAATCGGTTTAAATCAGGTGGTTTTGAAATGTAATCAAACGCACCGAGACGCATCGTATTAATTGCCGTGTCCAGATCACCATGGCCGGAAATCATAACCATAGGGATTTCGGGCTTGATTTTTTTTACGGCTTCCAAAACCTCAACGCCATCCATTTTCGGCATTTTGATATCGCACAAAACCAAATCGTAATCGTTATTTTTTATTTTTTCAAAACCAGCAGCACCGTCTTCGGCTTCTTCTACCTGATAGGTATCATTTTCTTCGGAGAGTATTTTTGTAAGCACTCGTCGAATTGCGGCTTCGTCTTCTATGATTAATATTTTTGGCATGTCTTTATTTTTTTTTAGCCCCGATTGAAGTGGAAATCCTTTTTTGAGGTTTTTACCGAAAAAAAGATTGCAACGGAAAGCGGGAAATAGCTCCTAAAACTAATTAGGGAAATTGTAAATTATTTTAATATTTCAACCATTTGTATAATTCGCCCCAAGTTGGTTTTTTGCCATACATGAGTATTCCTACTCTATATATTTTAGCCGCAAACCACACTACGGAAAAGAATGTTCCAAATAATAATGTTACTGATATTGCAATTTGCCACAAAGGTACGCCAAACGGAATTCGCATCAGCATAACGATGGGCGACGTGAGCGGAATCATGGAAAATATGATTGCAATTGTGCCGTGTGGGTCATTGATGACGGTGAAAAATCCTATATAAACGCTTAGCATTAATGGCATAATGATTGGCAAAAGGAATTGTTGCGAATCTGTTTGATTGTCAACAGCAGCGCCAATTGCGGCATAAAAAGAACTATAAAGGAAATAGCCACCAATGAAATAAATCACGAATCCAATTAAAATGCTGGCAATAGGCAAATTCCATAATTCCTTAATATACATTTGTGCCGTTCCCGCAAATTCCTGTGTTGCAGAGTTCATTAATTCTGGTGAAATTCTGGCTGTTGGCCCTACATTTACCCCGAAAAATACGGAAGCTGCAAACATTAAAGACAATCCAATAATTGCCCAAATAAGAAATTGCAATAATCCTGCCAATGAAGTTCCTATGATTTTCCCCATCATAAGCTGGAATGGTTTCACGGAAGAAATAATAATTTCGACGATGCGATTTGTTTTTTCCTCTATCACGCTGCGCATAACCATGTTTCCATAAATGATGATGAACATCATAATAAGATATCCAAAGGCTCCGCCAATCCCTATTTTTATTTCGTTAAGTCCTTTTACACTTTCCTCTCCAGAAGCTTTTGCCAAGCTGATATTCACTTTCGATTCGGCATTTTTTATGGCCAAAGTATCGAGATGTGCATTTTCCAGATTCGTTTTGGTCAACTTCTTTGCAATTACATCTTGAACGTTTTCGATGAAAGAAATACTCGGACTGTTGTTTGAAATAAACTGTATTTTATTTTCAAAATCCTTTGTATTGTTCTCTTTTGGGATATATAATAATCCTTCGTAGCTTTCATTTGTGATACTGTCTTTAAGAAACTTCAAATCAATCAAAGACAAATCGAGGTATTTATATTCCCCTTTCTTAGTGTTTTGCGAAGTGAATTCTTTGACAAAAAGGCCCGATTCGTCGTGAATCGCGATTCGTTTCGTATCCGCTTTCATGGAACTCAAATACCCTACAAACGCTGCAATTCCCACAAATAATAGCGGACTTAGAAAAGTCATTACAATGAAAGACTTATTACGAACTTTGGCAATAAATTCTCTTTTTATGATTAATGAAATTATACTCATTTATATTTAGATTATTGGATTGTCGGATTGTTAGATTTTCGAAAAATCGAAATGTCAAATAATCTGACAATCTATTTACTTACTGTTTGAATGAAAATATCATTTACACTCGGTATTTTTTCTACAAAATGGGTGACTTGTCCGCTTTGTGTCAGGACATTCAACAACTCATTTGGTGTGGCATTCCCTAATTGAATTTCTAGTTTTAATTCGTTGTTAAGCGATTTGAAATTAGCGGGACCAACGGTGAATTTTTGTGTAATATCGTACATCAATCCTTCCACGTTATCCGACAAAACACCCACTTCATAACTATTGGTTTTGAATTGTCTTTTGACATCATTTAGCTTTCCTTCAATCAATTTATTTGACTTATGAATTAAAGCAATATGATCGCACAATTCCTCCACACTTTCCATTCGGTGAGTTGAAAAAATTATCGTAGCTCCATCCTCTCGCAACTTCAAAATTTCATCTTTAATGACATTAGCATTTACGGGATCAAAACCAGAAAAAGGTTCGTCAAAAATTAACAATTTTGGCTTGTGCAACACACAAACGACAAATTGAATTTTTTGAGCCATTCCTTTAGATAATTCTTGAATTTTTTTGTTCCACCAACCCTGAATATCTAATCTTTCAAACCAGTATTCGAGTTGAATTTTTGCTTCCGCTTTTGAAAGTCCTTTCATTTGAGCTAGATACAAACATTGCTCACCAACTTTCATCGTATTGTACAATCCTCTTTCTTCCGGAAGATATCCAATATATTGAATGTGTTTAGGTTGCAATTTTTCTCCATCAAGGATAATTTCGCCACTGTCAGGTAAGGTAATTTGATTTATGATTCGGATCAGCGATGTTTTTCCGGCTCCATTTGGACCTAGGAGACCGTAAATACTGCCTTTGGGAACAGTTAATGAAACTTCGTTAAGCGCCACGTATTCACCATATTGCTTTACAACTTTATTAACTTCAAGTATATTACTCATGCTTTATTTTTAATTGGTGTAAAAGTAAATAATTAGTGCCGAAATAGTTACTATTGTTACAAAAAAAACCCACCCTTGTAAAATAAGGATGGGAAATGTATTTTTTTGTACAGACGCGATAAATCACATCTAATTAATACAGACGCGATAAATCGCGTCTCTACACTATGAAAACATATCTTTTACTTTCTCGAAAAATGATTTGTCCGATTTTTCCGGATTTGGAATAAAATTCTCATCCGTTAAGGAATCTTCAAAAAACTGTTTTTGTTCTTTGTTTAATGTTTTTGGCGTCCAGACATTCACGTGAACCAATAAATCTCCGTTACCGTATCCGTTGATATTTGGAATTCCTTTTCCTTTCAGTCTAAGAATTTTACCAGATTGAATACCTTCTTCTAGTTTGATTCTCACTTTACCGTTTATAGCTTCGATGTCTTTAGAAATTCCTAGAACAGCTTCAGCAAAACTGATATATAAATCAAAATGTAAATTCTCCCCTTCACGTTTCAAAAACTCATGTTCCAGTTCTTCAATCGCCACAATTAAATCTCCCGGAATACTATTTCCTGGAGCATCGTTTCCTTTGTTAGAAACTTTTAATTGCATCCCGTCTACTACACCGGCAGGGATTTTTATAGAAACGGTTTCATCTTCAAGGATCATTCCTTGAGAATCCGCATTTGTTGGTTTTTTATCTAGAATTTGACCCGACCCGCCACAAGTTGGACAAGTTGAAGCAGACTGCATTCTACCCAAAATTGTATTGGTAACACGCATTACTTGACCTTGACCGTTACAAGTAGAACAGGTTTTGTATGAAACACCTGGCGCTTGAACTTTACGTTTTACTTTTACTTTTTTCTCAACACCATTGGCAATTTCTTCCAGTGTCAATTTTACTTTTATACGTAGGTTACTTCCTTTAGCGCGACGAACTCCGCCACCGCCACCGCCTCCAAAACCACCGAAACCACCTCCAAAGATATCACCAAACTGACTGAATATGTCATCCATATTCATTCCGCCGTGACCACCTCCACCAAAACCGCCTGAGCCATCGAAAGCTTGATGTCCCATTTGGTCATACTTAGCTCTCTTCTGTGGGTCACTTAATATTTCATAAGCTTCGGCTGCTAATTTGAATTTCTCTTCTGCCGATTTGTCTCCAGGATTTTTGTCAGGATGATATTGTAATGCGTTTTTTCGGTATGCCTTTTTAATTTCGGCAGCATCAGCACTTTTTGAAATGCCTAATATTTCGTAAAAATCTTTTTTCATTTTTATTTTTTTTGTTGAGATGCACTGAAGTGCGTCTCTACGCGTCTCTATTACTGCCCTATAACAACTTTAGGAAAACGAATGATTTTGTCACCCAATTTGTACCCTTTTTCAAGAACATCCACAATTTTACCTTTCAACTTAGGTGATGGAGCAGGAATTTGAGTAATTGCCTCAGCAAAATCAGCGTCAAAAGGATCTCCAGCTTTAATTTCAACTTGCTCTAATCCCTTAGCAACTAAAGTGTTTTTCAATTTTTCATGAATAAGCTCAACACCTTTCAATAAATGTTCCTCTTCTGATTTGCTTATTTCTACCATGGCTCTATCAAAATCGTCTAAAACTGGAAGCATAGCAAGTAAAACCTCTTGATTGGCTGTTTTAAATAACTCAATACGCTCTTTTGAAGTTCTTCGCTTGTAATTTTCAAATTCAGCAAACAATCGCAAATACTTATCTTTTTCCTTCGCTAAGTCTTGCGTTAATTGCTCCTCTACACTTAATTCCTCAATAATAAGTTGTTCTCCGTTCGCATTATTTTCTAATGTTACTTCGTCTATTTCTTGATCGATTTCTGTATTTTCAGTAGTCATATTACTTGTATTTTTAAAAATATTCTTAAACTTCATTTTTTATTCTTTTCTTTGGATTGCAAAAGTACTGCCAATTCTTTTAAAATGTCAAATTGTCACCTTTTTATTGAAATCCTCTTCCATTCCTATCTCCTTTTCTTTGAAATAATTAAATGGTAAACCCCAAAAATTTAATATAATTTTAAGAATATCTCGATATAGTTTCTCTAGATTTGTCTAAGTTTTTTTTCTAAAAAATTAAAACCCAAGGTTGCCTTCAAAAAAATTATTAATTCACCTTTGTATTATATTAGAAAAAGCTTCGTTTTATCCAAAACGAAGCTTTTTTTTATGTATTAAAATCAGGTTTACAACAGTGCGGCTTTTAAACTTTCGAAATCAAGTAAAACCTGTTCACCGCTAACTAAATTTTTAAGAGAATACGAATTGGAAGCCATTTCCTGTTCTCCAATAATAACTGCAAAAGGAATCCCACGCTTGTCCGCGTGTTGAAACTGTTTGGCCACCTTTGTATTATCTGGATACAATTCTACTTTAATACCCGAAGATCTCAATTTTTGTATCGCTTGTAAAGCATAAAAAGCTTCCGCATCTCCATAGTTAATAAATAATGCTCTAGACGTTTCCGTTACGGTTTCAGGAAATAAATTCAATTCTTCGATAACCAAATAAATTCGGTCTAATCCAAATGAAATTCCCACACCACTCATATTTTTCAATCCAAAAATTCCTGTCAAATCATCGTATCGACCTCCACCACCAATGGAACCCATTGCAACTGATTTGGGCGGAGCCACTTCAAAAATAGCTCCTGTATAATAATTCAATCCTCTTGCCAGCGTTACATCTAAATCCAACATGGAATTATTCAATCCTAATTTCATTACGTTTTCACAAATAAAACGCAATTCTTCCACTCCTTTCATTCCTTCTTCGGAAGTCGAAAGTAAGTCAGAAAGTTTTTCAATTTTCTCCGAAATGGTTCCCGTGAAATTAAATAAGGGCTGCACTTTTACTATTGCTTCTTCTGAAATTCCTTTCTCAATCATTTCTTTTTTCACACCGTCCTCGCCTATTTTATCGAGTTTATCCAACGCAACTGTGAAATCTATTAATTTTTCTGATGCTCCAATAACCTCAGCAATTCCAGACAATATTTTTCTGTTGTTGATTTTGATGGTTACGCCATTTAAACCCAAAGCGGTAAAAACAGTATCATATAATTGAACCAATTCTACTTCTTGCCACAACGATTTTGATCCTACCACATCGGCATCACATTGAAAAAATTCTCTGAAACGTCCTTTTTGAGGTCTGTCCGCTCGCCAAACGGGTTGTATCTGATAGCGTTTGAATGGGAATTCGATTTCGTTTTGGTGTTGTACTACGTAACGAGCAAACGGAACCGTTAAGTCATAACGCAACGCTTTTTCTGAAATACTTGACGTCAATTTGGTACTGTCTTTATTTTCCAAATGAGTTTCATTGGCTTTCGCCAAATAATCTCCGGAATTTAATATTTTGAAAATCAATCGATCGCCTTCTTCTCCATATTTTCCCATCAAGGTTTCGGAGTTTTCGAATGAAGGAGTTTCTATTGGTTGGAAACCAAATTTCTCGAAATTACTTTTTATAATCTGAATTATATATTGACGTTTTGCCACCTCAGATGGTGAAAAATCTCTTGTTCCTTTTGGAATGCTGGGTTTTGATGCCATTTTTTTTATTTAAGATTTTAGATTCAGGATTCAGGATTTAATCGTTGGCCAAAAAAACAGTTGTCATCCTGAACGCATTCGAAGAACCAAATCATAATTCTATCTGCAAATATCTTACTTTTTAAAATAATTCTTTCTAAAAAAATTCGCATTTTATTTTCCGAAGCCCTAGCCCAGATTAGAGTGGAAATTAAGCGCTAAAAATAATATTATTTTCTTGGCGAAAAGAGCGACCAAAGGAAGCTCCTTTTTGACAATTGAAAATAAATTATTTTCAGTGCTTGATTACTTCACGTATTCTATATTTATATTTGAGTTCAGTGAACTTCGTTTGTAGCGAAAGCTGGAAATAGCTCCCAAAAATAAATTAGGTTTTTAAAAAAGAAAATTTGTAACAAAAATTGTATTTTCGTGTCAAACTACCATGATGTTTAAATTATTCAAAGAAAATATTCGGATTGCCTTAGGATCCATCAAAACACAGTTGTTAAGAACCATTCTTACTGTCTTGATAATCGCTATTGGAATCACCGCATTAGTTGGAATTCTGACGGTTGTTGCCGCTTTAGAAAATACCATTTCAACTGATTTTGCTTCCATGGGAGCAAACACTTTTAATATCAATCAGTACGAAAATACAGCTCGAAGACAAGGTGGTGAGGAACGAAAAATCATAAATCCAATCATTTCCTATCCCGAAGCAGTAGCTTTTAAAAACAAATTCAAGTATCCTTTTACCGAAACTTCACTTTCCTTTACTGCAACATCAACAGCCGAAGTAAAATACGGGGCAGTCAAAACCGATCCCGAAAATAAAATCGTGGGAGTTGATGAATTTTTTTATACCAATTCAGGTTTAGAAACAAGTTCAGGAAGAAATTTTACTGGATTTGACATTCAAAATAATGCTTATGTATGTATTGTAGGTTCTGATTTTGAAAAAAGTTTACTCAAAGACGTCAATCCAATCGACAAAATCATATCGATTAGAGGAGCCCGATTTAGAGTTATTGGCGTATTAAAAGAAAAAGGCGCCACCTTTGGCAACAAACAAGATCTACGAGTTTTAATTCCTATTCAAGTCGCACGTTCTTTATTCACGGCACCGAACATTAATTATACGATGAGCGTGATGGTTTCCAAAAAAGAATTGTTGGACCAAGCCATCGATAACGCAACAAGCACGATGCGCAGGGTTCGTAAATTAAGTCCGGTGAAAGACAATAACTTTGGAGTCGTTCGCAGTGATGACCTAATCAACAAAATTTTGGGAATTACAAAATATCTTGGTCTTGCCTCTTGGCTTATTGGGATAATCACGGTATTGGGATCTTCTATTGCTTTGATGAATATCATGATCGTTTCCGTAACGGAGCGCACGCGAGAAATAGGCGTTCGTAAAGCATTGGGCGCCAAAAAAACCACAATTGCCGTCCAATTTTTCATTGAAACTTTACTAATTGGTCAGTTAGGCGGTTTGGCAGGTATTATTTTTGGAATTTTGATTGGTTTTGGTATTGCAACCGCCATGAATTTTGACTTTATAATTCCATGGGGAGCAATTATGGCAGCCTTTATAACCAGTTTCATAGTCGCTATCGTTTCTGGTTTATATCCTGCTATAAAAGCGGCGGTATTGGACCCGATTGAGGCCTTGAGATACGAGTAAAGCTCCCTAACCCCCGAAGGGGGAATAAAAAAATGGTCAGTATTCAGTTAGCAGATTTGAAACCGAATACTGATTACTGAACACTTCCCTTAATCATCCTATCATTCCCATAAATATCTTTTCGCAATTCGATGTTTTTAAAATTCATTTTTTCAAGTAAGTCGATCATTTCCGCACCTAAATATTGATTGATTTCGAAATATAAGTGTCCGTTTTCTGACAGGTTTTTTTGAGCCATTTCTGCTATTTTTTTATAAAAAATTAAGGCATCATTGTCTTCCACAAAAAGCGCCAAATGCGGTTCATTGTCCAAAACGTTTTTCTTGATTTCCTCTTTTTCTAAATTTCGAACATAAGGAGGATTAGAAACTATAATGTCAAATTGTTGCAGTAAATCTTCGGTTTCAAGAATGTTTTGATTGATAAAAGTAACATTGACGGAATTATTTTCTGCATTTTTATTGGCCGTAGCTAAAGCTTTTTCAGAAACATCAATCGCATAAACTTGTGCATTCGGGATATTTTTTGCCAATGAAATTGCAATACAACCGCTACCGGTTCCGATGTCAAGAATTTTTAAATCTTTAAATTTTTCAATCTTTAAATTTGAACTAATAATCCAATCCACCAATTCCTCGGTTTCTGGTCTTGGAATTAAAACGGCTGGATTGACTTCAAAATCCAACCCATAAAAGCTCGTTTTTCCTAAAAGATACTGAATCGGAATTTCTTGTTTTAATTGTTCCAAAATTAAATTCCAAATACTAATTTCTTCGTCAGAAAAATCTAAATCAGGATGTAAAGCCAAATCAATTCTTTTCAATTGGTGCTTTTCTTCCAGAATCAAATAAAAGAAACTTTCCGCTTCTCCAGCATCATAAATTGGAGTGAGTTCTTCAATGAAATGATTTCTATATTCTTTTATTTTCATTGGTTTTATACTATTATTTGTTCCAAATTGAATATTCAGTTTTTTGATTGGAAATTCGCTACTCAAAATTGAATATTCAACATTTAAAAAATTAAAGTTTGAACAAGGAATGTTGATCAACGAATTTTAAAGTTTTTATAAATCTTTCAACATCCAAACCGGACATGAGGTATGACCTGTGCTTCCCATAGGTGAACAAATGTATTCAAAGCCTACTTTTTTGTAAAGTTTCTGAGCATCATGCATAAAAGGCATCGTTTCCAGATAACATTTTTCGAAACCAAAATCCTTAGCACTTTGCAAACATTTTGCCATCATTTGGCTTCCAATTCCCAACCCACGTGTTTCTGGCAGAAAGTACATTTTCTGCAATTCACAAATCGTTTCGGCTTCGTTTTCTAGCGGCGCCACTCCGGCTGAACCGATAATTCTGCCTTCTTTTTCAACGACGTAATAAACCGATTTTGGTTTGTTGTACTCCTCAAACATCAAATCCAAATATGGATCTTCATAAGCGGTTCCAACTTTTGGAATATTCAATTCGTCAAAAACGGCTCTTATCAATGCTGCAACTGAACTATTGTCTTCTTTTTTAATTTTTCTAATGCTGTAATTTTCCATTTTTTGACACTACTTATTTTACTCGCAAAAATAGAAATTGTTTATTGTAATTTTCGAAAGTTTTAAAACAAATCGGGAAGTTTCAAGGCTAAACTCAAAAATAACTACTTTTGTAAGGTGAAAATACATGAAAAATATATAGCTCGTTGCATTGAATTAGCCAAAAACGGATTGGGAACAACCTATCCCAATCCTATGGTAGGAAGTGTAATTGTTTATGAAAATAAAATCATTGGCGAAGGCTGGCATAAAAAATCAGGAGAACCGCATGCCGAAGTAAATGCCATAAATTCGGTCAAAGACAAATCGTTGTTAAAAAAAGCGACTATTTATGTGAGTTTAGAACCCTGCAGTCATTTTGGAAAAACACCTCCTTGTTGCGATTTGATTGTAAAAAATGAAATCCCAAATGTGGTAATTGGAACTTTTGACCCAAATGAGAAAGTGTCCGGAAATGGCATCAAAAAATTAATTGAAGCCGGAATAAATGTTACAGTTGGCATTCTTGAAGCCGAATGCAATGAGCTGAACAAACGCTATTTTACTTTTCACAACAAGAAAAGACCCTACATTATTTTGAAATGGGCCGAAAGTAAAGATGGCTTCATCGCTCCTTTAGAAAAATTAGAAAAAAAACCAGTTTGGATTACCAACGTTTATTCGAGACAATTGGTCCATAAATGGAGAAGTGAAGAACAAGCCATTCTTGTGGGAACCCAAACCGTTATTGACGATAATCCAAAATTAGATGTAAGAGATTGGACGGGAAAAAATCCTGTTCGGGTGGTTCTGGACCAAAACAACCGCATTTCCAATGACTGTCACATCTTTAACTGTCAGATCAAAACAATCGTATTTTCGAAATTAAAGCCTGCAGTTGAAAAAGAAAATATTATCTTTGAAGTAATTGATTTCGAACAAAATATAGCTGCACAAATAGTCAAAACACTTCACCAGCATCAAATTCAATCCGTAATTATTGAAGGAGGCAGACAAACGTTACAGACTTTTATTGATGCCAACCTTTGGGACGAAGCCCGCATTTTTGTTGGAAATATCCAATTAAAAGAAGGAATTGAAGCACCAATAATTGCTAAAAAATCGTTCGACAAATCTACGATTGGCGACGATGAATTAATACTATCTAGAAACCATGATTAATACTATAATTTTTGATTTTGGAGATATTTTTATCAATTTAGATAAAAAATCCACTATGGACGGTCTAAAAAAACTAGGATTGACAGAGTGGAATGACGATTTAGATCATTTAAATATTCAATTTGAAACAGGGAAAATCTCGCGAGAAAATTTCCTTTTCGGGATTCAAAAACACATTCCAAATGCAAGTATTAAAGAAATTTTAGCTGCTTGGAATGCTATTCTTCTTGACTTTCCACTGTATCGATTGGAATTTATTCAAATGCTATCAAAAAAATACCGATTATTTTTATTGAGTAACACCGATTCCATTCATATCGAAACTTTCGAAAAAAAAGTAGGAGTTTCATTTTACAGTGATTTTTATCAATGTTTTGAAAAAGTATATTTTTCATTTGAAATTGGAATGAGAAAACCAGGTCCTGAAGTTTTCAATCACCTAATAAACAACCATGAATTGTCACCAAAAAGGACCTTATTCATAGATGACAAAAAAGAAAATACCGACGCTGCACATGCATTGGGATTAGAAGTTTGGAATTTAATAGTTGGTAAAGAAGATATCGTTGATTTATTTGACAAAAAAATAATTTAGAAAATAATCCGCTTTTGGAATTTAAAGACACCTACAATACCATTGAATTTTCACCAGAAGAAGTACTATTCAAAGAAAAAAACAGCAAATTTTTTGGTTATGCTTTCCCAATTCAATCGGAAGACCAAGTAAAACCCATTATCGACAGTTTACGAAAGCAGCATCCTAATGCAGGACATTTTTGTTATGCCTATCAAATTGGTACTGATTCGATAACTTACAGAGCTAATGATGATGGAGAACCAAGCAACAGCGCTGGAATGCCTATTTATGGTCAAATTCAGTCCTTTTCTATTACTAATGTATTGATTGTAGTGGTTCGGATTTTTGGAGGCGTAAAACTGGGTGTAGGTGGATTGATTTCAGCTTATAAAACTACAGCA
Source organism: Flavobacterium sp. CG_23.5 (assembly GCF_017875765.1). Lineage (NCBI taxonomy): Bacteria > Pseudomonadati > Bacteroidota > Flavobacteriia > Flavobacteriales > Flavobacteriaceae > Flavobacterium > Flavobacterium sp. CG_23.5. The sequence continues at coordinate 3,127,369 of NZ_JAGGNA010000001.1, read as the reverse complement.
CAAATAATTCTTGAGACTTGCGAAATAGTTGAAAAAACAATTGATCTACATTTTTTGATCTCTTTTGATTATAAAAATATGAATAAAGTGATGCGAGTAATTAAGGAAAAGAAGCTGGAAATTGTTACTCAAGAAATGGAAATAAATGAAGTTTCAGGTCTTCCAATTGGTAAAATCGAGATAAAAACACGAAAAAAAAATGCCGAAAAAATCTTCGACATTTTTAATTCAATGTTTGAAATTGATATTAAAAAAAAATAATTTCTCTATAAAAATTACTTTTTTATTATTTTATTCCATTGTTTTTAACAATTCCAAAATATAGTGCGGTGGAGCGGTTGGACGACCTGTTTTTATGGACACAAAAACTAAAATAAATTGGGCAGTTGTTAATAACTCATCTGATTCATTATAAATCGTACAATCAAATTCTATCTTCACAGAGCTCTGACTTTTAAAAACGGTGTGCACAGTAAGTAGCTCATCATATCGCGCCGATTTTTTATAATTTATATTCATGGAAACGATAGGAAGCGCAATACCACTTTCTTCCATACTTTTATAAGAAATCCCTTTGTCTCTAAGCCATTCGACTCTTCCTATCTCAAAATAAGGAATATAATTCCCATGATAAACAACACCCATTTGGTCTGTCTCAGAGTAACGCACCCTAACTTGAATTTGATGATCTTTCATTAATTATTTATTAAAAATTTAAAATATAAAAAGTTCCTTACAACAATAATTTAAAAAATTACCACCTAAATTATTTTTTTTTACAGAAATTTGTTCACATATTTGTTACCCCGAAAAAAAGACAAAACTTACTATTTTTTTGGTAGGACAATAATTACCAATTAAATATAATTAACAGAATATATGAACAAAACTGCTCAATCAGTATGGGAAAACTGTTTGTCTTTTATTAAAGACAACATCCAAGATCAAGCCTATAAAACTTGGTTCGAACCAATCAAGTCAGTTGAACTTACCGATAACGCATTATATATTCAAGTTCCAAGTAAATTTTTCTACGAATGGTTAGAAGAACACTATGTGAAATTGTTAAAAGTGGCACTTACCAAAGAACTTGGAAAAAACGCAAAGTTACTCTATAAAATCAGAATGGAAAACACTTACGGCAACAAACAACCTTTCACGGAACAATTGCCAAGTGCCAATAGAGTACCTATGAAGCCTCAAGAAGTTGATGCTCCATTTAAGAACTTAAATCCTGAATTAAAAAACCCATTTGTAATTCCCGGAATTCGAAATTTGAAAATCGAATCCCAGTTGAACGCGAATTATAGTTTTGATAATTTTTTAGAAGGGGATTCAAATAGATTAGCTCGTTCTGCCGGTATGGCTGTGGCCAATAAGCCTGGAGGAACTTCATTTAATCCATTATTGATTTTTGGCGGTGTTGGTCTGGGGAAAACACATTTAGCGCATGCTATTGGAGTTGAAATAAAAGACAAATATCCTGAAAAAACAGTTTTATACATTTCTGCTGAAATTTTCACTCAACAATATATTGATTCCGTAAAGAAAAATAACAGAAATGATTTCATTCATTTCTACCAGTTAATTGATGTTTTAATCATTGATGATGTTCAATTCCTTTCTGGAAAATCAGGGACTCAAGATGTATTTTTTCATATATTCAACTATTTGCATCAAAACGGAAAACAGGTAATCTTGACATCAGACAAGGCTCCTGTTGATATGCAAGATATCGAACAACGGTTATTATCTCGTTTCAAATGGGGATTGTCCGCTGAATTGCACCAACCTGATTATGAAACCAGAATTTCTATCTTGAAAAATATATTATACAGAGATGGTGTAGAAATCCCTGAAGAAATTATTGAATATGTGGCTCGTAATATTAAATCTAATGTTCGAGAACTAGAAGGAGCTATCATTTCCTTGATTGCGCAATCGTCATTTAATAAAAAAGAAGTTACGCTGGAACTTGCGAAAAGTGTCGTTGAAAAATTTGTTAAAAATGTAAAACGAGAAATTTCTATTGATTACATTCAAAAAATTGTGTCTGATTATTTTCAATTGGATTTAGAAACATTGCAATCAAAAACTAGAAAAAGACATGTAGTTCAAGCAAGACAATTAGCTATGTTTTTTGCTAAAAAATTCACCAAAGCGTCTTTAGCGAATATTGGTTCTCAAATAGGCGATCGCGATCATGCTACGGTATTACATGCTTGTAAAACTGTTGACAATTTAGTTGCTACTGACAAACAGTTTAAAAAGTTTGTTGATGACATTAATATCAAATTAACGTTATAAAAGCATCATGCCCATAAAAATTTTAATGGTCTGTTTAGGAAATATTTGTCGGTCACCTTTGGCCGAAGGCATATTAGCTTCAAAACTTCCAAAAAACAAATTCACTGTAGATTCGGCAGGAACAGGTTCGTGGCATATTGGTCATGCGCCTGACGAACGTTCCATCGCTGTTGCAAAAAAAAACAGGGTATTTATTTCCCATCAGAAAGGCAGACAATTTAGCAAATCTGATTTCGATTCTTTTGACTATATCTATGTGATGGACCATACTAATTACCAAGATGTACTGGAACTTGCAGAAAATAACGAACAAAAAGACAAAGTCAAGCTTATATTGAATGAGCTATTTCCAAACGAAAATGTAGATGTTCCGGATCCATACTTTGGTTTGCCAAATGGATTTCAAATAGTTTACAATATGCTTGATGAAGCTTGCGATGTCATTGCCAAAAAACTAATAGTCAAACACCAATAAACTTTGATTTAATTTTAAAAAAAAACTAATGTCACAATCTGATTATTAGCGCATTTTCATAGAAAAATTAATCTCACATTATTCATTTTAGAAATAAAATAACCTACTTATGAAACCAACTGCACTTTTAGGAAAACTTTATTTAATCCCTACGACCATGGGTGATTGCGACCCGATGGATGTTTTACCGCAAACCGTAAAAAGAAGTATTGATTTTATAGATTATTATATTGTTGAGAACGAAAAGACAGCTCGTAAGTCTATTAAAGGTGTAAGTCCAGAAAAAAAACAATCTGAACTTATCCTTTTTGTGTTAAACAAACATACCGAAACCAAGGAACATTTAGACTTTATAAAGCCTTTACTTGAAGGAAAAAATGTTGGATTAATGAGCGAAGCTGGGTGTCCTGGAGTAGCTGATCCGGGTGCAGTAATTGTGAAATTGGCTCATGAAAAAGGAATTCAAGTCATTCCTCTGGTAGGACCTTCTTCGATACTTTTAGCGATGATGGCTTCTGGTATGAATGGTCAAAGTTTTACGTTCAATGGATATTTGCCAATTGAAAAAAGCGAAAAGAAAACCGCTCTTAAAAATTTAGAGAAGCTTTCTCAAGACAAGAACCAATCCCAAATTTTTATTGAAACTCCGTATCGAAACAATAAAATGTTGGAAGATATTTTACAAGCTATAAACCCTGCAACTCATCTTTGTATCGCAACAGATATTACTTTACCTACAGAGTACATCAAAACGATGAGAGCTTCTGATTGGAAAAAAGTTACGGTTGATTTACACAATCGTCCTACTATTTTTATTATTCATAAAATGTAAAGTTCTCGATTTCCATTATTAAAAGACATAAACTAAAATTCTATACTAAAGGAATTATTAGTTGGTCTAAAAATATTTGATTCAAAAACAAAAACTACAGCTGTTTTATGAATTAATGAATTGCTTTTTTTGGAGCTTTTTATTCTTTTTAAAAGCATAACATGTTCCCTTAAGAACTATAATTATAAGGATTATTTTTTTTCTTTTTACCTAAAAAACCACCTATTTTATTTAAATAAAGATGGATTTTCTGATTAATAAATAACAGAAAATCTACGATTATATTAACAATAATTATAGAAAATATTAACCGTAAAACTCTAAAAAAAGTGTTAATTTTACTTGTGCCTATCATTTTTTGATATCAAAATTCAAAAAAATAAATAATTAAAACTCTGAATTATAGTGATTTAAAATAATTTATAAAAACCAAAAGGGGAAGAAAAAAATAAGCCTTGCTACAATTAATTAATCATTAAAATTCTTCAGAAATAACTAATTTAAATCTAAAAATCATGAAATCAATTATTGTTATTTTGTTTTTATTAAGTCTGGTTCCTCATTCCTATTCTCAGGTTACAAAAGATACTGTTAATGGGAATATGAGAATGGAAGAATTACCCGCAGTTGTCATCAAAAAAGCGGGAAAGGATTTTTCAGTATATTTACCTGATCGAAACGCTGATTTAAAAGTAAGAAATCTAGAAGATAAATTTATTGCCTATGATGTTGGAAAAGATTATGAAGGATATGAGGAGTACTTGGTGATTATGGAAACCAAAGACGGCTCTTTGAATGCGACCTATAATGAAAATGGAAAATTAACACGAGTTATTGAAAATTATAAAGATGTAAAACTTCCAAGTAGTGTGATTTATTCAATATACAAAGCGTATCCGGGCTGGCAAATTGTAAATGACAAATATTTATATTCTCAAAAAGAAGGCGATGTTCTTAAAAAAGAATATACTATTCGAATTAAAAAAGATAAAGAAATTCGAAAATTAATTGTTAATGCCGATGGAGTTATTACCAAAGATAAATAATAAAATTAATTTTAATTACAAGCTGCCTTCGGGTAGCTTTTTTTTTATGGAATCTTAAAAAGCCTTTTTTTCTCCACAGGAATAAATGAACTTCAATTTTTGCAAAAACGAATCAAGATAATTATAAAACGAGTACATTTATAAACAATAATAAATGTGATTTTCATGAGTAAACTTCCAAATATTGGGACTAGCATCTTTACGGTAATGTCAAAAATGGCAAGCGAATTCAACGCCATAAATCTTTCACAAGGTTTTCCAAACTTTCCAGTCGATGAAAGATTAACGGATATTGTGGCTCAACTTGCCAAAGAAAATGTACACCAATACCTGCCGATGTCAGGCTATCCGCCGTTATTGTTGAAAATCGCTCTACTGATCAAGAATTCATACGGAAGAGCAGTTCAACCTGACACTGAAATCCTAGTTACCGCTGGCGCTACTCAAGCAATTTTTACAACAATCACAGCCTTGGTAGAAACAAATGATGAAGTAATCATTTTGGACCCAAGTTATGATTGCTACGAAGCTCCTGTATTACTTTGCAATGCGAATCCGGTTCGTGTATCTTTAAACGATGACTATACGCCAAACTGGAATTCAATCGAGAGCGCTTGCAGTACTAATACCAAAATGATTATTATAAATAATCCTCATAATCCGACAGGGAAGATTTTAACTCAAGCAGATTTTGAAATTTTAGAATCACTCTTAGAAAAGTATCCAAATATCATTATTCTTTCAGACGAAGTCTATGAATACATCACTTTTGAAGAAAAACATATTTCTGCAAATACGCGGGAAAAATTGCTCAATCGATGTGTGATGATTTCCTCATTTGGAAAATCCTTTCATGTTACGGGGTGGAAAGTAGGTTATTTAATAGCTCCCGAATATTTGATGAAAGAAATCAAAAAAGTACATCAATTTTTGGTTTTTAGTGTAAATAGCATTTGTCAAGTTGCCATCAGCGAGTATCTAGATTTAGTTTCCGTCAATGAAATAGGAAACTTCTATCAGGAAAAACGGAACTACTTTAGACAATTATTAAAAGAGAGTCAATTTGAACTCATGCCTTGCGAAGGAACCTATTTTCAAGTTGCATCCTATGCCTCTATTTCTGATAAAAATGACGTTGATTTTTGCAAATGGTTGATAACTGAACATGGAGTTGCAGCTATACCTATTTCTACTTTTTATGCAAATGGTAAAGATCTTAAACTAATTCGGTTTTGCTTCGCCAAAGACAATGATACGCTAGAGGCAGCCGCGAAACGATTGTGCGCAATCAAATAGCCTGATATTTACTATTTTTTTATATGCATGCATACTATTTAATTTTATTATATTTACGAATCAAATTATAAAACACTATGAATTATACAGATAAAATGTTACGCGATGACGCCTTAAAAGGAAAAGTGATAGTTGTAACCGGCGGTGGTAGCGGTTTAGGTAAAGCAATGACTAAATATTTCATGGAATTAGGCGCACAAGTTGCCATCACTTCAAGAGATTTAGAGAAATTAAAGAATACTGCTTCAGAACTGGAAACCGAAACTGGCGGAACTTGTTTGCCCCTACAATGTGATGTGCGTCATTACGAAGAAGTGGAAAACATGCTGCAAGAAGTATTAAAAGCTTTTGGAAAAGTAGATGTGTTACTTAACAATGCTGCAGGAAATTTTATTTCACCAACGGAGCGATTGTCTGCTAATGCGTTTGATACTGTAATTGACATTGTCTTAAAAGGGTCTAAAAACTGTACTCTTGCATTTGGAAAACATTGGATTGATACCAAGCAAAAATCTTCTACCATTTTAAATATTGTAACTACTTATGCTTGGACAGGATCCGCTTATGTAGTACCCAGTGCAACTGCAAAAGCAGGAGTTCTGGCTATGACGCGAAGTCTTGCCGTAGAATGGGCAAAATACGGAATTCGTTCTAATGCAATAGCTCCTGGACCTTTTCCTACCAAAGGCGCTTGGGATAGATTATTGCCTGGCGATTTAGCCGAAAAATTTGATATGGCAAAAAAAGTGCCTTTGAAACGTGTGGGAGATCATCAAGAATTAGCCAATTTAGCCGCTTATTTAGTTTCTGATTTCTCTGCTTATGTAAATGGCGAAGTCATTGTTATCGATGGTGGCGAATGGTTGAAAGGAGCAGGACAATTCAACATCCTCGAAGCAATTCCTGAGGAACTTTGGGATCAGTTAGAAATGATGATTAAAGCAAAAAAGAATAAATAGAAAATCGAATATTATAAATGTAAAAAGGAGAGCCGTTTTTTGGCTCTCCTTTTTTTAAATATTTATTTAAATTTCACAGAATAATTGAAATAACAAGAATAACACGAAAGAAAGACACCTAAAATCGAGATTTACTAATAACGCAATAAGTATATTAAATTAGCAAATATTTCTCCCAAAACAAAATTCACTCCCAATTAAATTCCTATTTTTGCAGGACAAAAACATAACAAAACATTTATGCTCATTATAGGAATTGCAGGCGGAACAGGAAGTGGGAAAACAACAGTAGTTCATCAGATTATGAATGAATTACCAGAAACGGAAGTAGGTATTATTTCGCAAGATTCTTACTATAAAGAAAATCATGGGTTGTCATTTGATGAAAGAGCGCTAATAAATTTTGATCATCCACGCGCCATTGATTTCGAATTATTGGTTGCACATCTTAAGGAATTGAAAGCCGAAAGAAATATTCACCAACCTGTTTATTCTTTTGTAACGCACAATAGAACAGACGACACCATTTTCACGCATCCAAGAAAAGTAATGATTGTGGAAGGGATTTTAATTTTGGCAAATGCTGAATTGAGAGAACTTTTTGACATTAAAGTTTATGTTCATGCCGATTCTGATGAGCGTTTAATTCGCCGTTTAAAACGTGATATTGCGGAACGTGGTCGCGATATGAATGAAGTTTTAAATCGGTACCAATCAACACTAAAACCAATGCATGAGCAATTTATTGAGCCTACAAAAGCATTTGCCGATATCATCATACCAAACGACAAATATAATACCGTTGCCATAGACGTAGTTCGTGCCGTAATAAATCAAAAAATTCTATAATTTATTGTAATTTTATTGCAAAATTAGAAAACATAATACCATGATGTCATTCCGATGAAAAGAGGAATTAGGATCTATTTCCTGTCTCGTCGTAAAGACATTATTATTATTTTTTTTCCTAGCAAAGACGAGTCAATATAAGATTTCCAATTCAAAAGGAGTTCACAGAACTCCGATGAAAATAAAAGTTAAGTGCAGTAATCAGGGCTAAAAAATATTATAAATGACAAATCCGTATAAAGGCAAACCTTGGTTTAAATTTTTGAGTAACAAGTATGTTTGGGTCTTGTTATTTTTTTCTACTTGGATGATTTTCCTTGATAACTATTCGTATTTCGATCACCGTTTTTTGGATAAACAAATTGATGAACTTCAAGACAATAAAGAATATTATCAAGAAGAAATAAAAAAAGACCAAGAGAATATTAAACAATTAAAAAATTCTGAACAAATAGAAAAATATGCCCGAGAAAAATACTATATGAAAAAAGATAGTGAAGATATTTATATCATCGAATTCGAAGGTGACACGATTGAAAAAAATAAATAATAAAATTATTAAAATCAACTACCAAAATGGCTAATTCCCTTTTCGATGATTTCAATCCCCTTTCTTCCAAACAATGGAAACAGAAAATCCAATTTGAACTCAATGGAGCCGATTATAATGAAACTCTAATTTGGAATTCCCCAGAAGACATAAAGGTAAAACCATTTTATCACAAAGATGAATTCACGAAAGTTTATCCAGTTGTAACGAAAGCAACCGAATTTAAAATATGTCAGAACATTTTTGTTTATGATGTAGAAAAATCCGTAGAAAGAGCCTTAGATTCTATAAATCGTGGTGCAGAAAGTCTGCGTTTTACCATAGAAAAGGATACTATTGATGTCGAAAAATTATTAGCGAAACTACCCTTGGAAGAAGTAACAGTTTACTTTAATTTGGCCTTTATTTCAATCGATTTCGTGAAAAAAATTGAAACAATTGCAAAGGAAAAGAACGCGACAATTTTCATCAACCTAGACCCAATCGGGCAATTGGCCAAAGACGGAAACTGGTTCGTTACTAAAGAAAAGAATAATTTTGAAACGCTCAATTTACTTTCGAAAGAAGCAACATCAACTTCTTTACTAAGTATTAATTCAGCATTATATCAAAATGCAGGAGCTAACATGGTACAGCAAATCGCTTATAGTTTAGCGCATGCCAATGAATATTTCAACAAGATTACAACCATAAATCAGCCTATTGTTTTCGAAGTTGCTGTAGGAACAAATTACTTTTTCGAAATTGCAAAACTGCGAGCTTTACGTTTGCTTTTTAATCTAATTGCAAAAGAATACGACCACAATCTTGATTGTAACATTATAGTTTCGCCGACAAAACGCAACAAAACATTGTACGATTATAATGTGAATATGTTGCGAACTACAACGGAATGCATGTCGGCAATTCTTGGCGGGGCTGATGCTATTGCTAATTTACCTTATGATGCATTGTATCATAAAGACAATGAATTTGGTGATAGAATAGCGAGAAATCAGTTGTTGGTTCTCAAGCATGAAAGTTACTTTGCCAAAGTCAATAATCCGGCCGATGGAAGTTACTACATAGAAAATATTACCAATCAATTAGCCGAAAAATCTTTAGCTTTATTCAAAGACATCGAGGCTAACGGCGGTTTCTTAAAACAACTCAACGACGGAATCATTAAAAGAAAAATCCAAGAAAGCGCAGACAAAGAACAAGAATTATTTGATACAGGAAAAGAAATTTTATTGGGAACCAATAAATATCCCAACAAAGACGATAGAATGAAACACGATTTAGAATTATTTCCTTTTGTAAAACAAAATCCTAGAAAAACATTGATTACACCAATAATCGAAAAACGTTTAGCCGAAAAATTGGAACAGGAAAGGTTAAAAGGAGAAGAAAACTAGATCTCTTTTTTGGTTTATTTGAATATAAATAATAATAATTATGGAAGCGATTAGACAAATTGTTACAGTTATAAATCACAAAATAACCATCACCTTGCCCGCTGATTTTTCAGCTGAGGAAGTGGAAGTAATTATTTTGCCTAAATCAAATGGGTATGAAATTCCGCAATGGCAAATTGATGAAGTAAGAGAAAGAACCCAAAGATATTTGGACGATCCTTCCTCGGCCCAAGATATTGATGATTTTTTAAAAGAAATCGACAGTGAATTATCAGATGATAATTTTAGCGGAAGCTAGATTAGACTTTAAAAAAAGTTTTGAGGGATATAAAGACATTCATCCTAAACTTGGAGAACGATTTAAAAATTCGTTTAAAGAAAGTTTCAAAATAATTAAGTCAAATCCATTATTATTTTAAATTAGATAATAATAGAGTTATCCTATTAGAAAAATTTCCTTATTTAATACATTTTAGTGTAGATGATAAATTAATTCAGATTAAGGCTGTTTTTCATACTTCAAGAAACAGCGAAATAAATAAAATTGTTTAATTAGATTTATACAAAATAACATTGAGAAAAAGCATTCAACATATAGAATTAGAAAAGTCTGAAGGTAGAAGTCCTAAGTTAGAAGAAAAAAGCTTTTTAACCGCTGAAAATATCGAACTTAAACAAACGTACTCAGACGAGGATATCAAAGATATTAAACATCTTGATTTCGGTGCTGGCTTTGCGCCAAATTTACGCGGACCTTACGCAACGATGTATGTGCGCAGACCATGGACAGTGAGACAGTACGCTGGATTTTCAACAGCTGAAGAAAGCAATGCTTTTTACAGACGAAATCTTGCAGCAGGACAAAAAGGATTATCAATCGCTTTTGACTTACCTACGCATCGCGGATATGATTCAGATCACGAACGTGTAGTGGGCGATGTGGGGAAAGCGGGAGTCGCAATTGACTCGGTTGAGGATATGAAAGTATTATTCGACCAAATCCCTTTAGATGAAATGTCCGTTTCTATGACTATGAACGGAGCGGTTTTACCAATCATGGCTTTTTATATTGTCGCTGCCGAAGAACAAGGCGTAAAACCAGAACAACTTTCCGGAACGATACAAAATGATATTTTGAAAGAGTTTATGGTGCGTAACACCTATATCTATCCTCCAACACCTTCGATGAAAATCATTGCTGATATTTTTGAATTTACCAGCAAAAAAATGCCGAAATTCAATTCCATTTCAATATCGGGTTACCACATGCAGGAAGCGGGAGCTACCGCTGATATTGAGCTGGCATACACACTTGCCGATGGATTGGAATACATTAGAACTGGACTTGCCACAGGAATGAAAATCGACGAGTTTGCTCCTCGCCTATCGTTTTTCTGGGCGATTGGTATGAACCATTTTATGGAAATTGCCAAAATGCGTGCGGGAAGAATGATTTGGGCAAAACTGGTAAAACAATTTAATCCAAAAGATGACAAATCATTAGCATTGCGAACACACTGTCAAACTTCTGGTTGGAGTTTAACGGAGCAAGATCCTTTTAACAATGTGGCTCGAACCTGTATTGAAGCTTCGGCGGCAGCTTTTGGAGGGACACAATCGTTGCATACCAATGCACTGGATGAAGCTATTGCCTTACCAACTGATTTTTCTGCCAGAATTGCCAGAAATACCCAGATATTTTTGCAGGAAGAAACTAAGATTACCAAAACAGTTGATCCTTGGGCCGGAAGCTATTATGTGGAAAGTCTGACAAATGAAATTGCCGAAAACGCATGGGAACTCATCCAAGAAGTAGAGGAATTGGGAGGAATGACCAAAGCCATTGAAACAGGAATTCCAAAAATTCGTATCGAAGAAGCTGCAGCAAGAAAACAAGCAAGAATAGACAGCAGTCAAGATATTATCGTAGGTATCAATAAATACCGATTAGAGAAAGAGGATCCCTTGCAAATTCTTGATGTTGACAACCAAATGGTACGAAAGCAACAACTGGAACAATTAGATCGAATTAAAACAACGCGGGACACCGAAAAAGTACAAAATTCACTTAAAAAATTAACTCTTTGTGCTCAAACTGGTGAAGGAAATTTACTGGAATTAGCTGTTGATGCCGCAAGAAACCGAACTACATTAGGCGAAATTAGTGATGCCTTAGAAACCGTTTTTGGAAGATACAAAGCACAAATAAAATCCTTTAGTGGCGTGTATAGCAAAGAAATAAAAGACGACAAAAGCTTTGAAAAAGCGAAACAAATGGCAGATGAATTTGCTAAAAAAGAAGGCCGTCGACCAAGAATTATGATTGCCAAAATGGGACAGGATGGACACGATCGTGGAGCGAAAGTTGTCGCTACTGGTTATGCCGATGTAGGTTTTGATGTTGACATTGGCCCACTTTTTCAAACTCCGGCTGAAGCGGCTAAACAAGCCATAGAAAACGACGTACATATTCTAGGTGTTTCCTCTCTTGCTGCAGGACATAAAACGCTGGTTCCGCAAGTAATTGAGGAACTCAAAAAGTACGGTCGTGAAGATATTATGGTGGTTGTTGGCGGTGTAATCCCTGCACAGGATTACCAGTTTTTATTTGACTCAGGTGCAGTTGCAGTTTTTGGACCTGGAACAAAAATTAGTGAGGCGGCGATAAAAATATTAGAAATTTTAATAGGAGGAATGGAATAATTATTTTAAGCCATTTTCATAAGGAGATAAATAATAGTTACAAAACATCAATTTTATAATTGGTGTTTTTTTTATTTCTTACACACAAGACGTTCATTTTTCCTATTAAAAAAAACATCAAAAAAGTTTTTATATTAACATAATTTATAGTAAATATTAACAGAAACTACTTAATAAAAAAACTAAATTTACTTAATAAAAATATGTTTGATTCTTACAAATATTTGTCAAAATATTGATTTACAATTTATTACATTTTAAAGTAAATAAAATATCAACTATTTTAATTTCATAAAAAAAAATACATTATTAATTTAAAACTGAATATTATGAAAACATCTATTACTATTATTTTAGCTTTTTTGGCAGTAACATCCTCTTTGTATTCTCAAGTAGAAACTGGCAAAATTAAAATCGAAGAATTACCCGAAGTTGTTATTAAAAGAGCAGGAAAAGATTTTTCTGTTTTTTTACCAAGTAATAGCCCGGATCAAAGGGTAAAGTCTGTCGAGGAAAAATTTATCGCTTATGACCTTGGTAAAGATGCCGAAGGAGCTGAAGAATATCTTGTGATTATGAAGGCAAAAAATGGTTCATTGGCTGCAACTTATGATGATAAAGGTAAATTGATTCGTGTTGTAGAAGAATTCAAAAATGTAAGACTTCCCAATCAGGTGATTTACTCAGTTTATAGAACGTATCCTGGATGGACTATTGTTAATGATAAATTTCTCTACACACAAGAGAAAGGAGATGTTACCAAAAAACAGTATAATATAAAAATCAAAAAAGACAAGGACGTAGTTAAATTGGTAGTTAAACCAAATGGGGAAATAGTTAAAACAAGTAAACCAATGTTAATAAAATAAAAAGACAGAACGAAAAACCTGTCGTGAACACTTAAAATTGAGTAGTATATTAAACCCAAATTGCACGGATTTGCAAAAATTAATTAGTGCAAATTCGTGAAATTTGGGTTTTTATTTTTAAAATCAACTTAAAAATCAGTGTAAATCTGCTTAATAAGTACTACTTGTGTTATCAGTGTACTATTTTAAACTTGCTTCCAAACAACGGTACGTCAAGAGACACAATTTGTAATAATTTATATACTTTTTATAGTTGCATTACTGTCTGCTACGATAAATGAAGTGTCGTAGCCACCAAAGGCTTTCATATAACTTCGTATTGAAGTTCCATAAGCATCTCGAAAGGATCTTTTACCTTTATTTTTAAAAAATCTTCTTACTGTTCCAGGTCCTCCAAGGTGCGCTGCAGCCAGAATTCCTGATTCCGTGATATAAATTCCATTAAGAATAGTACCTTCATATTTCTCGATTTCTTTTTTCAATTCCCATTTATTTTGAGCTAAAAGTGCTATAAATGCTTTTTCTTGCATTTCGGGACTGTTCAAAAAAGCGGAACTACTATGTATTCCAACAGATTTTAATGTTTCTATACCAAATTGATATTTACCTAAGTATCCCAGAGAATTAACTTTTTTATATTTACTTTCCGATTCTCTGTAGCCGATTGCTTCTTTAAAACCAATAAAGAAATTGCCGGTAAAAGGGATATTCAATTTGGTGTAATCATTTTGTTGTTCAGAGGGAAATAAGTAGGGTGATCCGTCTGTTTCGTGAACTAAAAACCATGGGGTAGTTTCTAAATTAAAAGGTTTAAACCCTGAGCTTAAAAAAGCTATAATAATCGTCAAACCTGAGTAAAAATACCATTTCTTTATCATAAATTGTTTTTCTTCAAAACGCTGTCCCGTTAAGAAATTTCTGCGGGCAAAGATACAACAATTTAATTTATACTGATTTTCAGCCTGTTAAATAATTCTAAAAATAGATTAAGTGCCATTTAATTCCGTTTAAGTGCGTGATTTCTATCGTTGGCGCTGGAATTTTTACTGTATTTAAAACAGAAAAAACCGTCTTTAAAAAATGGGATTTTGTATTTATTTTAGTCAAATCGGCGTCCAAACTGAGATAAAACTGTCTGAATCTCTGTGGATTATACGTTACATTTTGGGCGTAATTTTCCTTATTTCCTGTAACCATTCCTTCTGCTCCATAACCCACAGCCAGATTTAACCATTTTGGGATTTTTGAGCCCTTTGAAAAGGAATGTAAATTGACAGAAAGCCAATAGGTTTGACCATTATAATCTTTTAGAATTTGTTCTGTAAATGAACTTCCTAACACTTCCGGTCTATAACTGGGGTATTGTGTCGTATGAAATGAAAATTTAGGGGTTATCCGTTGTTCTTTCCACAATAATTCTTGAGAAACATACAAAGCGGTACCGGAAGCATTAGCAATTATATCACCTGTAGAAGCGCCCCATTCCGCTGAAAACCCGTCAAAAACCTCAACAGCAGTAAGGAAAACAAATCCTAAACCGGCTCCGTAAACCAGCTGCTTTTTTTTACTGGCTCCGCTCCAATTCAACAATTCTGCACCAGCTCGCCCCAAATGATAGGCCGAAAATAAATGTCCTGCTTTATCCATTTGAAGCCATTCGGAATTATCATTTATAAAATGAAAATTAGATTTTGGATAATCGGCATACCAAAGTTGGTTTAAGCCTACCAAAGCTCCTGAAGCCAATACGGCTTCAGAAATGATTACCGTATTTTGCCTTTTACTATTTAAAGAATCCGATGGTTTCAGGAAACTCTCCATTTTATTTTGACCAAAAACAGGTTGGAGGCCAATCAAAAATAAAAGAAGAAAACAATAGTTTTTTTTATATTTCAAAACTATCTCTTTACACCTTGACTGTTTATCCAATCCGAATATTTTTTGGCATTCACGTTATGTTCTTCTAAAGTGGTCGCAAATTCATGATATCCAAAACGCTCCACGCTTGCACAGAAATAGATGTAATTGTTTTTTTCTGGATTTAAAACTGCTTCTAATGCCGTAATATCGGGCATTGCGATTGGTCCTGGAGGCAGACCAACATTCATATACGTGTTATAAGGTGAGGCAATTTTTAGATCATTATAAAATACTCTTTTGATTACTTGGTCAAAATCGTTAAACTTCAATTTTAAAGCATATATAACAGTGGGATCCGCTTGAAGAGGCATTTGCAATCTTATACGATTTAAATAAGCGCCCGCAATTCTTGGTCTTTCATCTTTTTTTACGGACTCTTTATGAACAATCGATGCCAAAATTGTAGCTTGGATTGGAGTCAATCCTTGTTTTGCTGCTTTTGCTACACGCTCTTTATTCCAAAAATTTCTATATTCCTTAATCATTTTATCTCGGAATTTTTCAGCCGAAGTATTCCAATACGTTTCATATGTATTTGGAATAAACAATGCCAACACATTTTCGTTAGTGAAACCGTTTTCTTTTAAAAATATAGAATCTTTAAAAGATTTCAATAAGGACAAACTGTCTGATTCAATTTGAGAACCTACTCTTCCCGCTAAATTCTCCAGTCTTTCTTGGTTATTGAATGCTAAATTCACAGGAACATTTGTTCTTAAAGCCTTTACCAGATTGTAACTGCTCATTCCTTTTGTGAATAAAAATCGTCCTGGATTTACATTGTCTGGATAACTTCTTTTATCGGCAACCATTTCAAAACGATCTATGTTTTGAACATAAGGGGCAATTATTTTTTTGACATTATCATAGGTCGAACCCGTTGGGACATACACATAGACTTCTTTCTCTGAAAATTTTGTATTATCAGAAAAAATTTGACGTACTAAAACAAATCCGTAAACGATTAATCCTGTTATTAAAACAACAGATACGATTGTTATAATTTTTTTTATATTCAAAATAATTATTGTTTAAAATTGCTGCGTCAGTTCGCTGTCGCTCGCGTGATTATTAATTAATTGAAAAATAGCTTCGTCTTTATAATTGCCGTTTACTAAATTCCAATCTTTTTTTATTCCTATACTTTGAAAGCCAAATTTAGTAAAAAGAGCTATACTAGCCACATTTTCTGTACCAATATTTGCATATAATTGATGCAAATTAAGATGGCGAAAAGCATACTGAATTAACAACGCTAAGGCTTCAGAACCAATATTTTGCTTGCGGTTTTCATGCCCTTGTAACATTATACCAACTCCTGCTCTATTATTTTTTGGATCAAAATCAAACAAATCAATTAATCCCAATGCCGGAAAATCCTGATCTTGACAAATAGCCAATCGCAATTGCTTGGCTTCATAAATATCCTGGTGCGCATTTTCTAAATATTGTTTCACTAAAAACCGACTATAAGGTGTATTAGTGTTACTTACTTCCCAAATACTTTGATCATTTTCGACGGCATAAATAAACTCTAAGTCATTTGGTTCTAATGCACGAATATAGATATTCTCTCCTTTTAATGTTATCATTTTAAATTTAGGATTTAGGAATTCAGAATTAGGAATTAACGCTTCGACTATACTTCGACTTCTCTCACTGTAGACTTCCTAAGGTGACGTAAGGATTTTGTTTAAATTTCAATAGTTCCTTTGAATACAAATTCGGCTGGTCCTTTTAGGAAAACATTCGTGAACATACCGTCTTTTTTATCAAAAGAAACAGTCAGTTTTCCGCCTTCCACATGCAAAATAATTGAACTGGCATTCGTTTTTCCTAATTCATTCATGGCTATAGCTACTGCTGTTGCGCCAGTTCCGCAAGAAAGTGTTTCATCCTCTACTCCTCTTTCGTAGGTTCTTAAAGAAAAAGTTGCTTCATCGATTTGCTTTACAAAATTGATGTTGCTTCCTTCTTTTCCATACAAATCTCCGTATCTGATTATTGCTCCATTTTCTTTTACATTAAAATCTTCTAAATTCTCTACCAATTGAACATGATGCGGGGAACCCGTATTGAGAAAAACATAATCGGGATGAGTCTTAATAGTGGAAACATCAATCATTTGCAAAGAAACTAATCCGTCTTCGCCAATTGTTGCATGATGTACCCCATCAATCGCTATAAAAATAGTGCTGTTTTGAATCACATTTCGATTTTTGGCGAAAGCCACCAAACATCTTCCTCCATTACCACACATCGAACTTTGATTTCCATCGGAGTTGTAATAGACCATTTTAAAATCAGTTTCCGTGTCATTTTCCAATAAAATAAGCCCGTCGCCGCCTATGCCAAAACGCCGGTCACATAAATGAGCGATGAGTTGAATATTATCTTTTGGAAAAAAATCCGAACGATTATCAATCATTACGAAATCATTCCCGGTTCCTTGGTATTTATAAAATTCTATTTGCATTTTATTTGAATTGTGTTGTACAAAAGTACGAACTATTAATGAAATGTTAATCATTGTTAAAGAGCGTTAAACCGTATTGTGAGAAAACAATTTAGTTTTATTTTTACCTGTAAATAATTTAAAAATGAATTCTAACATGAACCGATTTTCAACCTTATTTTTAGTGTCATTATTAAGCGGAGCCACTACATTGGGCGCGTACAAGTTATTATTTGACAATAACGGATATTTTTCCAACAGGAACAACCCAACTGTCACCCTGGCATCTGAATCATTTGGTAAAAACGTAGGACTATCCGTAGAAAATGTTGATTTTACGGAAGCTGCCGAAAAAACGATTCACACCGTGGTTCACGTAAAAAACGTGTCCCGAAAAACAGTCAATGATCCCATGTTAGAATATTTTTACGGATACCAAGGCGGACAAACTCAGGAGCAAGTAGGAACAGGATCCGGTGTAATAATTTCGGAAGACGGCTATATTGTAACGAATAATCACGTGATAAAAGACGCAACGGAAATTGAAATCACACTAAATAATAAAAAATCATACAAAGCAAAACTCATTGGAACCGATTCCAAAATGGACATTGCTTTATTAAAAATTGATGCCGATGAAAAATTACCCTATACCGCTTTTGCCAATTCTGATTCGGTTAAAATTGGAGAATGGGTTCTGGCAGTTGGAAACCCGTATAATTTAACTTCAACGGTTACCGCTGGGATTGTTTCGGCAAAAGCGAGAGATTTAGGTACTAGCGGAATTCAATCATTCATACAAACCGATGCCGCTGTAAATCCCGGGAATAGCGGTGGCGCGTTAGTGAATACACGAGGGGAATTAATTGGAATCAATACCATGATTTCGTCAATGACGGGTTCTTATGTTGGGTATTCCTTTGCAGTTCCATCAAATATCGCCCGGAAAATAATCGAAGACATTATGGAATTCGGGAATGTGCAACGAGGAATTCTAGGCGTTGAAGGAGGCGAATTGAATTCAAATGCTTCAAAAGAACTAGGTATTCCGGAAACGCAAGGTTTTTACATAAAAGATGTAACTAAAAATTCAGGTGCCGAGAGATCCGGACTTGAAAAAGGGGATATTATCATAAAGCTGGATAATCAAAATGTGGCGACTTATGCTGACCTTTCGGGTTACATTAATACAAAAAGACCAAATGACAAAGTTCAGGTGACTTTTATAAGAGATGGAAAAAACAGAGTTCTCCCAGTTGTATTAAGTAAAAATGAATTTTTTAGTACCGAATTTAAAGGAATGGAACTGGAAAATATCAATGCTACCGACAAAAAGAAATATAATCTGGATTACGGAGTGAAAATTAAATCGATTACCAATGATAATCTAAAGCAATATGAAAATGAACTTAAAGGAAATATAATTCTGAATATTGATAATGAAAAAGCAAAAGATATTGAGACCGTTTCTAAACTTTTGAGTAAAAAAGAAGAAAGCCAAAGCGTTCGAATAGAAATGATCAATAAAAACGGTGAAATTCTAAAAATTATTATCTAAATATTTTTCCAATCCAATTTAACAACCATCTTGCAAAAACAAGATGGTTTTTTTTATTTCAAAAATAAATCACAAAATAGCTTACGAAATCGATTGAAATAGGTATTTTTGCGCCAAATTTAAAAAAATAACTACTAAATTTTTACAAATTTTCAGCTATGAACAATACAACTTTGTACCAAAAAGAAGTTTCATTTCAAGTCGACAGACGACGTGCCGGGGTCGAGTTAATCAAAATTATTAGCGATTTATGGTACGACAAATCCATAGAAATGGTTTTGTTTAAAAATCAATTACTGGATAAAAACGTAAATGAGATCATCAACTTGCATCAATATGCAGGTGAATTTGTGGGAAAACCAATTACCGTTTTCGATTCGGTTGAAATTGCCAGAGTCATTTTAGAATTAGATTTACCACCTTCCAAATTGGACATTGGTAAACTTACTTACGAATATCGTTTAGAAGACGAAAAATATCCAGATGCAAGACATTTTGTAATCGACAAATTAAAGGAAGCTAAATCTACAGAAGAAATTCAACCTAAAGATGTGATTCTTTATGGTTTTGGTAGAATTGGGCGTTTATTGGCCAGAGAATTAATGTCGAAAACTGGAAAAGGAAATCAATTGCGATTGAGAGCCATTGTAACCAGAGATAAAAATGACGCTTCAAGTCTAGAGAAAAGAGCTTCTTTATTGCGCTACGACTCTATTCATGGTGATTTTCAAGGTTCAGTAACTGCTGATCCCGAAAATAATGCGCTAATCATCAACGGAACCACCGTTCATGTGATCACAGCAAATTCACCGGAGGAAATTGACTATACACTTTATGAAATTGACAACGCTCTAGTGATTGATAACACTGGCGCTTTCACAACGCATGAAGCATTAAGCCGACATTTAAGTTCAAAAGGAGTAGAAAAAGTGTTGCTTACCGCTCCTGGAAAAGGAGTTCCAAATATCGTTCACGGTGTAAACCAAAACGAATACAATCCGGATGAAATAAATATTTTCTCGGCAGCATCTTGTACTACAAATGCTATTACGCCAATTCTAAAAGCAGTCGAAGACACTTTGGGCGTTGTAAAAGGGCATTTAGAAACCATTCATGCCTATACCAATGACCAAAATTTAGTAGACAACATGCACAACAAATACCGTCGTGGTAGAGCTGCTGCACTAAATATGGTAATTACCGAAACTGGTGCTGGAAGTGCTGTTGCAAAAGCGTTGCCATCGCTGGAAGGAAAATTAACGTCTAATGCGATTCGGGTTCCCGTTCCTAATGGTTCACTTGTTGTTTTGAATCTTGAAGTATCCAGAGAAACTTCTGTACAGGAAATCAATGCCATTATGAAAAAATATGCACTAGAAGGTGAACTGGTAGAACAAATAAAATATTCCTTGAATAACGAGTTGGTTTCTTCGGATATCGTGGGTACATCGGCACCTTCAATTTACGACAGTAACGCAACAATCGTTTCTAGAGATGGAAAGAATATCGTCTTGTATATTTGGTATGACAACGAATATGGCTACAGCCATCAAGTAATACGATTGGCGAAATACATTGCTAAAGTAAGACGTTTTACGTATTACTAGCGTTCGTTTTAGTTATCGTTTTTTTAGTTTTTAGTTTTTTTAGACTAAAATCCGTCTCGTTTGCAAGAACTTGGCGGATTTTTTTGTTTAAAAGATTTAGATTTTCTTATAATCATCGGGCGATTATTTTGGGCGTGCCCTCCGTGATTTTTTCATCGTTCCTCCTTGCAAAGTCACTGCGGTCGGGCTATACGTTTCTCTCGTCCCAAGAGACGAGATTTACTGCTAACCCTCACGCAAACCCTGCTCAAAATCACATTAATTTTCCCAAATTGAATTTCAAATACGGTAGGAATTCACATCATGTTATATTATTTTTGTAAGAATAAAACACTATATTTGATTTGTTGAACTGCACTTAATTATAGTCAAATTCCTTATAATTTTATCGAGAATAGAAGTATAAAAAGTGACATATTAGGTTTGTTGATAGAAAAAAACACGATGCGTTTTTTGTGTTGCTGAAATTAAAATAGTAACAATCAAGTAAATTAAATATTTAGCACTTTCTAAGGAGTAGTATACATTTAAGAGTTAGCAGAAAACTAAAAAAAACAAAATCAACAAAAATTAAATAAAAATGAAAAAAATTCTACCTTTTCTATTGCTTGGAAGTAGCATGTTATCATTTGCACAATTACAGGTTAATACACTAAACTTAACAACAAATGATTTGGTATACGATTCATTTACAAATAAAATTTATGCAAGTATCCCTAGTTCAAATGGTTCAAACGGAAATAGTATTGGAATCATTAATCCTACTAATAATACATTAGTAAACACTGTCTTTATAGGTAGTGAGCCTACAGTTTTGGCAATTTCTGATAATGGTCAATATATATATTCCGGCTTTAGCGGTTCTTCAACAGTTAGAAGATTTGATGTTGCAAATCAAACTGCAGGTCTTCAATTTAGTTTAGGAAGTGACCCTTCTACAGGTTCGTTTTATGTGGAAGATATTGAAGTTATGCCAGGTCAATCAACAACTATTGCTATTTCAAGAAAAAATAATGGCTTTTCACCTAGACACGAAGGAGTTGTAATTTACGACAATAATGTCATGAGACCAACAACAACACCTGACCATACAGGAAGTAACAGAATAGAATTTACAAGTCCAAACGCATTAATTGGATACAATAATGAAACAACCGAGTTTGGAATTAGAAGATTATCTGTAAATAATAGTGGAGTAACTAATGTAAGTGTAGCTCAAAATGTTTTATCTAACTTTTATTTAGATTTTATTTACAAAGACAATTATCTGTATTCATTTGACGGTAAAGTTGTAGATATTACAACTGCACCATTCGTAATTGGAAAATTTACAAATACAACAGGTCCAGTTGTTTATGATACATATTACAATAGAGTTTGCTTTGCAAGTTATGATTTTTCTGGAAATATTACATTCAAGAGGTTTAACCCAAATACATTTTTGCTTTTTGATAGTTTACCTATTTCGCAAGCATTTGGTTCAGTGAAGAATATTATAACATGCGGAAATGGTTGTTACGCCTTTAATACAACTGACAATAAAGTTATAATTATTAAAGATTCTACTTTGGGATTATCTGAATTAGAAACTAAAAATAGATTAACCATTTATCCAAATCCCACATCAGATTATTTATATATTAAAAGTGAGATAGAAATAAAAGAAATCATAATTTCTGATTTAAATGGTAGAATAATAAATAATATTGATCATGTAGATAATAAAATATCTTTAAAAAATTTAGAAACTGGTTTATATATAGCGAAATTGATAGATATTAATGGTAACGTAAAGACCGAAAAAATTATAAAAAAATAGGCTAATACCACTAGCAAAAGCTTCGTTTGCAAAACCAACAATGAAGAATTTTTTCCACGAAGCTGTTGTGATTCCGCTCATATGGGGCTATCATTATTGAATGTTAAGAAATTAAAGAGGCGTAAGCGCCTCTTTTTTTTATGGAATATTGTTTTTGCAGTACTTATAACTTTTTTACACCATTAAAAAATTCGAAAAACATTTGTACAAAAATTAAAAAGCGTCTTTATTTTGTAAGAATAAAGCGCTACATTTGATTCCTTGTAACTGCATTTATTCATAGTTAAATTCCTTAATGTTAATTAGGAATAGGAATTTAAAATATAAGATTTATTAGTACAAAAAAATGCAATGTCTTTTTTGTATTGTAGAAATTAAAACAGTGACAATCAATACATTAAATAGTTAGCAATTTTAAGGAGTTGCATCTATCTAAGAGTTGGTGGCTAGTTTACCGAAAAATCGCAGAAAATAGAAATTAATAAAAAAAAATGATTGAATTATACATAAATTGGGATTTTGACTCGCAAATAATTAATATTTTCGGGTTTCCATTAAAATATTACGGACTGTTATTTGGTTCTGGTTTACTTTTATGCGCATACATTCTAAAAGGAATTTTCAAAAGAGAAAACTTAAAAGATAGCGCACACGAAGCGTTGTTTATATACGGTATAGTTGGAATTCTTGTCGGAGCAAGACTTGGACATTGTCTATTTTATGACTTTGAGTATTATTCAAAAAATATATTAGAAATATTTTTACCAATCAAAATAAATCAAATCGGAGAAATAAAATTTACTGGCTATACTGGCTTAGCAAGCCACGGCGGAACAATCGGATTGATTGTTTCACTTTATTTATATTCAAGAAAATACGAAATAAAATATCTTAAAATACTTGATTTAATTGCCATTGTTGCACCACTTGGTGCAACATTTATAAGACTTGCTAATTTAATGAACTCAGAAATGATTGGTAATCCGACTACAATGCCTTGGGCATTTATATTTAGACGTGTTGACAATATACCAAGACATCCAGCCCAACTTTATGAAGCAATTTCGTATTTAATAATTTTCATTATAGTTTTTACCATTTACAAAACGGAAAACATAAAGTTAGGAAATGGTTTCTTGTTTGGTTTAGCAATAACTTTAATTTTCATAATGAGAATTTTAATTGAGTTTGTAAAAATAAATCAAGTGGAATTTGAAGATGGAATGAAATTAAATATGGGACAAATGTTGAGTATTCCATTTATAATAATAGGAATGTATTTTATGGGTAAAAATTTAATAAAAAAGAACCTAAATAAAAAACCAGCCACCAAAAGCTAAGGGTTTGTTGGGCTTGCAAAACTAACAATGAATCCTCTGTTGAACGAAATGAAATTCATCGAACGCCAATAAAATATAAAAAAGTGGGATAAACTGGTTGTGATTCCGCTCCTATGGGTTTATCGTGATTGAAGTTTAGGAAATTCAAGAGGCTAGATTGCTTCTTTTTTTATGGAATACTGTTTTTGCAGAAGTTAAAATTTTTTTACGCCACTAAAAAATTCGAAAAACAATTGTATATAATTTAAAAAGTGTCTTTCTATCGTGCAATATATCAACTATAGCTACTCCACATTAACTTAAAAAACCTTTATAGGTTTTTTGCCCGAAAGCTATCGGATAAACTGCCGTTATGTTGCACAGCCAAAAAAAATAATGGTTTAAAGTAGTTGAAGCTAAAAAAAATGTAATAACTTTGTGGCTACTAAATTAAAAAGGTTATGGATATTTCTGTTATTCAAATTGGAAATTCTAAAGGAATTCGTTTATCGAAAACTTTATTAGAAAAATATAATATCACGGATAAAGTAGAACTTATTCTTGAAAAAGGATATATTATCCTAAAACCGAAATCTGAACCAAGAAGCGGTTGGGAAAATGCTTTTGAAAAAATGCATAAAAATGGCGACGATAGTTTGTTAATAAATGACTTCTTTGAAGACGAAAATCTCGAAGAATGGAGTTAAAACAGTATCAAATAGTTTTAGTCAATCTGGATCCAACCATTGGAAGTGAAATGAAAAAAACACGTCCTTCGATAATAATTTCACCAAACGAAATGAATAAATTTTTGCAAACTATTGTCATTGCACCGATAACGAGTAGTTCGAAAACTTATCCAACAAGAATTGAAATTAACCATAACAAAACCAAAGGCTGGATTGTTTTAGACCAAATCAGAACAGTTGACAGGCAAAGAATAATAAAAACGGTGGGCAATCTGAATGAAAAAGAAATTGAAAAAGTAAAAAGTATCTTGAAAGAAACTTATGTAGATTAGACAAACAACGTCAGTTCACGGCAGTTTTTATGTAAAGCCTCACAACATTATTTCAATCAAAAAACCCTAAATCGGCAAAACGGTCGTACTTTTCACTTCCGAAATCACAAAAAAAGTATTGATTAGAGAAACTTCGGGTAAAATCGATAATTTCTTTTGATGAAAATGATGGTAACTTTCCATGTCCGGCAACACGATTTTAAGCATGTAATCAAAACTTCCGGAAACGAAATTACATTCTACCACTTCGGGGAAATTCAATATCGATTGGTTGAATCCTTCGGAGATATCATAATTCTGTTTGACTAAAGTTACTTGACAATATACGGTCAGGTTTATTCCTAATTTTTTTTTGTTCAAAACAGACACATACCTATCTATAATACCCTCTTTTTCAAGTCGTTTCACACGATCATGAACCGGCGTCAAGGAAAGATTTATTTTATTTGAAATGTCTTTTAGCGTCAAATGAGCATCTTCCTGCAGCAGACGTAAGATTTTTTTGTCGGTTTCGTCTAGTATCATAATGAAAAAAAGAGTTAATGAAATCGATATAGTACCGATTCTCAGATATTTTTTCTTTTTAGAAATATAAAAAGTTTCTTATTCAGAAATATTTACTGCTAAATTACCAAATAAAATTAATATTTTCTTAATTAATAACCGTATAACAATAATATTTTCTTACTGTATTATTTTTGTTGTTCAATAATACTATTAACTATTAAACTTATAAATATGATAATCGGAATTCCAAAAGAAATCAAAAATAACGAAAATCGTGTAGCGCTTACACCAGCAGGAGTTGCTGAATTCAAAAAACAAGGTCATACCGTTTACGTTCAAGCAAGTGCTGGAGAAAACAGTGGTTTTAGTGATAAAGCCTATGGTGAAGCTGGAGCAACATTATTGCCAACAATAGAAGACGTTTACAGCATTGCTGAAATGATCATCAAAGTAAAAGAACCTATTGCTTCTGAATATCCCTTGATCAAAAAAGACCAATTATTGTTTACATATTTTCACTTTGCTTCTTCTGAGCCATTGACTCATGCTATGATTGAGCGTGGAGCAGTTTGTTTGGCTTATGAAACAGTAGAAAAAGCAGATCGTAGTTTGCCTTTGTTGGTACCAATGTCAGAAGTGGCTGGACGTATGTCAATTCAAGAAGGGGCTAAATATTTAGAGAAACCATTAAAAGGAAAAGGTATCCTTTTAGGCGGAGTTCCGGGAGTTCCTCCTGCTAAAGTTTTAGTTTTAGGTGGTGGTATCGTAGGTACACAAGCTGCAAAAATGGCTGCTGGATTCGGAGCTCAAGTAACTATTATGGATGTGAGTTTAGCGCGTTTACGTTATTTATCTGACGTGATGCCTGCTAATGTAACTACTGTTATGTCTAACCATTACAATATCGTTGAAGCTATCGCTACTGCTGATTTAGTTATTGGTGCGGTATTGATTCCAGGTGCAAAAGCGCCACATTTAATCACTCGTGATATGTTGAAATTAATGGGTCCTGGAACTGTAGTAGTGGATGTAGCGGTTGATCAAGGTGGATGTATCGAAACTTGTACTCCTACAACTCACGAAGATCCAACATTCATCATTGATGATATCGTTCACTATTGCGTAGCGAATATGCCAGGTGCTGTTCCTTATACTTCTACTTTAGCGTTGACTAATGCTACTTTACCTTATGCGTTGCAATTAGCAAACAAAGGATGGAAAAAAGCATGTGAAGACAACGAAGAATTGAAAAAAGGATTGAACGTTGCTGAAGGAAAAATCGTTTATAGAGGAGTAGCTGAAGCTTGGGGATTGCCTTTTAACGAAGTGGCATCTGTATTGAATGATTTAGCTACAGCTTAATTAATTCGAAAGAATAAACAAACAAGTTCCCACTTGTTACTATAAATAGAAAATCCGTCCCGTTATTAAACGAGACGGATTTTTTTTGATGCTTTTTTTAAAAATGCAGCTAAGATTTTTTAACCATCTAGAAAAACAGTCTTTCTTTTTTTAACATATAAGACATATAAGTTAAAAAAGATCCTAACTGAATAAAATGCAATCCCAGCTTTATATACAAGTTCTTACATTACTTATATGTTTAAAAACACCGCCAAACTTGTTTCGCCTGAACACTGAACACTGAACACTGAATACTATTCCTTAGCTTTCGTCAAGTAATAAATAGGGATTCCAATCAGCATAATCAAAACGCCCCATCCGCTTGTGCTTGTTTTAGTATATAATAAGGCCAGACAAATGGCACTTGCAATAACAATATAGAGTCCCGGTAAAAAAGGATATCCAAAAGCTTTATACGGTCTTTCGGCATCTGGCATTTTCTTGCGGAGAATAAATATTCCTAAAATAGTCAGTATATAAAATATCAAAACGATGATTACTACAAAATCTAATAAATCACCATATTTCCCTGTCAAACACAAAGCCGAAGCCCAAAAACACTGCACCCATATTGACCACGCCGGAACACTCGCTTTATTCAATTCGGCAGCTTTCTTGAAGAAAACACCATCTTGAGCCATCGTATAATACACTCTGGCGCCTGCCATAATCAATCCGTTGTTACAGGCAAAAGTCGAAATCATAATCATCACAGCAATAATCAAAGTCCCAACTGATCCAAAGATAACTTGTGAAGCCACAACAGCAACTCGATCAGACTCGGCCGTGGCAATACCTTGCAAAGGCACAACAGCCAGATACATCACATTGGCCAAAATATAAATAACACTAACAATTAAGGTTCCTAAGAACAAACTCAATCCCACGTTGCGTTTTGGATTTTTAATCTCCCCAGCAATAAAAGTCACCCCTTCCCAAGCTACACTTGAGAACAACGAACCCACTAAAGCAGCTGAAATAGCCGAAATCAATGTCACTCCGCTTATTGGCATCCAAGATCCATTCGTCACATCCATAGATTGCGACGCCCAGGCATTGGTCCAATTGGCATCCCATACTTCCGCTTTCGCAGCCATGAAACCAAAAATAATCAAACCTGCCAAAGACAAAATCTTGATTACAGTAAGAACCGTTTGTAAAATCTTAGAGTTTTTCACTCCACGACTATTAATATAACTCAATAAAATAATAGTGAAAATAGAAACAATTTGAGCGGCATTTAGCTTAAAACTGCCCAATTCATACAGAATATTTTTGTCACTTAAAGGAGCATACAAATAGGCGGCAAATTTAGCAAAAGCCACACCCACGGCGGCAATCGTACCCGTTTGTATCACGGCAAAAAAGCTCCAGCCGTATAAAAAACCAATCAGTTTTCCGTAGGCTTCTTTAATATACACATATTGCCCACCAGCCTTTGGAAACATCGCGCTCAACTCCCCATAACTCACGGCAGCAATCACAGTAATGGTTCCTGTAAGCACCCACATAGCGATAAGCCAACCGGCAGAACCCAACTGGCGTACCATATCCGAACTCACAATAAATATCCCCGAACCTATCATAGAACCCACCACAAGCATGGTTCCGTCGAGTAATCCTAATTCTCTTTTAAAATCTTCTGGTTTTTGGTCTTCCATATATTGGGTTTTTGGTTTTTAGTTGGCTAAAGATATACTTTTTTTGGAAATTTCATAAAATGGAGCCGAAAATGACAAACTCGTTTTTTGTTTTGGGCGTGTCCTTCCGTAAAAACTTCAGGTCGGGCTGTTCGCTGTATCTTTTTCGTCAGTTCGAGTTGCTGTTTTTACAGCAGTATCGAGAACACGAAAAAGGATGCCGCTTCCATCCCTCACGCGAGACCGAAATAACAATAGCATTTATTACTTTCAAGAAATTTTGTAAGAAAAATTTAATATATTTGAAAACATAACGCGCAATCAATAGCGATAATCTAACCATTTTTGGGTATATATATGCTATTTTGTAGCGAGTATGCAAAAGTTGGCAGACATTTTGGAAAAACAGAATATAACGAAACATTGGTATTAACATTTTGTATATTTGTTCCCAGAAAATAAATATATGAATATTAAAGAAAAATATGTTGCTGAATTTGAGAAATCTTTAAATGAATTTGTCGACGATTTAAAAAAACACGTTTCTACGGAAACTGGAGAATGGACTGTAAAAGGATTTATTGACATCTACAAAAATATATACACAATTTCTTCGGATACAAAAATTGTTTCAAAAATTCTTGAAATCCACATTTTCCCTGTAATTCTAAAATTTGCAAATGATGCAGGCTATAAAATTATTTTGGCAACTCATCAAAACTATTATCCTGACTTAACCTTTGTAAATAAAGAAAATGATCAAATTAAGTTTGCGCTTGATTTAAAAACAACATTTAGAAGGGATGATAAGTCCGCAAAATTTACATTAGGTAGTTATGGCGCATATTTCAAAGAAAGAGATAAAGACAAGAATATTCAATTCCCGTACAATCAATATACAGGACATTATTGTTTAGGTGTTATTTACACAAGAATAGATTTCGACGATGATTTATCTGATATAGAAATTTTTCAGGTTAATGAAATCGAAGAAAATTATAGTAACCAAATTGACCCAATAGGAGAAAGAGAAATTACCAAAGTTGAGAACTTAAAATCTATAACATCAGTAATAAAAGATTTTGATTTCTTCGCCGTAGCCAAATGGAAAATAGCAAGTGATGGAAAAGGTTCAGGAAATACAGCAAATATTGGTTCGGTCAATAATATTGACGATTTGAAAGCTGGAAATGGTGTTTTTAGTAAACTCGGAGAAGAATGGTTCGATGAATATTGGGTAAACTATGGTAATGCTAAAATAATGCGGGATGATAAAGCAGTACCAATTACTAATATTTGGGATTTTCTCGAATTTAAAGGTAGAACTGACTTAATTGATAAAGTTGGAAACGGAGCTAAAAAAAGAAAAAAGTAATGAAAATATTTGTTCCTCCTATAAAATCTCAGGGTATAAAATCAAAACTTACCGAATGGATTTCAACAAATGTTGAAAACGTTTCCTATGAAAGATGGGTAGAACCATTTATGGGAACTGGTGTTGTTGCATTTAATGTTAGACCCAAAAGAGCACTTTTATGTGATAGTAATCCTCATTTAATTAGATTTTACAACGCCATTAAAGACAAAGAAATTACCAGTGGTATCGTAAAAAGACATCTTACAGAAGAAGGAAAAAAATTATTAGAAAGTGATGGTAAATATTATTATGACGTAAGAACAAGATTTAATCTTGAAGGAAATCCTCTTGATTTTTTATTTTTAAGCCGTTCTTGTTTTAACGGAATGATGCGTTTTAATAAAAAAGGTGGTTTTAATGTACCGTTTTGTAAAAAGCCAAATCGCTTCGCTCAAGCATTAGTCACAAAAATTACAAATCAAGTAGAAAACATATCTCAAATTATTGAGAATGGGGATTATACATTCAAACATCAAGATTTTAAAGATACTTTAAATGAAATAAAGCCTAATGATTTTGTTTATTCTGACCCTCCATATATTGGAAGACACGTAGATTATTTTGACTCTTGGACAGAAGAGGAAGAAATAATTTTAAACAATGGACTACATAAATCAAATGTTTCATTTATTCTATCAACTTGGCTGAGTAATAAATATAGAACAAATGATTATGTGTTTTCTGTTTGGAAAAATTGTTTCGTATCTACAAAAGAACATTTTTATCACGTTGGTGGGAAGGAAACAAATAGAAATGCAGTTTATGAAGCACTGTTATCAAACATAAAACTAAAAGACAGTATATCAAATTCTGAAATGAGCGAAAGAATTAGATTAAATCAATCACAATTGACAAGTAACGTGAAAAGTTACAATGAACCACAACAATTGACATTTATACTTGAAGAACAACAACTACAGCCAATCGAGTAGACGGCTCCGCCCCTAATGGAACGGAGTGCGCCTCTCACACCACCGTACGTACGGGTCTCGTATACGGTGGTTAGCAAAGAGATGGGTTGAGTTCAATATAAACATCAGTAAGTGATCGACCTCGCTGATATCCCACAATCGTTAGCCCGACCGCGCTGATATGCTTCAATCGTTCGCGCAGTTTTGCAAACTGTGCCCACAATGACCAAATAATATAAAAAAAACAAAAAGCTATGAATTATTCATGGCTTTTTGTTATTTTTAAAATAAAAAATGTCTACAAAGTATAAAGCCACAACAACAGAAGACGCTTATTTTATAACGATTACTACAGTGGGTTGGATAGATGTTTTTACACGATTAAATCAAAAACAAATTATTATTCAAGCGTTACACTATTGTCAAAATCAAAAAGGATTAGAAATCTATGGATATTGTATTATGCACAGCCATATTCATTTGCTTTGCAAAGCAACAAATGGTTTTGTTTTATCAGATGTGATGCGTGATTTTAAAAAATTCACCTCCAAAAAAATTATTCAGACAATTATTGAACAGCCGGAAAGCAGAAGAGAATGGATGTTGGATTATTTTAAAAAAGCTTGTGCCCATTTAAAACAAGAACAACAATATAAAGTTTGGCAAAACGGTTATCATGCGGAACATATATTTAGTAATAAATTTATAAAACAAAAAATGGATTACATTCACAACAATCCTGTAAAAGATAAGATTGTAACGCTGCCAGAAGATTACTATTTCAGTTCTGCAAGAAATTATGCTGCATTAGAAAATGAATTAGAGGTAATTTTATTAGAATTATATTAGCTCCCAATTGGAATGGGCACAGTTTGAAAAACTGCGCTAACGATTGTCTATAAATCGAGCATTAAAAAAAAACGAAATGGATAAAACCAATATTTTAAATACCCACAAAGAGCAAATAATATAAATGAAACAAAAACTATGAATACATTAAAATTAGGATGGATCGGTCTTGGAAACATGGGAAATCCAATGGTTATGAACCTACTCAAAGCAGGTTTTGAAGTCTCCGTTTTCAATCGTACCAAAGATAAAGAAGTGCCATTACTAACAGCTGGAGCAAAAGCAGCAAGCAGTTTGCAAAATCTTATGGAAACTTGTGACGTAGTTTTGACCATGTTATCCAATGACGCAGCAGTCAAAGAAGTTTTTGAGGGACCAACGGGTTTATTGTCTGCAACATCAGCGGGCAAAACCATCATCAATATGAGCACGGTTTCCCCGGAAACGTCCCGCTATTTAAACACTATTTGCAACCAACATAACGTGCATTTCATAGATGCTCCCGTTTCTGGAAGTGTAAAACCGGCACAAGACGGAACGCTGGTCATTCTTGTAGGAGCTTCAAAAGAAGACTTCGAAGCGACCAAACCAATATTTGACGTTTTGGGTAAAATTGCCATTCACGTAGGAGAACCGGGCGTAGCAAGTTCAGCTAAATTAGCGATCAATTACTTATTGGGATTAAATCTTCAAGGATTAGCCGAAACCGTTTTATTTGCCGAGAAAAATGGAGTGAGCAAAGAAGACATGCTCAACATTATCAATCAAGGCGCCTGCGGTAACGGAATTACGAATATCAAAACACCTTCCATTCTGAACGACTCGTATCCTGCGGCTTTTGCGTTAAAACATCTGGTCAAAGATTTAAGGTTGGCCAAAGAAGCCGGACTCGATTCCCCGTTGATTCATCCGCTGTATGACAGCTATGCAGCAGCAGAAAAAGAAGGACTAGGCGATCAAGATGTCATGGCAATAATCAGCAGTTTAAAAAACAAGTAATACCCAGAATTTTCTGGATATCATTACACCGCTGCAATCTTTAGCACAAACCGGAGTAATAACAATAATAATAGAATAAATAACTTTAAAAGTAAAAAATTATGAGCTTTAAAAATATAACTGTTGCCGGTAGCGGTGTTTTGGGTTATCAAATTGCCTTTCAAAGTGCTTTTTATGGTTATAATGTTACCATATATGATATTAATGACGAAGTTTTGGCCAAAGCCAAAACAAAATTCAGCGTTTTAAGCGAAGCCTATAAAAGCGATTTGCAGGCAACGAAAGAACAATTAGAGGCGACTTATGCTAATTTAGGTTATTCATCAGATTTAGCAGAAGCCGTAAAAAATGCCGATTTAATGATCGAAGCCGTTCCTGAAAACCCAAATATTAAAATTGCCTTTTACGAAAAATTAGCCGCAGTTTCTCCGGATAAAACCATATTTGCCACTAATTCTTCGACCATGTTACCCAGCCAATTTGCAGAGTTTACCAAACGTCCAGAAAAATTTTTAGCATTGCATTTTGCAAATGAAATATGGAAGCACAACACAGCAGAAATAATGGGACATCCAGGAACTGCGACCGAAGTTTTTGATGCTGTTGTAGCCTTTACAAAAACTATAGGAATGGTGGCCTTACCATTATATAAAGAGCAGCCTGGTTACATTCTAAATTCTCTGTTAGTGCCATTATTAAATGCTGCAACCAACTTATTGATAAAAGGAGTTTCTGATGTAGAAACAATTGATAAAACGTGGATGGTTGCAACAGGAGCGCCTGTTGGTCCTTTTGGAATTTTAGATGTTGTTGGTATTACAACTGCCTACAATATCAACAAAATGGCTGCGGATGCTACACAAGATCCAATAAAAATTAAAACAGTAGAATATTTAAAAGAGAATTTTATTGACAAAGGTAAATTAGGCTTCGACACAGGTGAAGGATTTTATAAATATCCTAATCCAGCATACAAGAAAGAGGATTTTTTGAAATAAAAAATCATCTTTCTTTTTATTTTTTAACTAATATATTGCAATTCTTCTCATTACTTAGCTTTCTCCAATTGGCGCTCGTTTGCAACGAGTGCCAATTTTAATTTAAACTGATATCGCAGCGTTTGCGACGCGATTACTAAAGCTTTAAGAATTGCACAAAGTCGGGAGACTTCGCCAGCTAGGACTTTAACTTTCCCTAACTCAAAAGTTCAAACGATGTAAAAAATTCTACTCTCATTTTCGTTCATCTTAATTGCAGCGCGTAATGTATCCTTTGCCCAATCAAAAATCAAAGCAATAAAAGCTGGAAAATGATTGATGTTTTAAGCGGAAAAGTCCTTACAAATCAAATAATATTGATTGATAGCAGTAGGATTATTACAATTGGAAGCGATATTACAATTCTCAAAAATATAGAAATCACTGACCTACGTAATGCCACAGTATTACCCGGATTAATGGATTGTCATACTTACTCCCATTTATGTGAAGCGAACATTATATTCAGGTTTCACAATGGACTTTTTTCGATTTTATTGCTGCTGGTGTCTTATTGCTCATTACGGGTCTGATGCTTGACCTTGTAATGAGCAAGGTAAAGAAAACCAACCTCCGAATTGCGTTTAGCTTGGTTATTCTATCAATTCAACTTCTCATTTGGGCAGAGTTTGCCGTTAGCATCCTTTGACAACGTTGAACCATGTATAGATTTCTAATTAAAGAGAAAGTCTGCCAACTTTTTATCCCATACATATAGAAAGTCAAAAAAAAAATCTTCAAAAGTGTGATCTTTTCACCAAGTTGTACACTAATCTAATATCGGTAACGTAATTGTAAATTATTACGGGATAAAAAAGAAACATTTATAGCAGCAATAAAAGAGAATGAAGGCTTTATCTTCAAAATAGCAGCTGTTTATACCAATAAAACAGATGATAAGAATGATTTAGTTCAGGAAATCAACAACAAAATCGGGTTATTAAAATGATCCATTTGATATTTTTTTTGTATATTTAGTACCTTATTTAAATGAAAGTCAGTGCTTTAAAATCCCCAATTCGTAGCACTTAAAAGTTATTAATTTTCCTAACCTACAATAACTACAAGCAGAAATATTTACGCATCTTTCAAAACTAATTGGCACAGTTTAGTATTGAGCCGGCACACTACAATCCGAGTATAAAAATTAATAGTTCACCAATAAATAGTTATCATGGAAAATTTAAGATACCGACCAAAAGGTAATTTTACGTGGGAAGCCGAGTGGCAACACTTATATACAGTGACGGAGCACTGGCTATCTGACTTACAATTCTATAAAGATGATTTGGATTTTTTATATCATCTTATCGACAAATATTTTCTTTGGTTAGCCCAAAAGGACAACTTAGCTGAAATGAAGGAATTAACCACTGGCTTGTCGGGCGAAATCAAAGAATATGATAAATTGGTCCAGAAAACAGCCAAACATTTGATGCATCTGTCCGAACTTATTGATGATCCTTTTAAATATGATTCACATCAATTTAGAAGTGAACATGAAGAATTGGAGAATGAGATTGCCGATTTCGTGAAAAAATTCAGAAAAAACAAAAAGGAAACATTCGCAATTACAGAGCAAGCTATAAAAAAAGAAATTAAAAAAAGACTTATGCCGTAGACATACAAAGACTACAGCTAACAATGAATGTAAAAATACGGTATTGAGAAGGGCGTATTTCCTGATTACAAGTCTAACTTTTAAAATCTATTTTATACTGATAAAACTGCCCCCAATACCTGTCTGAATTTATGGGGGCAATTCATTTCTGAAATCTATTCCTGTAAAAATTTATTTACTGTTTTAAATTTCAATTCATGATTGTAAAGTTCAATTACTGGAACAGATTCCTTTTTAGAAACGGATTTATGCCTGTGAAAATTTATTTTAGTGTTTTTTTATCTTAAACAATACTGCACGACAAAATTTTCCTTATAAAAATGTTAATATGTAAATGATATAAATTTTAAAAAAAATATCATAACAAACTAATTATAAAACCTTTATACCTTTATAATATAATAAAAAAAATAATCTAAAAGACTATAAAAATGGAAAATGAAAAAACAATTAGCCTGTTAAACAACTTGATCGAAATTAATAATGATCGTATTGAAGGGTATAAAACAGCTACCGATGAAACAGATGAAAGCGATTTAAAAGCATTATTTACTCAATTTAAACAAACGAGTGAAAAGTGTAAATCTGAACTTACTTCCGAGGTACACCGATTGGGTGCAGAACCAGTTGAAGGAACTAGAGTCACCGGGAAATTTTTCAGAGTGTGGATGGATGTAAAAGCTGCACTTACCGGAAAAGACAGAAAAGCGATTTTAAACTCCTGCGAATATGGTGAAGGTGTTGCGCAAGACAACTATGAAGATACACTAAAAGACGCTTCAACTGATTTATCATTTGAGCAACAAAACATGTTAAAATCTCAACTTGAAGTATTAAGAGCTGATCACAATACCGTTAAACAATTAAGTGGAGCAATTGCATAATACTTCTTTTAATGCTCTACTAAAATAGATTTGCATATAAAATGATTCCCATAAATGTATATATTTTGCAAAAGCAAATCTACACGTACTATCATAAAGTTATTTTGGCAGTAAAGTTTTGTTTAAAAAATGATTATTTATTTTTTGTGACCTGAAAGAGTTCTTTTATTAAGAGCTCTTTTAGGTTATTAAAAAAAAAGCCTACCTTTCAAATGAGTAAAACGGGGAAAAAATTCCATAAAAAAACTCTCAATTTTTGTTGAGAGTTTGATTTACAATATATTTTTTTTTCGTTAATTATTACAAAACTCTGTTTACCTGAACCACTTTCCTTTTATAATAGTTTTCTCTGGTAGAGGAAATAATAACACCATTTCCTACTGAGGCATGGATGAATTTTATTTCTCCTTCACAAACTTCCACCACCATTCCTACATGATTAATTTGATTTCTGCCGTTGGTTTTAAAGAAAATTAAATCTCCTTTTTTAGCTTCTTCGGCCTCAACTTTAGTCCCAAAACCAGATTGTTCTATGGAAGACCTTGGCAATTTAATATCAAAAGCGCCAAACGTATTACACATTAAACCCGAGCAATCAAATCCAGATTTAGAAGTTCCACCAGTTTGGTATCTTGTTCCAATGTTTTCCGCAGCTTTATTAATCAATTGATCCAAGAAATCGGTATTTCTGGAGGCCATATTGACAAAAGTTTTTATTTCAGCTTTTGTTGTTTCGATCGTATTGTTCTCAACAACACTATTATTATTATTATTATTATTATTATTATTATTATTCACTTCAACTTTCGCAATGGCAACCTCTTTTTCAGGTGCATTAAAAGCATGAATATTTAATTTAAATCCTACCGGTAATTTTTTAGTGATTTCAGGATTTTGTTTTTCTAATTCCTGAACTGAAATTCCGTATTGTTTCGCGATTCCGTATTTTGTTTCTTTTGGTAAAACTTCGCGAATAATATCTTGTGCCATTGCATTTGCAGCAATAGTTGATTGATTTTTTTCTACTAATTCTGCTTTTAATTTCTCTTTTTTGGATTGATGTACCACAGCTATTTCTTCTTTTGCCTTCTCCACTATTGTTTCAGAAACGACTGCTTTTTCTGTTGTTAGGATTGCATTAGCTGGGATTATAATTTTCTGACCTACTTTCAACGATTTGACACCTATTTTTGGATTGGCTTTGTTGAATTCCTGAATGGTGATTCCGTATTGTTTTGCGATTGAATATTTAGTTTCATGAGGTAAAACTTCGCGGGTATTTTCTTCTGTTGATTGATTTGTATTTTCTGTTGCTTGAGGAACAACTGCACTCTCTTTTTTTGATTGGGATACAACTGCGATTTCAGTTGAGGGTAATGCGTGTGCAGGAATTTTAATTTTTTGACCTATTGTTAATGAATTTGATCCTAAGTTGGGATTGGCTTGATTTAATTCGTCAACTGTAATTCCGTATTGTCTAGAAAGTCCGTATAGTGTTTCTTTGGCCAGAACTTCGTGGGTTCTTTCGGACTTGTTTGTTTTTGTCCGAGAAACAATTTTTGTGTTTTTTGAATGAGCTACAGGAATTAATAGTACCGAATGAAGTTTTAAAAGATTTTTGGCATTGTGATTTAATTTGTAGATATCAGTAACTTTAACATCGTATTTTTCTGCAATTTCAGAAATTGTTTCTCCTTTTGAGACGGTATGCTTTGTAAAATTCTCTTGAGAAAAAGCTAGAACACTATTTAAAAAAACTAAAACTAAAATTAATTGATACCTCATAATTACATTCTTCAAATTAACTATCCCATTTTTATTCCTATCAGCGATTCCGGGATATAATTATTGAATCTCGCTGCTATTAAATTCTTAACTGATAAAAAACACTGTTCTGACTAAATATTTCATAATGAAAATAAAAAAAGGAAAATTTAATAAATTTGGAATTTAAACTGATTCTTATTTCTGTTAAGTAAAAGTTGGAATTTCCTAAAAAGCTAATTTAAACTTAATAATCAAAAAAACTAACTTTTTGTATCAAAACTTTTCAAATTTCTTATATAATAACTACTTTTTTCTTTTTTAATTGCATTCTTCTAAGAAAAAAATTGTTAAATTAAAGTCTGACGTTTTAATCTTTCTTTTGCAAAAATGACCCCTTTAGATTGTTCTACCAATTTTTTTAAGAAAAATTAATGTTAAACTTTTTCTTAAAGATTGTTAAAATTATAATTGAGAAATCGAATTTTCTATTTATTTCCCTAACCTAGCCCTGATGGAAATGGAAAGCCTTTTGAAGTGGAATTGCATATTTTTCCTGACCTAAAAGAGCGACCGCAGGAAGCTCCTTTTTGGTCTTGGAAAAAAGAAATGACACGAAAAAGCTTGAAATGGACAGCAGGATAAGCTTCTAATCTTCATTAGAATAGATTCTGAATAGATTCTGAAATAAATTCAGAATAAAAAAAAGTGTTCAGTAATTAGTTTCCGTATTGAATTACGGAAAACTAAAGTACTAAACACTTTCTATGTTAAACTGACCGCTATAATTGGGTCATTTACTACTTCTAATTATGCTTCGGCAGCAATCAAATTTAATGCTGAACCTGCAACAAACCAGCCAATTTGACCTTCATTGTACGTATGGTTTGCCAAGATAATATCCTTAGTACCATCAGCATGAACGAATTCTAATGTTAATGGTTTTGCTGGTGCGAAATCAACTAAATCTAAGAAATTGATGGTATCATCTTCTTGGATTTTCTCATAATCCGCTTCGTTAGCAAAAGTCAATCCTAACATACCTTGTTTTTTAAGGTTTGTTTCGTGGATACGAGCAAATGATTTCACCAATACCGCTTTTACACCAAGGAAACGAGGTTCCATAGCAGCGTGTTCACGTGAAGAACCTTCTCCGTAATTGTGGTCTCCAACAACAATTGAAGGAACACCAGCCGCTTTGTAAGCACGCGCCACAGCAGGAACTGCATCGTAAGTACCAGTCAATTGGTTTTTTACTGAATTTGGTTTTTGGTTGAATGCATTGATAGCACCAATCAACATATTATTTGAAATATTATCTAAATGTCCACGGAAACGCAACCATGGCCCAGCCATAGAAATGTGATCTGTGGTACATTTTCCAAATGCTTTAATAAGCAATTTAGCGCCCGTAATGTTTTTTCCATCCCAAGCTGAAAATGGAGCTAATAATTGTAATCTTTCTGAAGTTTCACTTACAGAAACAGTAACACCTGAACCGTCTGCAGCTGGTGCTTGAAAACCTGGGTCTTTTGCATCAAATCCGTTTTTAGGCAATTCATCACCTGTTGGTGCTTCCAGTCTCACCTCTTCACCATCTTCGTTGATTAACGTATCAGTCACTGGATTGAAACTTAAATCTCCTGCGATAGCCATAGCAGTCACTAATTCCGGAGATCCTACGAAAGCCAAAGTGTTCGGGTTTCCATCGGCACGTTTGGAGAAATTACGGTTGAAAGAGTGAACGATTGTATTGCGTTCTTCTTTTTCAGCTCCTTCTCTATCCCACATTCCGATACATGGTCCGCAAGCATTTGCAAAAACGGTCGCTCCCATTTTATCAAAAATATCAATAAATCCGTCACGTTCTATCGTATAACGCACTACTTCAGAACCTGGAGTAATAGTAAACTTTGATTTTATTTTTAATTTTTTATCGGTAACTTGTTTAGCTATTGAAGCTGCACGAGCAATATCTTCATAAGAAGAGTTGGTACACGAACCAATCAAAGCTACTTCAATTTTTAAAGGCCAGTTGTTTTTGATGGCTTCCTCTTTCATTTTAGAAATAGGTGTAGCTAAATCTGGAGTGAAAGGACCGTTTAAATGTGGCTCTAATTCAGATAAGTTGATTTCGATTACTTGGTCAAAATACAATTCCGGATTTGCATACACTTCAGCATCACCTGTTAAGTAAGGAGCAATTTTATCAGCTGCATCAGCAACATCTGCTCTGTTAGTAGAACGCAAATAACGTCCCATTGAAGCATCATAACCAAAAGTAGAAGTAGTTGCGCCAATTTCTGCACCCATATTACAGATAGTTCCTTTTCCAGTACAAGACATAGAAGTTGCACCTTCACCAAAATATTCAACGATAGCTCCTGTTCCACCTTTTACAGTAAGAATCCCGGCTACTTTAAGGATAACATCTTTTGGAGCAGTCCATCCTGACAATTTACCTGTTAATTTAACACCGATAAGTTTAGGGAATTTTAATTCCCATGCCATTCCCGACATCACATCTACAGCATCTGCACCACCAACACCAATGGCAACCATTCCTAATCCACCTGCATTAACAGTATGCGAATCAGTACCTATCATCATTCCTCCAGGAAAAGCATAGTTCTCAAGAACTACTTGGTGAATAATTCCAGCTCCCGGTTTCCAGAAACCAATCCCGTATTTATTTGACACCGACGAAAGAAAATCAAAAACTTCATTACTTTGCGTTTTGGCTCGGGCCAAATCCGTCACCGCATCCACTTTAGCTTGGATTAAGTGGTCACAATGCACCGTTGTAGGAACGGCAACCTTAGCTTTTCCAGCATGCATAAATTGCAATAACGCCATTTGTGCAGTTGCATCTTGACAAGCAACTCTATCTGGAGCAAAATCTACATAATCAATACCTCTTCCAAAAGCTTTGGATGGCGTTCCATCCCAAAGGTGGTTGTATAAAATTTTCTCTGTCAAAGTAAGCGGATGGCCAACTATTTCGCGTGCTTTATCAACACGAGTTGTCATGTTGTCGTACACTTTTTTAATCATTTCAATATCAAAAGCCATATATATAATTGTTTTTTATTATTGTTTTTTAGACTTCACAAGGTACAAAAAATACAGGAGCTATAAAAATAAAAAAAGCCTGAATCGTAGACTCAGGCTTTTAGATATAAATAACTAATCTTAGTGGTTATATAACTAACAATTTATGAGAGGGTGCAAATTGTGTCAGATTAATACCTTTTACTGCAGCTTTATACTCGTCCATCGTAGGTGTTCTACCTAAGATTGTCGACAATACGACAACAGGTGTTGAGGAAAGTAAAGATTCTCCTTTTTTACCTTCAGAATCTTCTACAACTCTTCCTTGGAAAAGACGAGTAGAAGTTGCCATTACTGTATCCCCTTTTTCTGCTTTTTCTTGGTTACCCATACATAAGTTGCATCCAGGACGCTCTAGGTAAAGAATATTTTCATATCCAGTACGTGCCACGCCTTTTGGAGCATTATCGTCAAATTCGAAACCTGAATACTTTTGTAAAACTTCCCAGTCCCCTTCCGCTTTCAGTTCATCAACGATGTTATAAGTTGGTGGCGCTACTACAAGTGGCGCTTTAAACTCTACCTTACCAAATTGCTCATCTATATTCTTAAGCATTTGAGAAAGAATTTTCAAATCTCCTTTGTGAACCATACAAGAGCCAACAAAACCAAGATCTACCTTTTTAACTCCTCCATAAAAAGAAAGAGGTCTAATAGTATCGTGTGTGTATCGTTTAGAAACGTCTGCATTATTAACATCCGGATCTGCAATCATTGGCTCTTCAACCATATCAAGATCAATAACAACTTCAGCATAATACTTTGCATTTGCATCTGGAGTTAAAGCTGGTTTATCACCTGATCTAATGGCTGCAATTCTATTATCAGCAATTGTAATCAAACCTTTAAGAACTTGCTTAGCATTATCCATTCCTTTGTCTATCATAATCTGGATTCTTCGCTTAGCGATCATTAATGATTCGATCAAAGTTTCATCCTCAGAAATACAGATAGAAGCTTTCGCTTTCATCTCTGCCGTCCAGTCTGTAAAAGTAAATGCTTGATCAGCGGTAAGAGTTCCTAAGTGAACCTCAATGATTCTACCTTGGAACACATTCTCTCCACCAAATTGCTTCAACATTTGAGATTGAGTAGCGTGAACCACATCACGGAAATCCATGTACGTTTTCATATCCCCTTTGAAGGTAACTTTTACGGACTCTGGAATTGGCATTGAAGCTTCTCCAGTAGCAAGTGCAAGAGCAACTGTTCCTGAATCTGCACCAAAAGCAACCCCTTTTGACATTCTTGTGTGAGAGTCACCTCCAATAATAATTGCCCACTCATCAACAGTAATATCATTAAGTACCTTATGAATTACATCAGTCATTGCAAGATACTTCCCTTTTGGGTCACGAGCGGTAATCAAACCGAAGTCGTTCATGAACTTCATTAATCTAGGAATATTTGCCTTAGACTTATTATCCCAAACTGAGGCTGTATGACAACCTGATTGGTACGCACCGTCAACAATTGGCGAAATCACAGTAGCGGCCATAGACTCCAATTCTTGAGAAGTCATCAAACCAGTCGTATCTTGTGAACCAACAATATTTACTGTAACACGTACATCAGAACCAGCGTGTAACACTTTCCCTGGAGTTGTACCAACAGCATTTTTATTAAATATTTTTTCTACTGCTGTAAGCCCTTGTCCTTCAATAGAAACTTCTTTTGATGGAGCAAAAACAGGAACAATAGCAATTCCTAATGTCTTAGAGGCAAACGTTTGTAATTTTTTTCCAAAAACAATCGCATAAGATCCGCCAGCCTTGATAAATTCCATTTTCTGAGGTGTAAATGCCTTAGAAATATCAATCAATTCGGTATTGCCATTATACAATTTCTTCGTTTTTGTATTAATCGTAAGAACAGTTCCTGTAGCAACAGAATAGGCTTCTTCGAGAACAACATCGCCACTTTCGTTGCGAAC
The DNA here is from genome assembly GCF_017875765.1 of Flavobacterium sp. CG_23.5. NCBI lineage: Bacteria > Pseudomonadati > Bacteroidota > Flavobacteriia > Flavobacteriales > Flavobacteriaceae > Flavobacterium > Flavobacterium sp. CG_23.5. Next base: position 3,084,310 of record NZ_JAGGNA010000001.1, on the reverse strand, counting down.
AGGGTTCCCTTTTTCATCAAGTACTTTTACCCAGTTTTTAAGGTCTAGACCAATACCACCCGTAACATCTACAGTAGTAAGGAAAATTGGAGAAATCCCGTTTGTTCCTGCTACGATTGGAGCAATATTAATAAAAGGAACATAAGGACTTGCTTTTTTACCAGTCCAAAGCGCCACATTATTCACACCTGACATTCTTGAAGATCCCACACCCATAGTCCCTTTTTCAGCAATCAGCATCACACTTTTATCAGGATGTTGTGCTTGTAGCGCTTTAATTTCATCTTGTGCTGCAGGGGAAATCAAACATTTACCATGAAGTTCACGATCAGATCTTGAGTGCGCTTGGTTACCTGGAGAAAGTAAATCAGTTGAAATATCTCCTTCACCAGCAATATAAGTAACTACCTTAATCTCTTCTACTACCTCTGGAAGTTTTGTAAAGAACTCAGCCTTTGCATAGCTCTCTAAAATATCTTTAGCAATTTCGTTACCACTTTTATATGCTACTTCTAAACGAGCTGTATCAGCCTCGTATAGAAAAAATTGAGTTTTAAGAACCATTGATGCTTCTTTTGCAATAGCAACCTCATTACCTAAACCTAAATCAAGTAACACCTCAATCGAAGGACCACCTTTCATATGTGATAATAATTCAAATGCAAAAGCAGGACTAATTTCTTTTACTACAGATTCTCCGAGGATAATTTCCTTTAGAAACATAGCTTTCACTCCAGCAGCAGGAGTCGTTCCTGGAACAGTATTATAAATAAAGAATTTAAGAGATTCTTCGCGATCTGCGTTATCTGAATCTTTAATTTGTGTAATGATTGCGCTTAGCAATTCAGCACCATCAATAGGCTTTGGGTTAAGCCCTTGAACTTTTCGTTCTTCGATTTCTTGTAGATAATCGTTATAAATGTTCATAATAGAATTCTTTTCAATGTTAAAGGCTGATTTTATTGATTATCTCAAAATCAAAAGCCATAATATCTCGGTGTTTTTTTCGTAATGCAAATTAACGAATTTAAGATGAGAATTAAAAAAAATTGAATAGAAGTGGACTTTTCAAAAATTATTATTGCCAGATACTAATTTTTAATACGTATAATTATAGAAATGCAAAAAATTTAACATTTTAATGATTAATCCATAATTAATCATTTGTAATCGTATTATTCCTAAATTCCAAAAATCATCACAAACAAGAAAACGTTATAGTTCAGAATAAAATTCAACCCTAAAACGACCAAAAAATACATTTTAAAGCAATTTAGCAATTATCATTTCTTCAGTTACACCTTCAGCATCTGCTTTATAGTTTTTAATTATTCTATGACGAAGTATCCCTACTGCAACTGCTTTTACATCTTCAATATCTGGAGAAAACTTACCATTAAAAGCGGCGTTCGCTTTCGCAGCCAAAATTAAATTTTGAGAAGCTCTAGGACCCGCTCCCCAGTCTAAATAATTCTTGACAAATTCGTTTGACAGTGAATTATCCGGTCTTGTCTTACTGACCAAAGTCACTGCATATTCGATGACATTATCTGCAACAGGAATGCGACGTATCAATTGTTGGAAATCTATTATATCTTGTGATGTAAATAGCGGATTTATTGTATTAACTGAATCGGAAGTGGTTCGCTTTACCACTAGAACTTCTTCTTGAAAAGAAGGATATTCAAGTTTTATGGCAAACATAAATCGGTCCAACTGCGCTTCAGGCAAAGGATAAGTTCCCTCTTGTTCAATAGGATTTTGGGTAGCCAAAACAAAATATGGCAAGTCTAATTTATAATTCTCACCGGCAATGGTAACGGAACGCTCCTGCATCGCTTCAAGCAAAGCAGCTTGTGTTTTTGGCGGTGTTCTGTTTATTTCATCTGCCAGAATAATATTCGAAAAAACAGGTCCTTTTATAAATTTGAATTTACGACTTTCATCTAATATTTCACTACCAAGTATATCCGAAGGCATTAAATCTGGTGTAAATTGGATTCTTTTAAAATCAAGTCCCAATGCAAGCGCAAGCGTGTTCACCATCAATGTCTTGGCCAATCCGGGAACTCCAACTAACAAAGCATGACCGCCAGAAAAAATACAAAGTAAAATTTGATCTACCACTGCATCCTGACCCACAATGATTTTTGCTATTTCGTTTTTTAGCTCGTTTCGTTTTTGTACTAAGTTATGTATTGCTGCTACGTCAGACATTTTTGAATGTTTATTAAATTAAAAAAGGGTTAGCGATATGAATTCATAAAGCTAACCCTTTTTATTTATTTTAAAAAAATTATTTTTTCAACCAATTGTTCGTGAAAGCACAATCTCTGTATTCTCCAATAATTTTAATATATGTTTGTTTTATTTTCTCATCAAACCATTTTCCAATAGCTTTGATTTGTTTTTCTTTTAAAGCTAAATCTTTAATTTTGATATAATCCTTAGCGTAATCCGCCGTATGTTCATCTATTCTATTTGTAACGGTAATCAATTTATATTTTTTCTTGCCTTGTTGATCTTCCATTATTGGCAAAGAAATTTCTCCTTCTTTCAAATTCGAAACTTGACTGTATAAACTAGGATCCATTTTTGTTAATTCAAAGCGCGTATCTTGAGTTTTCGGATTGATCAAAGCACCACCATTTAATCTGGTTTCTTTTTCATCTGACGAAGCTCTTGCTGCATCAGCGAAAGTAAGCTCCTTGTCTTCAATCTTTTTTCTGATTAATTCAATTTTATCCTTGGCTTCTTTCATAGATTCTTCTGAAACTGCTGGAGTCAATAATATATGACGCAATTCAACTTCTTGCCCTTTTATCTTTTCAACATAAATAATATGAAAACCAAAATCAGTTTCAAAAGGAGCAGAAATTTCTCCTTCTGCAAGACTAAAAGCAACGTCTTTAAACTCTTTTACAAATGGAGTTTTTCTATTCATTTTGTAATACCCACCATTTGAACTGGAACCCGGATCTTGTGAATATAGCACTGCTTTTGTAGCAAAACTAGCGCCATCTTGGCATTCTTTTTTGTAACCATTCAGTCTCTCAATAACTTTTTGCTTATCGGCATCAGAAACTTTAGGAGTCACAATAATTTGTGCTACTTCCATTTCGGCACCAAAAGTAGGAAGATCGGCAGCAGGTATTTTTTTGAAAAAATTACGCACTTCTTCTGGAGTTATTTCTACTCCATCGACAATCTTTTTTTGCATTTCAGAAGTCAATTTCTGCTCTTTCAAAACATCAAAGAAATAAGTTCTAAACTCTTCCTCATTATTTTTCTTGTAATACTTCACTACTTTATCCAGCGATCCTAATTGTTCTGTCATATAGTTCACCCGATCATCCATCATGCCTTTTATTTCAGAATCGCTTACCTTAATACTGTCTTGTACCGCTTGATGTGCATATAATTTGTCTTCCAATAATTTACCTAACATTTGACATCTTGTAATATCTTTTACAGAACCTCCTTGTCCTGAAATTTCCAAATACGATTTGTCGATATCAGAATCTAAAATTATATAATCTCCAACTGTTGCAATTACACCGTCTATTTTTTGTTTTTGATTGGATTGTATTTTTTTAACAGAAACAACCGCACTATCTTTAATAATTTCTTGCGCTCTTGTAATCGCACTTGAAAACAGTAAAAGAAAAAATGTTAATGCAATTTTATTGTTTATGGATCTCATTTGTAATGTTTTTAATGGCATTTTTATAATTTATTATTAGCGTAATGTATCGTTAGTTTTCTTTTTTTAATTTATCTAAAAAAGGACCTTTTAATTTTGGCCAAATATACACTTTAAGAATCAAGAAAAGAGTGGAATTTATAATACAATTACTTACAATTCTTTAAACTTAAAACCAACAAAAATAACAATTCAATTACATAATACAAGTTTCCTTTGTACTATTAACAAAAAATTGTAAAACGCATTAATTTATTAGTTTAAATACTTCCTAAAAGTCATATTTACTCACTAAATATTTAGATTAAAATGGATAAGAACAGGAATTCCACTTTATAAAAGTCAAACTACAAGCAAACCTTCCTATGCGTTTTTAATTACTATTTTTTTTCAACTTATTTTATCGAGCATTTATTTGTCTAAAAAAGCGAAAACTAATTGCATGAATATTTACGATTGAAAACAAAATTAAAAATCATTAAAACCTTCCTCTAAAACTGCATTTTAAAAAAAGTTCTTAACACTATTACGTTTTCGTAAAGAAGATTACAGCACTCGATGTAAGAAGTATTGTTATTTGTGTAAATTAGATAAATAATTAGCAATTTAATTAAAATTAGACCTAAAAAATAAATTAAAATTATTTTTTTAGTATATTTTTTTTCATTTTAATATAAAAAAGAATAGTACCACTATTACTTATTAAAGAAAAAAATAAAGTCCTTCTATTTTATCTAATCGCCATTAACCAAATCTATTACCTAACCAAAATTATTAAGTTTATGAAAAAGCAAAATTTTAAAATTTATGCATTAACGGCATTACTTATTGGCCTTTATTCGTGTAATTCAAATGATGATGCAGTAACAGATTCTGCAGTAGCAGCTTCGCAATTCAAAGTAATCAACGTAACCCATCATGATGGACATCCGTTCAGTACCGGAGTAACAACTTCCGCAACAGGAAAATATGTTGCAAATCCTGGAGGAGGCGTTATGATGCAGGCATTTTATTGGGATGTCCCTGCAGGTGGAACTTGGTGGAATACCGTTGGCACAAAAGTAACCGAATGGTCAAATGCCGGAATTGGATCAATCTGGTTACCTCCAGCATCTAAAGCACAAAATGGCGCCTTTTCTATGGGATACGACCCTACTGACTATTTTGATTTTGGAGATTACAATCAAAATGGCACAATTGAAACACGTTTTGGTTCCAAAACAGAATTAGTAAGCTTAATTACTAAAGCACATACTGAAAACATGCAAGTGTATGCTGATATTGTAATTAATCACAATAGTGGAGGGCAATTAGAAAACAACCCTTTTACAGGAACACAAACGTACACTAATTTTACGGGTGTAGCCTCTGGAAAATTCCCTAGAACTAGTGCCGATTTTTACAAAAACTCTTTCGGAAATAACGACGAAGGTGCATTCGGAGGATTTCCTGATTTATGCCATGCCGCGTCAAATGTTCAAAATTGGTTGTGGTTGAGAACGGATGGTGTAGGTAAATATTACAAAAACACTATGAAATTCGATGGATGGAGATTTGATTATGTAAAAGGTTTTGGTTCATGGGTTATTAACAGTTGGAATGCAAACGTTGGTGGTTTCTCCGTTGGAGAATTATGGGATTCAAACGTAAATACATTGAATGATTGGGCAAATAATGCCAACAGTTCTGTTTTTGATTTTGCTTGTTATTACAAAATGAATGATGCTTTTGACGGTAATAATCTTGCCCTGTTGAATGATGACATGATGTGGAAAAGAAACCCTTACAAAGCGGTTACTTTCGTTACCAACCACGATACAGATGAAATTTGGAAAAAAGAATTGGCTTATGCTTATATTCTAACACATGAAGGTTATCCAACTATTTTCTACAGAGATTATGAAGAATGGTTGAATAAAACAAAATTAAACAACTTAATCTGGATTCATAACAACAAAGCAACTGGTACAACTTCTATTTTATATGCGGATAATGATGAGTATGTGGCACGAAGAAATGGATATAATGGAAATCCGGGATTAGTAGTTTACATTAACAATTCAACCGTTTGGCAGGAAAGATGGATTCAGACTAACTGGGTCAATGCACAAATTAAGGATTTCACTGGTAGTTCAACTTGGATACCAACAACCCAAGCAGATAAATGGGTAAAAATTCAGTGTCCGCCAAACGGATATTCTGTTTGGTCTATCAATATGTAAAACATAAATATTCTAGAGGCTGTCTGAAAAGGCAGCCTTCTTTTTTTTTAATCTTTAAAACTTCACAATATCAGTTTTGATATAAAAGTTATCACATTACCGCATTCAAAATTCACATAAGCAATTAAGAGTATACTATTTTTTTAATTGGCATTTATAAATAGTACTTTTGCAGACTATTTATATTATACATGAGCTTTTTAAAAGAAATACAACGTAGAAGAACTTTTGGGATTATCTCACATCCTGATGCCGGAAAAACAACACTTACTGAAAAACTGCTTCTTTTTGGTGGTGCTATTCAAGAAGCGGGTGCTGTAAAAAACAACAAAATAAAAAAAGGCGCTACCAGTGACTTTATGGAAATTGAACGTCAGAGAGGGATTTCGGTTTCTACATCGGTTTTGGCATTCAATTATAAAAACAAAAAAATAAACATTCTCGATACTCCCGGACACAAGGATTTTGCTGAGGACACTTTTAGAACTTTGACAGCCGTTGATAGCGTTATTGTTGTAATTGATGTAGCCAAAGGTGTGGAGGAACAAACAGAGAAATTAGTAGCGGTTTGTAGGTTGCGCAAAATTCCAATTATTGTATTCATCAATAAGATGGACCGCGAAGGAAAGGATGCTTTTGATCTTATGGACGAAGTGGAACAAAAACTAGGACTAAAAGTTACGCCGCTTAGTTTTCCGATAGGAATGGGTTATGATTTCCAAGGAATTTACAATTTATGGGAACAAAACATCAACTTATTTAGTGGTGATAACCGTAAAAACATTGAAGAAACTATCGCTTTTTCGGATGTTAAAAATCCTGAATTGGAAAAAATTATCGGACAAAAACCAGCCGATACTTTGCGTGAAGAATTAGAATTAATTGATGAAGTGTATCCAAAATTTGATCGTCAAGATTATTTGGACGGAAAATTACAACCCGTGTTTTTCGGATCCGCTTTAAATAATTTTGGAGTAAGAGAATTATTAGATTGTTTTGTTGAAATTGCTCCATCACCAAGACCAAAAGAGTCTGAAACTCGATTGGTGGACCCAAAAGAAGAGAAAATGTCTGGTTTCGTTTTCAAAATCCATGCAAACATGGATCCTAAACACAGAGACCGATTAGCGTTTATAAAAATTGTTTCAGGGACTTTCGAAAGAAATAAACCGTATTACCACGTTCGACAAAAAAAGAATTTAAAATTTTCCAGTCCAAATGCCTTTTTTGCCGAAAAGAAAGAGATTGTAGATATATCCTACCCTGGTGACATTGTAGGTTTACACGACACTGGTAATTTTAAAATTGGAGACACTTTGACCGAAGGTGAAATCATGAGTTTTAAAGGAATTCCAAGTTTCTCTCCGGAACATTTTAGATATATCAATAATGCAGATCCAATGAAAGCTAAACAACTCGACAAAGGTATTGATCAGTTGATGGATGAAGGTGTAGCGCAATTATTTACATTAGAAATGAATAACAGAAAAATCATTGGAACGGTAGGCGCGCTTCAATATGAGGTTATTCAATATCGATTAGAACATGAATATGGTGCAAAATGTACGTATGAAAATTTTCCCGTACACAAAGCTTGTTGGGTAAAACCTAGTGATCCAAAAAGTGATGAATTTAAGGAATTTAGAAGAATCAAACAGAAATTCTTGGCCCACGATAAATACGGACAATTAGTGTTCCTTGCCGATTCTGACTTTACCATTCAAATGACACAGAATAAATATCCGAATGTTAAATTGTATTTCACATCGGAGTTTGAATAATATTCGAAATATCATTTCATAAAAAAAACGCTAATTTGACAATTAGCGTTTTTTTTATGTTTTATATAGTTTCTTGAACCTGAAACTTATGCAATTGTGCTTTCTAAATTGATTGCTTTTTTCAAAAATGCTTTAATTAACAAACGATTCGGAGCCATTCCAGAAGTCATAACTTGTTTCTTAGTATTGATTCCTTCTGTTGTTATCGTTCTATTAGGATCTTGTTTAGAACCCATAAACCAAAGCACAAAATTCATATTTGAAGTGTTTTCTTGTTTTGCGATAGTATTTACTTCAATCGTAGTATTCACAACTTCATTTTTAGTTTGACTAAAAACAGAAACATTACAAAATAAAGCAAACACCACCATTATAAAGATAGTTGTGATTTTATTATTATTGTTTTGTTTAGAAAAGTTGTTCATGGAATATATTATTTTTTTATAAAAGATGACTGTCATCTATTATTTTGAGCGAAACTAGAACTTAAATGCACTAGTAAAAAATATTTCCGATGAACAACTTTTTTATCCGTTAAACTGCAAAATGTGTGTTTTTTACCTGATAATTCTCGATGTATTCCTGAAAAAATTAAACAAACTAAAACTACTTGGCTTTAGAAAAAGCAAATCACAGATGGCAAGAACATCCCAAAAAAATTGGCACAAAAAAAAAGGCTTCCACTGATGCGGAAGCCTTTTCTATTATTCAATTACAATTAAGCTTGTCCTGCAGGACCAAAGTTAAGAGGAATGGGAGGTTGTTCTGTGTCTTTAATTTCGCCGTGAGCGACTTCAAAACGGTGAATATTTTCTCCAATAGCCTTCAATAACCTTTTGGCGTGTTGCGGTGTCAAAACAATTCTTGATTTTACTTTAGCCTTAGGAATACCAGGCATAATACTTACAAAATCTAAAACAAATTCAGAAGAAGAATGATTGATTATTGCCAAGTTGGAATAAATTCCTTCGGCAGTTTTTTCATCCAATTCAATGTTGATTTGCTCTTGTTGTTGATTAGAATTACTCATACCTTAATAAATATATTCTTCTTTATTAGCCATCATATCATTATAATCTTCTTTTGAACCTACAATTGTATTATCATATTCTCTCATACCAGTTCCGGCAGGAATTCTATGACCTACAATTACATTTTCTTTCAATCCTTCTAAGTAATCGATTTTACCTGCAACTGCAGCTTCATTCAATACTTTAGTAGTTTCCTGGAACGACGCAGCAGAGATAAACGATTTTGTTTGAAGCGATGCTCTTGTAATACCTTGTAAAACTGGTGTTGCAGTTGCAGTAACTACTTCACGAGCGACAACAAGATTTTTATCTGTACGTTTCAATAGAGAGTTTTCATCACGCAATTCACGAGGCGTAATAATTTGACCTTCTTTCAATGCACTAGAATCTCCAGCATCTTCAACTACTTTCATACCATATAATTTATCATTTTGAACGATAAAATCTTTAGTGTGAATTAATTGATCTTCTAAGAATAAAGTATCACCTGGATCTTGTACTCTTACTTTACGCATCATTTGACGTATTACTACTTCAAAGTGTTTGTCGTTGATTTTTACCCCTTGCAAACGGTATACTTCTTGAATTTCATTTACCAAATACTGTTGAACAGCTGCTGGTCCTTGAATTCTTAAAATATCATCTGGAGTAATTGCTCCATCAGATAATGGTACACCTGCTCTTACGAAGTCATTTTCTTGAACTAGAATTTGGCTTGATAATTTAACCAAGTATTTTCTAACATCACCAAATTTAGATTCGATAACGATCTCACGGTTACCTCTTTTGATTTTTCCAAAAGAAACAACACCATCAATCTCAGAAACTACAGCTGGATTTGAAGGATTACGAGCTTCTAACAACTCTGTAATTCTTGGTAAACCTCCTGTAATATCTCCTGATTTAGAAGAACGACGAGGAATTTTTACCAATACTTTACCTGCTTTAATTTTCTCCCCGTTTTCAACCATTAAGTGGGCTCCAACTGGTAAGTTATAAGAACGAATTAATTCATTGTCTTTACCGTAAACCAATAAAGTTGGAATTAATTTTTTAGCTCTTGATTCAGAAATTACTTTCTCTTGGAAACCAGTTTGCTCATCAATTTCAACCATGAATGATTGACCCTGCTCTAATTCTTCGTAAGCAATTTTACCGGTAAATTCAGAAACGATAACTCCATTATATGGATCCCATTTACAGATTACATCTCCTTTTACAACAGACTGACCGTCTTTAACGAAGATACTTGAACCGTAAGGAATATTATTAGTACTCAATAAAATACCTGTTCTTTCATCAATTAATTTCAATTCCGTAGAACGAGATACTACAATATCAACTGCATTACCTTCACTATCTTCTCCTTTAACAGTTTTTAAATCTTCGATTTCAAGTTTACCATTAAATTTGGTAACGATACTTGACTCTTCAGATATACCACCCGCAACCCCACCAACGTGGAAAGTACGTAATGTTAACTGTGTTCCTGGCTCTCCAATAGATTGAGCTGCAATAACACCAACAGCTTCTCCTCTTTGTGTCATTTTTCCAGTAGCTAAATTTCTACCGTAACATTTGGCACAAATACCTTTCAATGCTTCACAAACAAGTGGTGAACGAACTTCTACTTTCTCAATTGGAGAAGCTTCAATTTGTTTCATCAATGCTTCAGTGATTTGCTCGCCTGAACGTACAAGAATATCATTAGTTAAAGGATTAATTATGTCTTGCAATGCAACACGTCCTAAAATTCTTTCTCCTAAAGTTTCAACTATTTCTTCATTTTTCTTCAATGCTGAAACTTCAACACCTCTAAGTGTACCACAATCATCGATGTTAACAATAACATCTTGAGATACATCATGCAATCTTCTTGTTAAATATCCTGCATCGGCAGTTTTCAATGCCGTATCCGCAAGACCTTTACGCGCACCGTGAGTAGAAATAAAATACTCAAGAATAGAAAGACCTTCTTTAAAGTTAGAAAGAATCGGGTTTTCAATAATTTCACCACCACCAGCAGTAGATTTTTTTGGCTTAGCCATCAAACCACGCATACCGGTTAACTGACGAATTTGTTCTTTGGAACCCCTTGCTCCAGAATCAAGCATCATATACACTGAGTTGAAACCTTGTTGGTCTTCTCTAATGTTTTTCATTGCTAATTCTGTAAGTTGAGCATTCGCTGAAGTCCAAACATCAATAACTTGGTTGTAACGTTCGTTATTAGTGATAAGACCCATGTTATAATTAGCAGAAATCCCTTGAACTTGTTCTCTGGCGTCTGCAATTAATTTTGGTTTTTGTTCTGGAATTCTAATATCTCCAAGTGAGAATGACAAACCACCTTTAAAGGCAAATTTGTAACCCATGTCTTTCATGTTATCCAAGAAAGCTGCAGTTGTAGGCACATCAGTAGAACTTAAAACGTGTCCAATAATGTCTCTAAGATTTTTCTTAGTCAATACATCATTGATATATCCAGCTGCTTCCGGTACTACTTCATTAAATAATACACGTCCAGCAGTTGTTTTTATGATTTGGTACACCAAGTCACCTGCTTCATTAAAATGTTTTGCTCTAATTCTTACAGAAGCATTCAATTCTAATCTACCTTCATTTAAAGCAATATTTACTTCTTCAGCAGAATAAAAAGTGATTCCTTCTCCTAAAATTTTAAGCTCAGGAGTTGATAAACGTTCTTTGGTCATATAATATAGACCCAAAACCATATCCTGAGAAGGTACCGTAATTGGCGCACCATTTGCAGGATTCAAGATATTGTGAGAACCCAACATTAACAATTGAGCTTCCAAAATAGCTTCTGGTCCTAACGGTAAGTGAACTGCCATTTGATCCCCATCAAAATCCGCATTAAATGCAGTACAAACTAAAGGGTGCAATTGGATTGCTTTTCCTTCAATTAATTTTGGTTGAAATGCTTGGATACCTAATCTGTGCAAAGTAGGAGCACGATTCAGTAATATTGGGTGACCTTTGATTACATTTTCAAGGATATCCCAAACTACAGGCTCTTTCTTATCTATTATTTTCTTAGCTGATTTTACCGTTTTTACAATTCCTCTTTCTATCAATTTACGGATAACGAAAGGTTTGTATAATTCGGCAGCCATATCTTTAGGGATACCACACTCAGATAATTTCAATTCAGGTCCAACAACAATTACCGAACGAGCAGAATAATCCACACGTTTTCCAAGTAAATTTTGACGGAAACGTCCTTGTTTACCTTTAAGGGAATCAGATAAAGATTTTAATGGTCTGTTTGATTCTGTTTTTACTGCAGATGCTTTACGAGTATTATCGAAAAGTGAATCTACAGATTCCTGCAACATACGTTTTTCGTTTCTTAAGATAACTTCTGGAGCTTTAATCTCCATTAATCTTTTCAAACGGTTGTTACGTATAATTACACGACGGTATAAATCATTCAAATCTGAAGTTGCAAAACGACCTCCATCAAGTGGCACAAGTGGACGTAATTCTGGTGGAATAACTGGTACCACTTTCATAATCATCCATTCAGGACGATTCTCACGGTTCAAGTTAGACTCACGGAAAGATTCCACAACTTGTAACCTTTTTAATGCTTCCGTTTTACGTTGTTTAGACGTTTCATTATTAGCGTTATGTCTCAATTGGTAAGACAATTGATCTAAATCAATTCTTGCTAATAAATCCATAATACACTCTGCTCCCATTTTGGCAACAAATTTATTAGGATCAAAATCATCAAGATACTGGTTGTCAGCAGGAAGAGTGTCTAAAATATTTAAATATTCTTCTTCTGTCAAAAAGTCTAATCTTTGTACTGATTCACCTTCTGCATTTTTAGCGATACCTGCTTGGATTACTACGTATCTTTCGTAGTAGATAATCATGTCTAATTTCTTAGAAGGAAGTCCAAGGATATAACCAATTTTATTTGGAAGAGAACGGAAATACCAGATATGAGCAATTGGCACAACAAGATTGATGTGACCTACTCTGTCTCTACGTACTTTTTTCTCAGTAACTTCAACACCACAACGGTCACAGATGATTCCTTTGTAACGTATTCTTTTATATTTACCACAAGCACATTCAAAATCTTTTACTGGTCCGAAAATACGTTCACAGAAAAGTCCATCACGCTCTGGTTTGTGCGTTCTGTAGTTGATAGTTTCAGGCTTTAATACTTCACCTCTTGATTCTTTCAAGATAGATTCAGGAGAAGCAAGTCCTATTGAGATTTTATTAAACCTTTTTACAGGGTTTTTATCTTTATTGTTATTATTTCTATTATTCATCATAGTTTTTACTATTGATTTATTTGCAATTAAAAATTGATTCTTGTTTAAGTCGAAAGTTTGAAAGTCGAAGGTCGAAAGCCGCTGACGACTTTAAGACTTTAATACATTTGACTTGCGACTATTAACAGTACCTCGAATTACTTCTCTAAACTTCAAATAAAAATTTTGAAGTGCTATTTACAAAACCTATTGGTTTAAATAAAAAATCGGAACGGGTTACGGGTATAAATCCTAAAAACCTTTATAAATGCCAAAGTAGAGACGCGAATAATCGCGTCTCTACAGTGACAAATTATTATTTATTCTTCTAAACGAATGTCAAGTCCAAGACCTTTCAATTCATGCATTAATACGTTGAATGATTCAGGTAATCCTGGTTCTGGCATAGATTCACCCTTAACGATTGCTTCGTAAGTTTTAGCTCTACCGATAACATCATCAGACTTCACAGTCAAGATTTCTCTCAGCGTACTTGATGCTCCATAAGCCTCAAGTGCCCAAACTTCCATCTCTCCAAAACGTTGGCCTCCAAATTGAGCTTTACCCCCAAGTGGTTGTTGAGTAATCAACGAGTATGGACCTATAGAACGTGCGTGCATTTTATCGTCAACCATATGTCCAAGTTTCAACATGTAGATAACTCCTACTGTTGCCGCTTGATGGAAACGCTCTCCTGTACCACCATCATATAAATGTGTATGTCCAAAACGTGGCACTCCAGCTTCGTCAGTCAATTCATTAATTTGGTCTAAAGTTGCTCCGTCAAAAATTGGTGTAGCAAATTTTCTACCCAAATTCTGTCCAGCCCAACCAAGAACTGTTTCATAAATCTGACCAATGTTCATACGCGAAGGTACACCTAATGGGTTCAACACGATATCAACTGGCGTTCCGTCTTCAAGGAAAGGCATATCTTCATGACGAACAATACGAGCAACAATACCTTTGTTACCGTGACGTCCTGCCATTTTATCCCCAACTTTCAGTTTACGTTTCTTAGCAATATAAATTTTAGCTAATTTCAAAATTCCTGCTGGCAATTCATCACCAACTGTAATTGTGAATTTCTCTCTACGTAATGCCCCTTGTAAATCGTTCAATTTAATTTTATAGTTATGAATTAAATCATTAACCATTTTATTAGTTGCATCATCAGCAACCCATTGACCTTTACTTAAGTGAGCAAAATCTTCAACAGCATAAAGCATTTTTTGAGTATATTTTTTACCTTTTGGTAAAACTTCTTCACCCAAATCATTCATTACACCTTGAGAGGTTTTTCCGTTTACAATCAAGAAAAGTTTTTCAACTAATTTGTCTTTCAATTCAACAAATTTAACTTCAAACTCCATTTCAAGCGCTCCTAAAGCATCCTTGTCTTGTGTACGTTTACGTTTATCTTTTACTGCTCTTGCGAACAATTTTTTATCTAAAACAACACCGTGTAAAGATGGTGATGCTTTTAACGAAGCATCTTTCACATCACCTGCTTTATCCCCGAAGATTGCACGAAGCAATTTTTCTTCCGGAGTAGGATCTGATTCCCCTTTTGGAGTAATTTTTCCGATAAGAATATCACCAGGTTTAACCTCGGCTCCAATTCTAATCATACCATTTTCATCTAAATCTTTAGTAGCTTCTTCAGAAACGTTTGGTATATCATTCGTTAATTCTTCGTTACCTAATTTAGTATCTCTAACTTCTAATGAATAATCATCAACGTGAATAGAGGTAAAAATATCGTCACGAACTACTTTTTCAGAAATTACAATCGCATCCTCAAAGTTGTATCCTTTCCATGGCATAAATGCAACTTTGAGGTTTCTACCTAAAGCTAATTCACCATTTTGAGTCGCATAACCTTCTGACAATACTTGTCCAGGAACCACTCTATCCCCTTTTCTAACGATAGGTTTTAGATTGATACTTGTACCTTGATTGGTTTTTCTAAATTTAATTAGATTGTATGTTTTTTCATCAGGCTCAAAACTTACCATTCTTTCTTCCTCAGAACGATCGTATTTGATAGTGATAATATTTGCATCTACATATTCAATAACTCCATCTCCTTCTGAGTTAATTAAAACTCTAGAATCAGAAGCAACTTGACGCTCTAAACCAGTTCCAACAATTGGAGCTTCAGGACGAATTAATGGTACGGCCTGACGCATCATGTTAGATCCCATCAAGGCTCTATTCGCATCATCATGTTCTAAGAAAGGAATCAAAGAAGCTGAGATAGAAGCAATTTGGTTTGGAGCAACATCGGTATAATCTACTCTTGTTGGTTCAATTACTGGGAAATCACCTTCTTGACGTGCAATTACGTCTTCGGCAGTAATTTTTCCAGTAGCATCCATTTGAATGTTTGCCTGAGCAATCATCATTCCTTCTTCTTCTTCTGCGCTTAAGTAAACTGGAGTAGAAACTAAATCTACAGTTCCATTAGTTACTTTACGGTAAGGCGTTTCGATGAAACCCATTCCGTTTACTTTAGCATAAACACCTAGAGATGAAATCAAACCAATGTTTGGTCCCTCTGGAGTTTCAATTGGACATAAACGTCCGTAATGCGTATAGTGAACGTCACGTACCTCAAAACCTGCTCTTTCTCTCGAAAGTCCACCTGGTCCTAGTGCAGATAATCTTCTCTTGTGTGTTATCTCCGCTAGTGGATTCGTTTGATCCATAAACTGAGACAACTGGTTTGTTCCAAAGAAAGAGTTGATAACAGATGATAATGTTTTAGCATTAATCAAATCTATTGGTGTAAACACCTCGTTATCTCTAACGTTCATACGCTCTCTAATGGTTCTGGCCATACGAGCTAAACCAACACCGAATTGTTGAGACAATTGTTCTCCAACTGTTCTAACACGACGGTTTGATAAGTGATCAATATCATCAATCTCTGCTTTAGAGTTGATTAATTCAATCAAATATTTTACAATGGTAATGATATCTTCTTTGGTAAGCACTTGCTTTTCCATTGGAATATCTAAACCAAGTTTTTTATTCATTCTATAACGACCTACTTCACCTAAGTTGTAACGTTGATCAGAGAAGAATAATTTATCTATAATACCACGAGCAGTTTCTTCATCAGGCGGTTCTGCGTTACGCAATTGTCTGTAGATATGCTCAACAGCTTCTTTTTCAGAATTTGTTGGATCTTTTTGAAGCGTATTGTGAATGATGGCATAATCCCCTTGATTAGCATCTTCCTTATGCAACAAAATAGATTTAACGTTAGAATCAATGATTTCTTCCACATTATCTTTATCGATAATTGTATCTCTATCAAGGATTATTTCGTTACGTTCGATAGAAACTACTTCACCAGTATCTTCATCTACGAAATCTTCATGCCATGTATTCAATACACGAGCAGCTAATTTTCTACCGATATATTTTTTAAGTCCTGTTTTAGATACTTTAATTTCCTCTGCAAGATCGAAAATCTCTAGGATATCCTTGTCTCTTTCGAATCCAATTGCACGGAATAAAGTAGTTACAGGTAATTTTTTCTTTCTGTCAATATAAGCATACATTACGCTGTTTATATCTGTAGAAAATTCTATCCAAGAACCTTTAAAAGGAATTACCCTAGCAGAATATAATTTTGTTCCATTTGCATGGAATGATTGACCAAAGAAAACACCTGGTGATCTGTGTAATTGAGAAACAACTACACGCTCAGCACCATTAATAACAAAGGTACCGCTTGGTGTCATATAAGGAATCGTACCAAGATATACATCTTGAACAATTGTTTCAAAATCCTCATGTTCTGGATCTGTACAATACAGTTTTAACCTTGCTTTTAAAGGCACACTATAAGTAAGACCTCTTTCTATACATTCTTGAATTGTGTAACGTGGGGGATCTACAAAATAATCAAGAAATTCTAATACAAAATTGTTTCTTGTATCAGTAATAGGGAAGTTTTCCATGAAGGTATTGTAAAGCCCTTCGTCGCCTCTTTCGTCAGATTTAGTTTCTAATTGAAAAAAATCTTTAAACGATTTAACCTGAACATCTAGAAAATCTGGATAGTCAGGAATATTTTTAGTAGAGGCAAAATTCAATCTTTCAGTCTGATTTGTTAGCATCAATTGACAAAATTTTGATTAAAAAAGTAATTTTTTTGTGTAAATATTGTTTATTTACACTTTTCTTTTACAACCATTACATCTTTAAAAACCAATTTAAGATAACTACTTTCTTATTATCTGTTAATTTTTTTTCCTCGTAATGGGTAAAATGAATTATTTTAAAAGACTAATATGTACTTATACAAGGTAGACTTTTGTTATACGAAAAATGGTTTAGGTCTTGGATATATATCCAAAGACCTAAACCTAGTTCTCAAAAAGAGTTAAACTATTTAAGCTCAACCTCAGCTCCAGCTTCTTCTAAAGATTTTTTAAGCCCTTCAGCTTCTTCTTTAGAAACACCTTCTTTTACATTACTTGGTGCGCTATCAACTACATCTTTAGCTTCTTTCAAACCTAAACCTGTAAGTTCTTTAACTAATTTTACAACTGCTAATTTAGAAGCACCTGCTGCTTTTAATACCACTGTAAATTCTGTTTGAACATCTTCAGCAGCAGCTTCACCACCACCAGAAACTACTACAGCTGCAGCAGCTGGTTCGATACCGTATTCATCTTTTAATATTGTTGCTAATTCGTTAACTTCTTTTACTGTAAGGTTAACTAATTGTTCTGCGAATTGTTTCAAATCTGCCATTTTTTCTATCGTTTTAAAATGATTTGTAAAAATATAATTTATTTATTGTGCGCTTTTTTAAATAAAAACTAGAGCAAAACTCTATTTTTATTATGCTTCTACTTCTTCTGAAGCCTCTTCGCTTTTTGCGAATTGGTTTTGAAGAGCAGAAATAACTCTTTGAGCTGGTGATTGAAGCAATCCAATGATTTCGCCGATAAGCTCTTCTTTAGATTTAATAGTTGCTAATGCATCTAATTGATCATCTCCAATATAAACTTCAGCATTAACATAAGCTCCCTTTAATATAGGTGTAGCCGACTTTTTTCTGAAATCTTTAATTATTTTTCCAGGTGCATTAGCAATCTCCGAAATGAAGATAGCGCTGTTTCCAGTCAATACAGATGGAAGCTCACCAAATTCTTTATCAGAAGCTTCCATTGCTTTTGCAAGCAAAGTGTTCTTTACAACCTCTAATTTAATACCTGCTTTAAAACAAGCTCTTCTCAAGTTTGAAGTAGTTTCTGCATTCATTCCAGAAATATCAGATACATAAACAATGTTTGTACCGGCTAACTGTGCAGTTAAAACTTCAATCGCGATTGATTTTTCTTCTCTAGTCATACTAAAAATTTTTAACTACCAATTATACTGCTTTAGGATCCAATGCAATTGCAGGACTCATTGTGCTAGTTAGGTAAATACTTTTGATGTAAGTTCCTTTAGCCGCAGTTGGTTTAAGTTTGATTAATGTTTGAATAATTTCGTGAGCATTGTCAATAATTTGTTCAGTTCCAAAAGAAACTTTACCAATTCCTGCATGCACTATACCAGTTTTATCAACTTTAAAGTCAATTTTACCAGCTTTTACCTCTGCAACAGCTTTTGCAACATCCATAGTTACAGTACCTGTTTTAGGGTTAGGCATTAAACCTCTAGGTCCTAATATACGACCTAATGGACCTAATTTACCCATAACAGAAGGCATCGTGATGATTACATCAACATCTGTCCAACCGTCTTTGATTTTTTGTAAATAATCGTCAAGACCTACAAAGTCCGCTCCTGCTGCCAAAGCTTCCGCTTCTTTGTCTGGAGTAACCAATGCTAATACTTTAACGTCTTTACCAGTTCCATGAGGTAATGTTACCACACCTCTAACCATTTGATTCGCTTTTCTTGGATCTACACCCAAACGAACTGCGATATCAACAGACTCATCAAATTTTGCAGAAGCAACTACTTTTATCAATGCCGCAGCATCTTTAAGAGAATATAGTTTGTTCTTTTCAATTTTTGAAGCAGCCTCTTTTTGCTTTTTTGTCAATTTTGCCATGTCTTTCTCTTAATTAAAAAGGAGAATCTCCTGATACAGTTATACCCATAGATCTAGCTGTTCCAGCAACCATACTCATTGCAGACTCCATAGTGAATGCATTTAAGTCTGGCATCTTGTCTTCAGCAATAGCTCTAATTTGTTCCCAAGTAACACTAGCTACTTTTTTACGATTAGGCTCACCAGAACCAGATTTTAGCTTTGCAGCTTCCATTAACTGAACTGCTGCTGGAGGAGTTTTTACAACAAAATCAAATGATTTGTCTTTATACACAGTAATTTGTACTGGGCATATTTTGCCGGGTTTATCTTGAGTTCTAGCATTAAATTGCTTGCAAAACTCCATGATGTTTACCCCAGCAGCTCCTAAAGCAGGTCCAACCGGTGGCGATGGATTCGCAGCACCTCCCTTAACTTGTAGTTTAACTACCTTACTAATTTCTTTAGCCATTTTTTAAAAAATTTAACACCATAATCATTGGAAGCGATTATGATGGATATTATAGATGTAACAAAAATTATACTTTTTCAACTTGCATAAAACTTAATTCTAATGGTGTTTTTCTTCCGAAAATCTTAACCATTACTTCAAGTTTACGCTTTTCTTCATTTATTTTTTCAACGGTACCGTTGAAACCGTTAAATGGACCATCAACAACTTTTATAGTTTCTCCTATATTGAATGGGATAGAACGAGTGTCCGTATTAACAGCCAACTCATCCACTTTACCTAACATTCTGTTGACTTCAGAAACTCTCAATGGAACAGGCTCACCATTTTTGGTTTCACCTAAAAAACCAATAACACTTGTTATAGACTTAATAATATGAGGTATTTCTCCAATTAGGTTTGCTTCAATCATTACGTAACCAGGAAAATAAACTTTATCCTTGATTATTTTTTTCCCTTCCTTAACAGTAACCACTTTTTCAGTAGGAACCAGAACTTGCGAAACATAATCACCCATCCCTAATCTTGCGATCTCAGTTTCGATGTATGCTTTCACTTTATTCTCTTGTCCACTTACTGCTCTAACGACATACCACTTTTTTATACTATTATCTGCCATAACAAAAATTATGCTTTTATCCAGTTAAAAAATCCAGCTAAGGCTTTGGCGAAAATTTCATCAACTCCCCATGTTGCCAAAGCGAATACTACTGAAAAGACAGCCACAATAATTGTTAGACGTTGTACTTCAGCCCACTCAGGCCAAGTTACATTTGACTTTAATTCTTCGAATGCTTCCGATATATAATTAACAACTTTTGCCATTATGATTTAGTTTATTTGCACGGGCGGAGGGATTCGAACCCCCATCAACGGTTTTGGAGACCGCTATTCTACCCTTGAACTACGCCCGTTTGTTAAAAGCCAGCAACAACCTAGGTGTCACTGGCTTTATAATTTATTTAATAGGATTAAGCTACTATCTCAGTTACCTGACCAGCACCTACTGTTCTACCACCTTCACGGATAGCAAAACGTAAACCAACATTTAATGCAATTGCACTAAGCAATACTACATCAATAGTTAAGTTATCCCCAGGCATAACCATTTCTACACCTGCTGGCAAAGTAATGATACCTGTTACGTCAGTTGTACGTACGTAAAACTGTGGACGGTAATTATTATGAAATGGTGTGTGACGACCACCTTCTTCTTTTTTCAAGATATAAACCTCAGCTTTAAATGTCGCGTGTGGTTTAACTGAACCTGGCTTACAAATAACCATTCCTCTTTTGATGTCTTCTTTTTGAATACCTCTTAAAAGAATACCTACGTTATCTCCAGCTTCTCCTCTATCAAGGATTTTACGGAACATCTCAACTCCAGTAATAGTAGAAGTTAATTTTTCAGCTCCCATACCAATGATTTCAACTGGATCTCCTGTATTAGCAACTCCTGTTTCGATACGACCTGTAGCAACAGTTCCACGACCAGTAATTGAGAATACATCTTCAACAGGCATTAAGAAAGGTTTTGCAACATCTCTTATTGGCTCTTCGATCCAAGAATCTACAGCTTCCATCAATTCAAGAATTTTTGGTACCCAAACTGGATCATTGTTCAATCCACCTAAAGCAGAACCTTGAACAACTGGACCATTATCTCCATCATATTCGTAGAAAGATAACAAGTCTCTGATTTCCATCTCAACTAATTCAAGTAATTCCTCATCATCAACCATATCCACTTTATTCATGAATACAACCATTCTAGGAATACCAACCTGACGACCTAAAAGGATATGCTCACGTGTTTGTGGCATTGGTCCATCAGTAGCAGCAACAACAAGAATAGCACCATCCATCTGAGCAGCTCCAGTAACCATGTTCTTTACGTAATCCGCGTGACCTGGACAGTCAACGTGAGCGTAATGACGATTAGCAGTTTCATACTCAACGTGTGATGTATTAATTGTAATACCTCTTTCTTTTTCTTCTGGTGCATTATCAATTTGATCAAATGATTTTGCTTGACAGTAACCAGCATCAGATAACACTTTAGTTATCGCTGCAGTTAATGTAGTTTTTCCGTGATCCACGTGCCCAATTGTACCAATGTTTAAGTGGGGCTTGTTACGGTTAAAGGTTTCTTTTGCCATTTTACTTAATTTTTAATCTAGTTATATATTTAATTTCAATCTCCTACTTACTTGAGCCAATGTCGGGAATTGAACCCGAGACCTCTTCCTTACCAAGGAAGCACTCTACCCCTGAGCTACACCGGCAGAGTTTTAAACTTTAGATTCAAAAATCTAAATTTGTGGGGAGAGCAGGATTCGAACCTGCGAAGTTTACACAGCAGATTTACAGTCTGCCCTCGTTGGCCGCTTGAGTATCTCCCCTCTTTTCTTATTTTATTTCAGCTTATCAAAACCTCAGTTTTATTTTGAGCCGGCGGAGGGACTCGAACCCACGACCTGCTGATTACAAATCAGCTGCTCTAGCCAACTGAGCTACGCTGGCAAAATCAATAAAAAAAGTCCGCTATTTCTAACGGACTGCAAATGTATAGATTTTATCTCTCAATCAAAACATTTTTTAATAAAAAATTCATATTATATCTGCTCTCTTATTTTTTCTTTCTTTTTTACCAATAATCGCTCCAGAGATTCTATCGAAAGATCCACCGCTTCTTCAAAAGTTTTGCACTGCTTTTTCACCAAAAAATCATCGCCTGGAATATTTAATTTTATCTCGGCACATTTATTTTCCTTAACACTTGTCTTTTCAACTTTCAAAAAAACATCTGCTGATACTACTTTGTCATAGTACTTTTCTAATTTATCCATTCTTTCTTGAACAAAATCTACTAGCTTTTTGTCAACTGTAAAGTTAACTGCATGAATACTTACCTTCATAATCATTTTTTTTAATAGTTAAACACTTCATGAATTATTTTTTATTCCTTGGATGCGCCTCTTGGTACACTTTTTTTAGTTCAGACAAACTGTTATGCGTATAAATTTGAGTCGATGCCAGACTTGAATGACCTAACAATTCTTTCACTGAATTTAAATCGGCCCCATTGTTTAATAAATGAGTTGCAAACGTATGCCTCAATATATGCGGGCTTTTTTTTACCTTCTCTGACACTGTACTAAAGTAAGTATTTATTAATCGATACACAAAGGAATCGTTTAATTTTAACCCTTTTTTTGTGAGAAAAAAATATTCACTATCAACAATGGATTCCAGACACAATCGCTCTCTTACATACAACGAGAATTGCTCTGTAATTATTGGCAAAACGGGAAGTATTCTTTCTTTATTTCTTTTACCAAGCACCTTGATTGTATGGCCAGACAAATTAACATTGCTAATTTTAATGTGAATCAACTCCGTTCTACGCATTCCGGTAGTGTAAAATAAATCTATGATAAGCTTATTTCTAATTTCTTCAAAACCTACAGGACTTTGCATATGGCATAACACATCCAATACTTCTTTTTCAGAAAATGGAATTTGTAATATTTTTGGAGTCTTAAGCGCTTTATGCTTTAACAAAGGACTGACATCTATCTGTTTTATTTTTAATAGAAATTTATAAAATGCTTTTAGGGAGGCAATTTTTCTATTGACGGAGACATTTGACAAATTAGCATCCACAAGCGAAACAATCCAATTTCTAATTTGGCTGTAATTCACCTGCTCGACGTTTTCCTGATCAAAATGAAGTTTGTTGAATGTTTCGAAGTCTGTTAAATCATTCAAATACGCATTTACGGTATGTGGAGAATATTTTTTCTCTAATTGTAGATAATCTCGAAATGCGTCTTTAGTATTCATAAAAAAACCGTTAGCATCAAAGTTATAAAACTTTTAATGACTAACGGTAATTTATTTTAATAGATATTGACTAACTCTCTAAGTTATCTCTCATATTTTGGATATAAGCCGCTTTTTGAATTTTGATTCTATTTGTAACTGAAGGCTTAATAAAAGCAGTACGTGCTCTTAGTTGACGAACAGTTCCTGTTTTATCAAATTTTCTTTTGTAGCGTTTTAATGCTCTATCGATATTTTCTCCGTCTTTAATTGGTATAATTAACATAATATAGACACCCCCTTTCTTTAAGTGTGCAAAAGTAAACATTATTTTGACTTATGACTTACGAATTGTCAATTTATTTTTGGTGTGCCGGCAAATACACTATTTGAGTCCAAAATAACATTCCGTTTTGCCGTCAGGCTATTCGTTGCAATCTTTTACTCCGCAAGGCTTCGTAAAAGGATTTCCACTACTATCCTTCACACAAAAAAAGAGTCAATAACAAATTGACTCTTTTTTAAAATTTATGATTTCTTACACTTTCAATAAATCCCATACAAGCACAGCTTGTAAAACATTTGCAATTTAATAGAATCTAACAAGTTCAAAACAAACCAACATAACATAAAAACATGTGGTCATCAATGATTTTTTTTTATTTTGATTGTGCTACTATTTCACCGCTGGCTTATAATCTTGTTTATCAATTATCATTTTTGCTAATATCTCCTTAAGAATTTCTGAAGTTCCACCACCGATTGGTCCTAAGCGACTGTCTCTAAACAAACGTGCTAAAGGATATTCTTCCATATAACCATAACCTCCCAGCATTTGTAAACAACTGTAAATTGTTTCATCAGCAACTTTCGTAGATTTTAATTTAGCCATAGTTGCCTCTTTAACTACATATTCTCCTTTGTCTAATCGCGCTACAGCAGCATAATTAAAGACTTTACAATGCTCTACTTCTGTTGCATGTTCAACTATAGTATGTCTCAAGGCCTGAAACTTATTTATTTTTTTTCCAAAAGCCTCGCGATGCGACATGTATTCAATTGTGTAATCAATTGCATACTCCGCTCTTGCATGAGCATTTATAGCCATAATCAAACGCTCCAAAGCAAAATGTTGCATAATATATGGGAACCCTTTTCCTTCTTCTCCCATCAAATTCTCTACCGGAATTTCCACGTTATCAAATGCTATTTCTGCAGTATCTGAAGCTCTCCAGCCTAACTTATCAAGTTTAACAGCAGAAACACCTTTCAAGTTGCTATCCATCAAAAAGATACTTATTCCTTTATTCCCAAGCTCGGGACTTGTTTTTGCAGCAACGATATAATAATCTGCATAAATACCGTTCGTAATGAATGTTTTAGAACCATTGATAATATATTTATCTCCTTTTCTTACTGCATTAGTACGCATACCAGCAACATCACTACCGCCAAATGGTTCTGTTATACACAACGCACCTATTTTTTCCCCAGCAATACTTGGAGCTAAATAATCTTGTTTTATTCTTTCGTCACCTTCTGCGTTCAAATGGGTCATAGCTAAATAAGAATGTGCCCACATAGCAGCCGCAAAACCAGATGATTTAATTTTTTGAAGTTCTTCTAAAAAAATAACGGTATAAAATAAATCTAAATTCAATCCGCCATAAGCCTCCGGATAGCCTATTCCGAAAAAGCCCATTTCTCCAAACTTTTTCCATATAAAGCGTTCAATAGTGCCTGTTTTCTCCCATTTTTCAATATGAGGCACGACTTCTTTTTGTAAAAAATCTTTTAAACTGTTTCTAAATGATTGATGTTCTTCTGTAAAATAAATTGAATTCATATAACTAGTATTTTCTTTAACAAATTTAAGTGATTGAAACAAAAAGCAGCAGCTTTCTATTTCAGATATAAGTTTTTTTTAAGTTTCACAATAAAGCGACAGTTTTAAAAAAATGTACTACAAAACATCCATTTTGCAGTAATTTAAACAATTTTAACGCAGCAAATTATAAACTTCTAATTAAAGTCCAAATATAAGGCAATTATCTTTGCTTTATCAACAGAAAAACCCTTAATTTTTGTTAAATCCTCAATATTTTTAATATCTCCGTTCATACTTCTATACGTTACAATTTCTTTTGCCAACGGGTATCTGAAGTATGAAAATTGAGAAAGTTCCTTTAATGAAGCGTTATTAATATCTATTTTTTTAATTTTTGGTTGCGCTAAAACTTTGAAATGAGTATTCAAGTTGGCAATAACCTCAGGAGATAATCCCCAAACGTCATTCATCTGTTCCATAGAAACAAAACCTCCAAGACTTTCTTTTAGCTTTAAAATACGAAGTGAAATAGCCTCTCCTATTCCGTATATTTTTATTAGATTTTCCTGTGTAGCCTCATTGATATCGATAAAGACTATTTTTTCCTTTTTGGTGAAAGCCA
Organism: Flavobacterium sp. CG_23.5; assembly: GCF_017875765.1. Taxonomy (NCBI): domain Bacteria; kingdom Pseudomonadati; phylum Bacteroidota; class Flavobacteriia; order Flavobacteriales; family Flavobacteriaceae; genus Flavobacterium; species Flavobacterium sp. CG_23.5. The sequence goes on along the minus strand of NZ_JAGGNA010000001.1, from coordinate 3,058,464 downwards.
TATTTGGATATTTTTCATAGACTTTAAACTGTTTTTTATTATTAACCCAATCCGGAAACTTGAAAAACGGAGCCATCACATTTAACAAAGAATCAGAAATTTGTGTTACCTGCTGAAATTCTTTAGACGAATTAACGTATTTATTTTCTTTTCTAAAAGCAAAAAGTCGATCTAATTCTTTAACAGACATTCCCAGTTTGTATCCTTTATAGTCTGTGATGAAATTTGGATTGAAAAGATAAATTTTAGGAGATTCGGTTTTACGATCCATTTTCATGGAATCAATTTGAGATTGAAGTGACAGCCATTTCCGTTTCTCTGGAAAGTCTTTTGCCAAAACACTAAAATCAACATAAAAATAAAGCAGCTGTAAAACGACAATAATTGCAACTAATACAAAAATACCTTTACGTTGCTCTCGTGTAAAATTAAAATATTCATTTATTGTATTAAATGCCATTCGAATTAATTAAATCTAACAAATTGATTTTTGCGAACTTTAAAAATAGGAAATATTTTAGGACTCACCAATCACTTTAAACAATATTTAGAAAGTCCACTCAAAATTGTTATTACGAACCACTTAAACCTTCAAATTTATGGGTAGAAAAAAAGCTTACCTCCTAATTACATCTCAAAAAAAATTAAAATCACAGTTTTAACAACTTAAAACTTAATTATTGTTTTTATTTTTTATAAAAAAGAATACATTTGGACCTTAATAACAAAAAAAACCATAAAACATGTCTATTTGGAAAAGAAAACCATTGGCTCAGCTTTTAGCAGAAGCAGCCGATTCTGAAAAGGGATTAAAAAGAACACTAACCGCTTGGTCATTAATCGCATTAGGAATTGGCGCCATTATAGGTGCAGGATTATTTGTAAGAACTGCCATGGCTGCCTCACAAAATGCAGGGCCATCAGTAACAATAGCATTTATTGTTGCAGCAATTGGATGCGCCTTAGCTGGATTATGCTATGCTGAACTATCTTCTTCAATTCCAATTTCGGGTAGTGCTTATACGTATACTTATGCCACCATGGGTGAATTTTTAGCCTGGATTATTGGTTGGGATTTAATCCTTGAATATGCTGTAGGAGCTGCAACGGTAGGAATCGCCTGGAGTGAATATCTAAACAATTTGCTGATTAATGTGCTCCATATGAGTCCAATTCCTTATTCTCTTTCTCATTCACCATTTCAATCAGATTTGGTAACTGGAGAACATGGAATAATCAACTTACCCGCTTTATTTATTGTCGCGGTTATCAGTTTATTATTGATAAAAGGAATTCAAGAATCAGCTTTTGTAAACGGAATCATCGTAGTTGTAAAAGTTGTTATTGTAATATTAATTATTGTTGTTGGTTGGAATTTTATTAATCCAGCAAATCATACACCTTATATCCCAGCAAGTTCAATTTTTACAGATGAACATGGTATCGATCATAATTTTGGTGGTTTTTGGGGAATAATTGGAGCTGCAGGAACTGTGTTTTTTGCCTTTATTGGTTTTGACGCCGTAAGTACTGCTGCACAAGAAACTAAAAACCCTAAAAGAAATATGCCCATAGGGATATTAGGATCACTTGCAGTTTGTACCGTGTTATACATCCTTTTTGCTCATGTATTGACTGGAGTAGCCACAGTAGATGATTTTAGAACTGGTGGAAAAGAAGCTTCTGTAGCTTTTGCAATCAATAAATATATGATCGGTTATGCGTGGTTAGGTCAATTAGTAACTATTGCCATATTAGCAGGATTCTCATCTGTGATTTTAGTGATGTTATTAGGACAATCCAGAGTATTTTATGCTATGGGTAAAGATGGTTTATTACCAAAAGCATTCAGCGATTTGCATTCAAAATACAAAACTCCATATAAAGCAAATATTGCAATTTTAGTAATTGTTGGATTATTTGCAGCCTTTATTCCAGGAGATATTGTAGGAGATATGACCAG